>NZ_JACHGJ010000002.1:348893-697786 GCF_014207565.1 Spirochaeta isovalerica | reverse complement strand
CGCTGAAGACAGAGAGATTCCGGGCGTGGTCCGACGGAATCGTATAAAGATCGCTTCGGGAGCTCATGGCGACAAATTTATCTTCCCCCCTTCCGGGATCTCCCCAGCCGAATAGGGGGGCATCCTCCCCGGCCCACCGGGTTATCATTTTCCGGAAAGAGGAATTACCGTCGAAGAAGAGGAATCCATTCAGTGCCACGGCATAATCTCTCAAAGCCGGAACGAGCGATTCCTTCTGCTCGAAGAGAACATCTTTTGAAAACCGGTCTTTATAATTTTCAAAGACCCATTTTTCATCTTTTCCCCGCACATCAAGAGCCATGGAAATCCCCCTTGAGATCATTTCAGATTCAAGAGATGTATCGATAGCGGGGGCCTTATAGAGGGAAACAAGGCTGTTGGCCCCATTGACAGATTGATCTTTAATGGAACAGAGAATATAAGCTTCTATATAGTCTTTGTATCGATCGATGAGAATCCGGTAATCATCGACAGGCTCAACCGTTACGCCCCGGATTTCAAGATCCTTCAGCCAGGCGGTATATCCTCCATAACCGGGGTCGATATATATCTGAGTTCTTGAGGATTTTGAAACCAGCCCCTGGAGCGTGCTCACAAAAAGCTTCTCTTCGGGAGACAGATTCTGCTCATCCAGAACCAGAAGGTGTTCAGCCTTTTTCAGATTGCCGGTTAAAACTGATATATCAACCGCTCTGTTACGAGGCGCTTCAAAGGAATCTGTATCGAGGTGAGAACGGCAGCCGAAGAGCAGCAGGACAGGTATAATGCAGAAGATTCTATACATAAATAACCTCACATTGAAAGTTTTCGTCGAGACAGAGAGATAATTCGATCTCGTCGGGGGCTTCAATATATAGATTCAGTTTCCCCTTTTCCCTTTCCCATCGCACGGATAATTCTCCGAAGGGAGTCCTGGTCCGCCCCTCTGCCGAGGTGAGATGATTATTAAAATCCGGCTGAATTATCACTTTCCTGAAAGCGGCATCCTCAATCTGAATACCCGCGAGGCGGGTGAGAAACCAGGAGCTGATACTGCCGAACATCCTGTGATTTCTCGACTGTTCCCCGTTCCAGTTTTCCCAGAGCGTTGTAGCGCCCTGTTCGATCCACATTCCCCAGCCCGGAAAATCCCTTTGAGTGGCGATTTTCATAGCCAGGTCGCCGCGGCCGTGACGGCTCAGAACTTCGAGAAGATACTTTGTCCCCAGGATTCCCGTATCGAGATGAAAGTTCTGCTTTTCGACCTGATCCACCAGCCTTTCGAATACCTTTGATTTCAGGCTTTCATCGATCAAACCATAAAACAGAGTAGCGGAATAACTGGTCTGGCAATCGCCTTTGACAAAACCCGATTCCTGATTGACAAAGGCTCTGTTAAAAGCTTTGCGGATTTTCTCTGCCTGATTTCCGAAGTTATCAGCATCCCCCTTCCTGCCGACGGCTTCGGCTATTTTTGCCATAAGCCGGGCCGATTCGTAGAAAAAAGCCGTACTGGTCAGAGAAGGAGGGCATTTCGGTTTATGAGGGATGCGGCCCGGAGAGCACCAGTCGCCCAGACCGTAATGGATGATATGGTTCTTTGCCTTACCGCTCTGCCACGACATATACTTCTTCATGGGGTCGTAGACCGACTCAAGAAAAACCTTATCACCGCGATAAAAGTAGATATGCCAGGGGATGATGATAAAAGAGCTGTCCCAGGCGGGGCCGGAGAACCCCTCATACCCCCACCCCGGCGTGGGCGCTATGGCGGGAATCCGACCGCTTTCGCTCTGGGCATCGACAATATCGTAGATCCATTTTTTCAGAACCCTGTCCGAATTATAACAGAGAAGATTGTAATCGATGGAAAGGTTTACATCACCGGTCCAGCCGTTTTTCTCCCGGTGCGGACAATCGGTGGGGATTCCCTGAAAATTATTCAGATTGGATTGGTTGCCCGCAAGAAAGATTTTATTCAGCAGATCATCGGAGCAGCTGAAATTTCCGATCTGCTCCAGGTCCGAGTGAACTTCCAGTCCCGTAATGGTTGATTTATCAACAGATTCCAGACCGTCGACTTCAACATACTGGAAGCCGTGATAGGTGAAGCGGGGATGCCATTCTTCCAATCCCCGCCCTTTGAATATATACCGGTCTCTCTGGAGATAGGGCTTATCCGGTTCTGCCGTATGCTCATAGAGAGGCATCATGTCGAGCTCTCTCCCCTCAAGCTTTTCTCCGTGGGTCAACAGGACCTCAGTCCCCGCGGGAGCCGATCCTTTCAGACGGACAAAACCGGCGATATTGACTCCCAGATCGAAGACCCATTTCCTCTCGCCGATCTTCCAGTATTCGACCGGCTCGATCTCCCGGATAATTTTCATGGGCGGCATGTCCAGAGGCTTAAGAGCTTCCGTGGGAGAGGAATAGAGAACAGCGTTTTCCCAATGACTGTCATCATAATCGGGATTCTGCCAGCCCGCCAGCTCCAACCGGGCGTCATAACACTCTCCGCCGAAGATATCGTCGCTGATTATCGGCCCGCTGGCTGTTTTCCAGGACGCATCGCTATCCAGCAGAATATCCCTGCCGCTTTTAATAATTCCGGTCATAATGAATCGCGGCAGCCCCCGCCAGTGGGCCGTATCGTAGTTCCAGGCATTTTTCAGATGCACGTTGTACATGCCGTTGCCCAGAATGACTCCGATGATATTTTTCCCCGCTTTCAAATAGGGCGCTATGTCATAGGTCAGGTAATACGTCGTTTTTTCATACTGGCTGTAGGGGGGAGAGAGAACATCGTCTCCTATTTTATGCCCGTTTACATAAAATTCAAAATACCCCAGTCCCGTTATGCAAACCTCTGCAGATTCTATTTCGCTTAGTTCTACAGTTTTTCTGAAATAAGGGGCCTTTAGATATTTGCGGTTTTCATAGCCGAGTTTCTCAAAAGCCCTGTCGGCAAATCTCCGCAAAGAGGAGCTGACATAATGAATGTTCCCCTCCAGTCTCTGCCGTTTATTCTCTTTTATATGATGTTTTTTTCCGATCCAGCTAGCTCTAGAAAAATCGGCGGCATAAGCGGGGGACATGTTATTCTTCCTTATTAATTAACTGTTTTCTGAGTTCCCAAAGCCAAAAAGCCCCTGAGGGCTTTTTGTTTGATATATCCATAGCGTTTAATCCATCGCGGGGAGGGGCATTCCCAATCCTCCGGGCGATTCGGGATCGGAATCGATGATGGGATTTCTTTTGCCTTTATGTTTGGCATCGATAGCCTGTTCGATCTCTTTCTCCCGCTTGTGATTGATAGGCATGCGGGACAAAATAAGTATTCCGGCCAGGAGAATGACGGCGGGAATGATTCCCGTACCGAGTCTTATGGCCCTGACGGCTTCGACTGACTGCTCTTTTGTTGTTCCGACATAACCGGCTGCCGACATGAGGGAACTGAGAATAACAGGCTGAACACTCGCCGCGGGAGTCAGGAAAACGGCTATGATGCCCGCCACGACGCCTGGCTGGCGTTTCCCCGTTTTCAGCTCGACATCATCGACAACCAATCCCAGGAGTGGCTGGTTGATAGCTCCGGAAAAAGCATACCCTCCGAGAATAACGATATAGGTGGCTGCAGCGACCCAGTAGTTTATGGGCAGGGACAGTGTGGCGTGTCCGGCCACAGAAATCAGAAGCCCTGTTGTCAGAACATTCCTCGATCCGTATTTTTTGACACCCAGAACGATCAGCGGGAATATGGCCATCTGAAAAATTCCTGTCAGCACATCGGGTATGGTTGCCTTCATCCCCGAAACGAGCAGGACATTGTCCATATAATAGAGATATCCCGTAAAATAATTGCCCGTTGCGGAATTGATCAGGAAAAACCCGATGACAAAGTATAAAAAGGATTTATGCTTTATCAGATCCAGAAACAGCCTACCCAGTTCCTTTAGCCCCCGGCTCATCTCCATATGGGCATAGAATTCCGGATCTTCCTTCACAAAAAGGGAACCGATCCAGGTGAGCAGCAGGCCGAAGATGATGCAGGAGGAGAAAATGAGCACAATGGAGAGGCGGCTGAATTCGCCGGTTAAGAACCAGACGGGAATCATGCCGCCGATAAATATGGGAATCATCGTGACATAGCCTCCGATGACCTGGACCTCGGTTCTGTCTTTCATCGCCAGAAAAGTATTCATTTTGAAAGCGTTGAAACTGACATCGAGCATGGTTTTTGTCCCTTCGTATATGACGAGCAGGACGAGGAGATAGACAACCGCTATGATATCGGGCCACCCGGGAGAAGCGAAAAAAACGGGAATGATGGTGGCGGCGATGACAGGTATGGACCACCGGATGAGAGGCCTGTACTTGCCCTGTCTCTCTTTGAACGGGCGTTTGTCCGCCCAATAGCCGACCATCGGATCATTGAGGCCGTTCCAGATGCTGAAGACGAGGAAAACGGCGCCGAACATGGCCGGAGACATGCCGACGACATCGGTGTAGAACTTCATCAGAGAGCTGGTGACAATGATATTGACCAGCGCCATCCCGCCGGTAATCAGGTTGATAAGAATCTTCTTGTTAAAGGTATAGTAACTGGATAATTCCATAATGTTTTTCCCTCTCTAATGACAGGCGACGGCATTGTCTTAAGCTCTGATATCAGAAATATCAAATGAGAAAGTCTCCAATTGATATGTCATATAAATACAACCATATTTGATATATCTTTTTGAAATATATTAGCACGCAAACCGGGTATGTCAACAAAAATCGGCTCTCGATATTGCGGTAAAAAAGTTATGTAATTTCCACTCAGGCATGAGATAGAGACGTACTCCCTTCATGATCCGGGTCGTTTCCGCCTTTGGGAATACCGGCTGGTTCATCGGGTGTTTTTCTGCCTCTGTGCCTTTGGGAAAATTCCGACAGATCCTTCTCCACATCTTTTGTAAAGGGGTTCAGAAACAGAGGGATCATGCCCAGGAGTATAAAGAGACCGGGAATAAGAGCCGAAGCTATTCGGATTCCGTTCTGAGCTGTTGCACTTTGGGCATCGCTTCCGCTGATAAACCCGTAATACCCCAAAATAGTCGTAAAAACAAGGGTATGAAGCCCTCCTACGGGAATAGTGAGAAGTGCGTTCATCCCCATGAAAAGACCGGCTTTTCTCGTGCCCGTTCGTCTCTCATCCTCATCGATTATGGCGCCCATCATAACGGGACCGACGATTGCGGAAACATTTGTCAAGGTTATTACCGCTGTGAATACAATCATGGCCTGCCACATATTGTTTACAAGGAAAATACTGAGATAACTCAACGCCAGAGGAATGGAAGCCCATAGCAGAAGCTTCCTCATCCCTATTTGCTTACTGAGCTTACCCATAAGGGGCATGAATAAAAACATAATGAGCCCCGGAACGATATCGGCTATTGTAGCCTGGATTCCCGAGAGATTCAGAACATGGTCTGCCATATAGAGGAAAGAGGTAAAAAAAATCACTGTCGGCCCTCTTCCGATTATCTGATAGAGAAGCCATGTCATAAATCCCCTGGATTTCATAAGGGATTTTGCATCTTTCCTGAATATTTCCACAAGTCTGGCTTCTTCATTTTTAATCTCGGCTCTGAACATGGCCTCATTCTCTTTCAGAGGGCGGAGAGCGATATAATAGAGAATGGAATTGAAAATAAGCACTCCGGAGAACAAAGCGACCGTCAAGCCCCTTCTCGCCTCTCCGACTAGAAGCAATGTCGGAATGACCGATGCCAGAAATGCTCCGACCTGACCGACATAGTTTTCCGCAACGGAAACTCCGACTCTTTCATCTCTGGATGGAGCGGCGACAAGCATATAGGATGCCCGGGAAATGCTGTAAGCGGTCTGCGCCGTATCGAAAACAAATAGAAGAACCGATAAAAACAGAAAGATAAACCATTCCGCCCATCCAGGCTGGGCAAAGAGCATCATAGCCGACGAAATAAGGGTAACCGGTGCGGTGACGCGCATCAGATAGGTGTATTTCCCCCGGCTTTTCCTGAATTTAAAGCGGTCGATAAAAACTCCCATCAGGGGGTCGTTGGCGGCATTCCAGATTCCGAAAAGCATATAGATTATCCCCATATACTTAATATCCATGCCGATAATATCCGTATAGTATTTCAGGTAGGCACTGTGAATGAGCGCATTGCTGAGCTGGACAGGCATAAAAGGCAGAGCGATCTGCAGCTTTCTCTGATTATTGATCATCCCATCATTACTGATTTTCCAGAAGTCTCTGAATTTTCCCATTAATTCATCCTTTTTCAGATTGTCTTTTCAGGAAGTGCGGAAAAATCAATAAAATATGATATATCATATTAATTTTTCTTTCATTTAGTATATCGTAAGAAAAAAAGATGTCAACTTTTATTTACATCCATATTTTGGATGCTATAATACAAACTATGTCATATCATACTAATATCCTATAAAATTGATATAACATATATTTGGAGTCCGGAATGAGCCTGAACAAACAGCCGAATATTCTCTTCTTGTTTACAGAAAATCAGCCTTTCAACACCAATCTGAGTATCCGCCCTACACCTATGGACAGGCTGATACAAAGAGGCTCTGTCTTTACCCAGACAGAGATCCCCGGAGGGTCCTGTGGTACCGGATCCATGCCCGGCGGGGACATGCTCCATACAGTACGATCCCTTTATCGTTTAAAAGATGCCGGAGGATAGGTTTCAGAAAAGTCCAGCTCAACCGGAACCGCCTTTATGCAAAATACAGGAAGAAAAAGAACAACTTTCCCTCTAAACACTCATTTGATTTTTGAGAACCGGCCCTTCTGATCAGATGAATGAAATTTAAACAAGGAAGCGCAAACACTATGTTAACTGATAATTTTGAAACAGATCGATTGGATAAACAAGTATGGGAAATCATCGGAAGAGGAAATCTCTCTTTAAATAATGGTATCCTTCTGGTAGAGGATTGTTATGTCACGACTACGGCTTCAGAATGGTCGGATTATAGTTTTCAGTTTAGAGGCCGAACTCCAGCCCATGAAGATCAGGTTCAGATTTGGGCAGGATTTCGACATTTCAATAGAGACTTTCGCTATGTTGCAGCTCTTAGAGGAGGAAACAATAACCACCTCTATCTAGCGAGATACGGGGCAGAAGGATTTGATAGATTCCTCGATATTGAGCCCCTTGATTTTAAACCGGTTACCGGAAAATGGTATGATTTAAAAATTGTGGTTGCAGGGCCAACAATAGCTGTCTACCTGGGCGATGAGGAGGAACCCAGGCTATTAGCAGAGGACCCTGAAGCACCTTTCAGGAATGGCGGTGTCTCTCTTGGAGGAAGCTACCTGGCTACGGAGTTCACCCATGTTAAAGTTGCGCCTGTAGAAAAAAACTGCCTGAATGGAGTACATAGAGCTCAAAAGCTACCAATAGTTTCTGATAAAGAGGCCAAAAGACAAAAACAAAGAGAGCTATTTAAGCCATTTGTAATTGATAATATTTCAGACGATAGAAGTGAGTTCTCTTTGAATGGTAACTGGTTATTCCTGCCGGATAATAAGAGAGAAACTGATGGAAGCTCCGCATTAGAAGATGATACGGCTTGGCATGTTATGGATGTTCCCAACTTATGGGGTCCCGCTAGAGCCTGGCTGGAAGGTGAGACCTTTCAGAATGGAAAGTTCAATAAAGGCATGAATGACACCTTTCACCAATTAGAAAAAGATAGGTGTGATAGTTACACTTTTAATTGGGGGGAAACAGAATCAGCATGGTATCGCAATACACTGGTACTTCCAGATGGAATTGACCGGAAACAGTTAGTTCTTCACTTTGAAGGCGTATCTTATATTTCTGAAGTTTACATAAACGGTATAAAGCTGCATGAAAATAGAGGAATGTTTGGTCCTTTTGATGTGGATATCTCCCGAAATGTTAAACCGGGAAGAAATATTATAGCCGTACATGTTAACAGGGTTGCAAACAGCCCCAGTGTGGGAAGTGGAGACCTGGCAAATGATACTATCGATGCGAACTACGCTGCTGCCTGGGATATCATCGAGCATGGATCCAAGGGGAAAGTGCTGCAACAATTAGATGAAATGGAACTGCCAAGAGGTTTTCTACAAGGAACTCCAGGAGGGATCTGGAAACCTGTAACCCTTATCATATCTGAAAAAGTCAAAATAGAAGAGACCTTTTTCAATCCGTCAATGGATTCCGCCCATATAGATGTCTGGTATAAAAACAGTGGGGATACCGACAGAACTGCAACATTAAACTACACGATTATTGAAAAGAGTAACGGGACAGTTCTCTGTGATGGCACGATAGAAGAAGTTAAACTTAAAGCCGGAGAGAGAAGAAAGGTTAGTTTCTCGACCCCTGAAGTTTCAGCAAAGCTCTGGGCTCCCGGAGAACCAAACCTATATAATCTGAAATTGGTTGTGACCACTTCTGAAGGTGTGGATACCCTTACAGAAACAGTAGGGTTCAGAACCGTAGCGACAGAGGGTAATCGAGTCATCTTTAACGGAAAACCTCTATGGATTAGAGGGGCTAATCATATGCCTGCTCATATCCGTCCAAACGATGAGAATCTTGCTAAAAAGTTTATGAAACTCGCTTTAGAGCATAATGTTATCGCAACGAGAACTCATGGGGCACCATTTTCTAAAAACTGGATGAAAGCCGCAGATGAATCTGGCGTAATGGTATCCTACGAAGGCACTTGGCCCTGGTTAATGCTGCGAGGCAACGATGTACCTCCGGAAGAGGCTACCAGTATATGGCTTGATGACATGGAGAGGCTCTTCAAGGCAAATCGGAATCATCCATCAATCTTTTTATGGACTGTGAATAACGAGATGAAGTTTCTCATTTATGCAGCAGGTAAAGTTCTGAAAGCAAAAGGAGCTCTACTGAATAGAGCGATGAAAACAGTCAGAAATCTGGATCCCAGTCGACCTGTAGTAGCGGACTCTGCGTATTTTAGAAAAGTGGCATATTATATTCCGAGGTTATCATTAATTATGAATAAAATTGATGATGGTGATATTGATGATCCGCATATATATAGCTCCTGGTATGAAAACAGTTTTTATCATCTGGTAAATGGTGAGTTTTCAAAGATGTATGCGATGAAAAACAGACCGTTAATCAGTCAGGAAGCAGGGACAGGGTACCCTCGAGCAGATGATGGCCTACCCACAAGAGTCTATCTTTTTTATCATCAAACTCCCCAGACCTGGGTCGGCAAAGATGCATACGAACATTCTGATCCTAAGTATTTTCAAGAACGACACGCTATGTTAACGAAAGGAACAATTGAAACGATACGGAGAGTTGATCATACAAAGATCTCCGGTGTAATGCCCTTTGCCTTTGAGACATGGTTTTATCACCAGCATGATTATAAAAAAGTAACCCCTATGGAGACAGCGAAAAAAATCAGAATGACTTTTCAACCTATACTGGCCAGCATGGATCTTCAGATTCTGCATTATTATGCAGGAGGAGAGATAAAAAGCAAGTTAGCGCTACTGAATGATGACAAGGATCATCCCGTTCTGGAAGAGCCTGTGGTAAATTGTGAAGTTCGTTACAACGGGAAAATTTTATCAAAAAAAGTTGTTGCGTTTGATAATATACCCTACTACAACAAGGCTGAAAAAGATTTTGGTTTAACCATCCCTGAGAACTTACCATCTCCCAGGATCGATGTTGAACTTCGTTTAATAGTAGAATCAGCAGGTAAGCCCCTATCTGAGAACTCATACAAGATAACCTTGGCAGATAAATCCTGGGCACTTCCCGATAAAAAAAGCCCACGGAAATATGTGACTCTTAAAATAGAGAAAGAGGTTCAAAAACTGCTGGACTTTTTAGGTTTTGAGTATCGTACCATTTCAAAAATAGGTCACGATAATATCAAAGAAGAGACTCTCCTGATTGGCAATAGAACCAGGTTAAAATCTAAACAGATAAATCAGCTGAAAAAAACTGCAGCAGCCGGTGGAAACATTATTATGCTGAATAGTGGTAAAAGTGTACTAAATGTTTTTCCTGATCTGGTTACCCACTACAACAAAGCCTTTCATGAGATTGTTAACATGAATATAAAAGAGAGTCCTGTTTTTGCAGATCTTGACCCTCTTGATATCTCCTGGTTCCCATATAAGCCGTATAAAAAGAAAAAAGCTGGATATTTGGATGCGTATGTGCCGGAATCAACAGGTTTGGAGCAAACTGTACATAAGCTAATCTACAAGGTAAAGGTTCCCCATGTCGCTATCGGTCGTTATACGGTAAACCGATTTGACCCCGATGTTTCCGTTCTTGCGGAGGCGCTCCTACCCCATGGCTATCTTTCAGATCCGCAACAATATAAAGATATAGGTGGCTCAGTACTCTTTGATATCAAGTTAGGAAAAGGTTCTTTCAGGGTGAGTTCCATACGATTTGATGCAGTTGACCTAGACCCGATTGCAGCTAAATTGATGGGAAATGTACTTAAAATATAAACTTCAAGATTTAATTTCTTCATAAAATTTACATACTGAACAGTCAGCACAGTTAAAAGGAGCATATTAAGAAAACTTTCAGAAGAGGCATGACTATTGTCAAAGCTTAATTCAGCCGTTTCTGGACAGGCTAGATATTTATGATTATAGTCACTCCGGCTGGATTGGCTTTCCCCATAGTGACAAAATACCTGATCAACAGCCTGTTGATCGATATAAGCCTCTACAACATTATAGGATTGTATGGTTTTTAACTCAGTTCCTGGCCCTTAAAAGTATAGCGGTTATGCTCTTCCGGCTCGATGGACAGCTGTCTTTTTTGACAACAGTCGGAGCCCGGACCGGTATATCACCCCTCGACTATAGGACTCATCAGCTTTCGCTTTCCAGCGCCAGGTCCTTCACTAGTTTGGCATGAGTTTTTTCATCAATGTTGTAGAAGAACAGGGGCAGGATCATGATAAGAGAACCGATTCCCGGAATTATGGTCATGGACTGAAACAAACCGTCGAGCACCTGTGGGGACTGAGCCGTGTTGGCTATGAAGCCGTAATAAGTCAGCAGGAGTCCTGCGACGAATTTCCCCAGACCGGCAGTCAGCTTTCCGATAAAAGTGAGCGTTGAGAAAATGGTACCATCGCTCCTCTTGCCGGTCTTCTTCTCCATCCATTCGACCGTATTGGCGATCATGGTAGTGCGGATAACTTCGGGGAAACCGTTGAAGAGTCCCCACAAAGCGGCGAAGACGTAGAAGATAAGAAGATTTTCATAACCGATGAAATACATGGCCGTTCCGAGAAAAGCCAGAACGAAACCGCTGTAGAGAACCAGTTTTTTTCCGCTGATGAATCTGGTCAGCCAGGGGACCAGTCCCGAACCAAGAGCCATTGTCACCAGGCTGATCCCCGCAATGACAGTCATCAGACCCTCATTCTGCAGGTTGTACTTGGCAAAATACATCATCATGACCATCTGGAGGCTCGGAATAACTGTCAGCAGTAGCGACAGGAGCACGAGCAGAAGCGGCCCGTTTGCAAATATGGAGACGAGGCTGTCCTTCAGGCTGATTTTCTGATCCGGGTCATGGCTGAAAGTCCTTTCTCTTGTGATAAGACCGCCCTGAAAAATCGCCAGAAATCCGAGAAGGCAGAAAATAACTGCAACGGCGAAATATCCGCCCCCTTTATCCCCTCCCAGCAGATTCTTTAGGGGGACAGTCGCCAGCACGGCGGCGGCCGTTCCGACAGCTCCGGCCACCCGGCCCCAGGAAATGAGCAGGTTTCTGTCCTCCGTCCGGGGACTGATCCGGCCCGCCAGGGTCCAGAGAGAGATATCACCGGAAGTATAGGCCATGCCCCAGATGATATAGGTGACCCACATATAGACGATGCGGCCGCCGTATTCCAGATCGGGGACGATAAACATTATGGCCGTCGTCACGGCGATGGGGAACGACATGAAGATGAGATAGGGGCGGCACTTGCCCCATCGGCTTCTGGTCCGGTCGACAATCATCCCCATAATCAAGTCGTTAAAGGCATCCCAGATCCGCGCCACCAGAAACATGAGCCCCGCCGCGGCGGGACTGATGCCCATGACATCGGTATAAAAAATGAGAATAAAGAAATTCACAAAAGTGTACATGAGATTCTGGCCGCCCAGAGCGCCGGCGAAAGAGATCTTCTCCCGCAGAGAAACTTGGATCGATAGAGCCTTTTTCATTATATTACTCCTTGATTTTTACCAGAACCGTTTCTCCCGGCACCAGCGTAATTTGATTTCCATTGAGATTTCCCTCTTTGCCGCTTCCGGCAAGAGAGAACTGCGATGCCTCCATAGAATTTTTTCCAATAAGAAGCGACGTATCGCAAACATCATCCGAAATATTGACCAGTCTCATAAAGAGAGAGCCATCCCTCCTTTCCAGTGAGCTGATAACCACAGCTTCACAGGATGTCCGGGGCAGTTCCCTGATCTGCTTCCCTTCCGCCGCAGTGACCTGCAATGGCTGAAGATTCTCTAGGGACGACCGGTAGTTTTCCTCAGGCGAATAAGACCCGTGGGGCCTGAAGACATAACGGAAGAGTGTTTTACCCGGCTGGTCGGCTTTGAAATTGGTCTGCCAGTAATTATTCATGACATAGGAATAAACCGTTCCTTTGTAATCGACAGTATCAAGCCATCCGCAGAGCCCGGGCGGTCCCGAACGAACAGGATCGTGGACCAGTTCTCCGCTCTTGAAGATAGGAGCGTCCATGAGAACGCAGGACATCCCCTTTTCCGGACCCGAAACATCGACCCAGCGGGAAGCGCTGATGAAATTTCTATTGGCGCCGGGCAGCTGGTCCTCTTCAAGCCGGACCGTACCCCAGGCGCTGTCGTAGCGGAGCACTCCTCCGGGGATATCCATGGGAAAAGCAAAGTGAAGACCTTCTTTTCTCCGCGATACGGGACGGTCGAGAACGTTATGGATACGGACTTCATCAGACCAGGCGTCGATGCTTATATCACTTATGAATTCATGGCAGCGCGGCGCCTTACGGCTGATCCTGAAAGAGACGCGCAGCGGCCCCTTATCGACCATATCTATGGAAACGCCGGCTCCCGTTGCTTCGCTTTTTCTCAGAGAGGGGAATTTTCCCGGCACCAGGACAAAGGAGTTGAATCCCTCTGTCCCCTTCTCCGGCACATACTCCCTGTTATCGAGAACGAGACTGGAAATCCGCCCCGTATCCCTGTCGATTTCACAGGAGATGCGGTCATTGCCGAAACGGTATCCCTCGATATAGCAGCCCCCTTCGAAAGGTGCAGGTCCGGTTTCGGAAAGCCTATAGGAGCGGAGGCCGAAAGCCGGAACCGAAGCGGCAAAAAAAGCCAGACGTCCGTTGGAAAGGCGCTGAGAGGGAACGGGATTCCCCTCTTCATCGGCGACGGAGTTGAAGGCAGTGGAAATCTCCACGATGCGGGAAACCGGCCAGCTGAGGCTGTTGTAGACGCTCAGGGATTTTTCCCTGCTGCCGCCGTGGCTCTGATCATTGAGCAGACCGCTGTAGCTGTGCCCCGATTCGGGCTGCCCTCCCAGAGTCTCAGTCAGGAAACGGTGAACACCCTCTTCTCCCTTCAAGGCTCTCTGTTTTTTCCAATCCCACTGGCTTCTGGCAAATGGATGATCGGGCCGGCTGATCGAGTTATGGGCACCCCAGGTGTGCTCGTTGAAAAGAAGAACCTGTTCCCAGGCTTCCGCTTCATAGCGGCGCCCCGATTCTCCCCCGGTCATAATGGCCAGATTCCCGGCCTGGATCAATCTCTCCGAGGCTTCCCTGGCTATAGCGGTTTCCCGGGCTGTGGAGAGCACTCCGTCTTCCCAGTAGGCAGTCAGGTCTCCCCGATACCGGGGCAGTTGATCTCCATAATTCTTCTCAAAATCAGCCATGGCGCCGGAGTTGGTTGAGATGACCAATTCGATATCCTTATGGGCTTTGTTCCAATCTTCCACAATGGCGCTCAGATCGGGATCGGGCGGGCCGTTGTCCGAGCCGATATTGTATCGGAGAATGACCGTATCATAGGGATAGTTCTTTTTTTCCAGAGAATCGAGATAACGGCGGATTCTGCCGTAACGCAGTTTGTTCCTGAGATTCTTTGTTTTATTCAAACCCGTATGGAACCATGCGTATCCCTTCCCGTGAACCCACAGGAGGATTTTTTCCCTTCCCGAGGGAGACACCCAGTAGAAAGGCTTATCGCCCCACTCTTTAATGGTAGAACCGATCCGGTCCATGTGATTTGTACCGGCTGAAAGGTAACGGATCCCTTCTTCACTGAGCGCCGGGACCATACCCCAGTTCCAGCCGGGGACATCTGTAATCATGGCCGAATCAATCGTTGTACCCGTCAGCTTTTCAAACTCCCTTTTCCAATCCATCATGCGGATCAGCTCTTCGGGGCGGCAGAGAGCCGTATGCATATTGGCGAAGAGTCCGTCCAGGCCGATATGGCCCGACCGGACCATGGAGACGAAGCGGTCGATCTGTTTCTGTCCGGCCTTTGACAGCCATTTTTTCAGCGCCCAGGTCGCTTCGGGATTCCAGCGGAACTGCGCGTTCTCCGGCCTGTTCCGGTTGGCGTCGACCAGATCCATGGCCTGTTCCTGATTGCGGAACTGGATATCCAGAACTTCCTTCTGGGTATGGGTGTACCCGATGTCAAAATGGGTGTGATGAATCAGGCAGACTTTCCACTTCTTCATTTCTCTTCTCTCCTGTTCCGTCTCGTGCCTCTTACAAAAGCCTTGATTGTGGCGAACTCTTGCGCCGGCCGGCCAGCAGCGGGGCGAATGGTGTATTCTCCGGCACCGGCGGGAACGATAAATGTCTCGGCATAGTGAATGCGCATCGGGTCAAAGGCGCCGGAAGGACTTTCTACAATCACTTCGTCGCCCTGAACCAGGTTGAGAACATGAACCGTGCCTTCCGTGTCGTGGGGAACCGTACCGGTAAACCAGTGGCGCCTTGTTTCAATAAATTCCAGCTCATGGAGTCCCGTTCTCTCCTCCCGCCATCCCTGTCCTTCGGCAACCGGTTCCAGAGGATTGATAAACCCGTCGGAAAGTATCCTGTCACGGTCGCGGGTCATATCGATGACCTGTTCCCCCTCGTCGATATGAACGGGACGGGGCCGGCCGTCAAGGCCGTTGCGGTTCCAGTCCCAGAGCTTGAACGTAAAGATATAGGGCGTCGCCGATATTTCGAGAACCATGGTGTTTTTCCCCGAGCAGTGAATGGTTCCCCCGGGGATCATGAAGTGATCGTGCTTTCCCGCCGGGAACCTGTTGATGTATTTTTCCGCATCGAATTCTCTTCCCGTGCTCTGGCTCTCCCTGAGTGCTCCGATCAGTTCGGACAGTTCGGTTCCCTCTTTCACGCCAAGGTAGACCGAAGCGTCATCCTCCGCTTCAAGGATGTAGTAACTCTCATCCTGGGTATAACTCATGCCGTAGGATTCGCGGATAAAATCTGTTGTCGGGTGGACCTGAAGACTGAGATTCCCCCCTCCCATCGTATCGAGCATATCGAAGCGGATGGGGAACTCCGCTCCGAAACGGGCTTCCGTCTTCGCCCCCAGCAGTTCCGTGGGTCTCATATGAACAACATTGATGGCGGGCATCTCATAAGCCGCATCGCCGAAGCGGAATATGAGGCTGTTCTCTTCGGGAACGCCGTCGAAACTCCAGGCGAAATTGTCCGAATCCTTATCGAGGCCGAATTGCTCTTTCATCCACTGTCCGCCCCAGGGACCCGCATCGTAATAGGGCACGAGTCGGAAAGGCCGGGAGACACATAAATCCAGAGCGGCTTCTGCGGCCCGGGCCGGAATCAGAACCGGCGCGTCAGGCCTGTTCGCATCGAGAAAGAAGTCCGCCTTATGATAGAGCTCTCTTTTTTTGCGGTCGCCCATTCTCCAGTCGAAGAAAAAGGCCCTCTTGTACATCCGCAGAAAATCCTCGCCGTAATTATCACCGAAGAGGTTGGCCAGCTCTTTGCGGCGGTAACGCTTCTGGATCTCCCAGCGCGTCAGCTCGGCGTAAATAAGAATGTCCGGTTCGGCGATGAGATAAGCCCCGACACCGCAGATGAGCACGAGGCCTTCGGAAACAGCTGCCGCTTCGCCGCGGAGGGCCGCCAGCTTTTCCCCATCGGCAAATTCTTCCAGACGGTAGGTGCTCATGACGCCGCGGACCCTGTCCTGAGTCAAATCGCGGCTGATTTTGCTTTCGGCCTGATCCAGGGGGATATAGATCTCATCGGACAGGAAAAAATGCTCCGCTCCCAGTCCCCGGCGGAGCTGTTCTCCCAATTCCCTGTGAACACCGGGATAATATTCCACGACAACTGTGGTCTTATCTTTAGCAAGATGATCAACAGACTCCTGTATCTTTCTATAAATCTCATCAAAACCGCGACAGATATCCTTTTCAAAACCGTCCACAGCTATCCCGGGAGTCAGGTCGAATCTCCCCTTTCCCCTCTTATCCATTACAATCTCCTATGGTTAACAGTTCCGCCGCTCCGAGCAGTCCAGCATCATCGCCGCAGAGCGCGGCTCTGCAGACTATCGAAGGATTGACCTTCTTCAGACGCTCTTGAACATAGGGCAGGATGATATCGCCGCTGGCCATGATCCCCCCTCCGATGATCACTCTCTCGGCCTGAAATTCCTCCAGCGCGGGAATCATGGCGTCCGCCCAGATTTCCATAACCGAATTGCTGATCTCCCGGGCCGGGGCATCGCCCTCTCTCCGGCAGTCGAAGAGAATCCGGTAATCAACCGTCTCATAACGGCTCAGCCGGCTGGTCCCGTAATCGGAACGGCTCCTGATTCTCTCATTTAAAATCTTTAAAGAGGTTCGGGCTTCGGCGCAGTCCTTACGGCCGCAGACACAGGGAATGCCCTCACCCCCCGAAGGGCGATGGCCCAGCAGATTTCCCGAGTTTCCCCGTTCGCCGCCGGTCAGTTTGGAGTTCTCCATGATGGCCGAGCCAATGCCCGTACCGAGGGTGAACAAAGCCAGATTGGCTGTATCTTTTCCGGCGCCGTAGCGGCTCTCTCCCAGAAGGGCGCATCGGGCATCATTTTCCAGAACGATGGAACAGGATAATTCCTCATCGGCCCATCGGGAAAAGTCAAAGTCCGTGGAGCCTGGAAACTTCCCGTAATAATCGGTCGGTTTGTTCTCATGCCGGTCGATGATCGCCGGAAAAGCGATTCCCGCTCCACGGGAACCATGAATAACGAGCCCTCTTTCCCGGCAGAGAGCCAGCCACTCATCTTTAATCCTTTTCATCTGCCATTCAACCGGTCTGTGCGATTCAGACGGCAGAACTTTTCGCGCCAGGATCCTCCCCTGCGAAACCAGTCCGAGCTTGATCCGGGTGCCGCCCATATCGGCGGCGAAGGAAAAATCTCCCATCAGAGCGGTTTCTCCTCTGAAGAGCGGCTGCCCTTTAACAGAATCTGAATCGTTTTAACTTCAAAAGGTCCGAATGAGAGATCGGCCCTATTGCCATCACAGATTTTTACCGGGTTCTCTTCAACCATATTGGTCTCATACAGGCTTTCAACTGAGCGGTTGATTTTCAGCATGACCCTTTCTTCCCGGCCATTGCGCTCATAGAGACGGAGGATCAGGGCATCGCTGTCTTCACTCTCTTTCAACGCTGAGTAGGTGATAGCTTCGCTGTCCAGCTCGAAGAGGGGCTGACCGCAATCCAGAGAGCTCTTCCCGAAGGGTATCCAGGTATTGAATTCCATAGCTTTTTCATCAACCTTTGCAGCGAGGTGATCGCCATCGTGGACAAAAAAGGCATATCTGATATCATGCAGCCCCAGATCCCCCCGTTTAGCCGGGTAATTGGTCGATTTAATCAGGTTGAGATCCAATGTGTTGTTTTTGGTTCTGAAACCGTATTTGCTGTCGGTGAACAGCGCCGCCCCCCTTTCTCCGTCATTCATATCGACCCAGTTGTGTCCGCACATTTCGTACTGGGCCCGCTCGATCTTCGTTTTATTCCGCGCCGATCTCTTAAGCGATCCGAACTGAATATCGAAGACAGCCACATCGGTTTTCAGGTTGAGAGGAAAAGCGGTCCGGACCATTTTCTTATTGTTCTGCCAGTCTCCGTGGAGTTCAAAATCGAGACGGCTTTCGCCATCACGGAGCCTGATGATCTGAGTCATCCGGCTTCTGCCGTATACGTAGCGCTGTACGATTTCCCGCACCGGTCCGTACCGGAAAGCCCTGCTTTCGATCAGCTTCATATGGCGTTTGGGCAGCAGGCGGTAAAAGCGGAAGATGTCCCAGGCATTGGCGATATCCGAATAGACGGTTAAGCGGTTTGCTGTTCCCCGCAGTACTTTGCGCCCGCTTTTTTTGTCTCTGATGGAAGCGATGGCTCCGCGGCGATTGAATTTCACCAGGATCCGATCGTTTTCCAGCATCCGGTTATTTTCAGAAGCTTCTCTTTTCCAGGAACCGGCGTCTCTTACCGTAGAGGATAAGGGAGACAGATGGAGTTCCTGATACTCCTGTCCCGTGAAGCGCTGAGCCCGGAGAGGAACAGGAAGGGGATTGTAGGCCGACAACTCTTTCAATGAGACTGTTTCTTCTGAAGAAAGAGGAGACTGTCCTGTTACATGACGGAATATCTCATCAGTTTGTTTATCCAGAGCTTCATACCGCTCCAGACACTCCTTGTACACCCGTTTAATCGAAGATCCCGGTAGGATATCGTGAAACTGATAGAGCAGAACTTCTTTCCAGATAGCGCGGACCTCCTCTTTGAATTCTCCGTACCGTCCGGTCTGAACCAGCAGAGTTTCCAGAGTTTTGAGCTTCTGTTCCATGCGGCGGTTGTAATACTTCACCCACCCCTGAGAAGTATAGGTTCCCCTGTGCTTCTCCAGATACAGTTCGCCCCGGTAAGAGGGGAATTTCTCTTTTATCATCGATAGCCTGGAAAAGAAATCTCTTGCGAACTCCATTTTTACCCGGGGCATAGGCGCAGTGCCGTTCAGCCTTCTGATTCTCTCCACATGAGAGGCCGCTGGACCGCCGCCGCCGTCTCCGACGCCGAAGAGATTCAGCGTTCTGTTGTCAATGTGTTTTTCCCGGTAATTTCTGGCCGATTTCAGTAGAAAATAGACATTGGCCGGGCTGTTATACTCCCCTTCGGGCGGCATATGGGCAAAAACTTCCGAACCGTCAATTCCCTGCCAGTTGAAGGTATGGTGGGGAAATTTGTTCGTATCGTTCCAGGAGATTTTAATGGTCATGAAATTATCGAGACCGGACTTTTTTATGATCTGGGGCATATTCCCCGAATAGCCGAAGACATCGGGGAGCCAGAGACTGTCGACCCGGATGCCGAACTCCTTCTGAAAGAAGCGGATTCCATAGAGCATCTGGCGGACCAGAGCTTCCTCTCCCGAAACATTGGTATCGGCTTCGACCCACATTCCCCCCTGGACTTCCCAGCGGCCCTCGGCCACTCTTTGCTTTACCTCTTCATAAAGCCCGGGATGCTGATCCTTCACCCACTGATAGAGCTGGGGCTGGCTGGCTCCGAATTTGAAGTCGGGGTAATCCTCCATCAGCCTCAGGACATTGGCAAAGGTTCGGGCGCCCTTTCTCCAGGTTTCCCGGATAGGCCACAGCCAGGCGAGATCCAGATGGGCATGGCCGATCGAACTGATCTGATGATCCAGTTTCGAAGGGGTCTTCAACAGTTCTTCCGTAAGCTCTAGCGCTTCGGACACCCAGCCGGGTTTCTGTCTGTTGATAATGGCCCGGACTTTCATCAGTCCTTTTCTGTAAATCCGGAACGCCTCGCGGTCCAGTTTCATCGACCCTATCTTCAGGTCCCGAAGAACCTTCAGATCGTAATAGAGGGCTCTCATGTTCATATCACGGGTTACCATTTCGACGATCTCAATACGGCCTTTTTTCTTTACGTTCCCGAAGAGGTCGTTCATTCCCGCATCGATCCAGAGCTCCACATTCCCCTGTCCGTCGGTAAAATTCTCAAGGGGGTAATAGTACTTTCCCGGATCTCCCAGATAGCCCATAAAACCGAAAACAGAGCTGCCGTTGGTAAAACCTTTCAGGGGATTCCCCTCCCTGTCATAGAGAAGAGCTTCGCAGTTCATATCCAGCTTCAGGAAAACCGGCTCGCCCGGGGCCGGGTCAACTTTCCCGGTCAGGTGAAACCAGGCGCAGTCAAAAAGCTTTCCCCAGGAATCTCCGACTTTATATTCTTTGTAAACCAGGCCTTCCCGTTCAGAGAAGGGAACCGGTTCTTCCGTTACGGCGCCGCGTAAGATAAAACCGCCGACAGTCCTATCTATCTGTTTTTGAACTCTTTTCATAACATTCATTGATCCATCCCCTAAAAGTCAAACTTGTCCGAAAGCTTCTGAATGCTTTTTACCATTACAGGGCGCTTCGATGCCGCAGCAGCCAGAATCCAGGTCTTATCCCTTTCGGGAAGAAGCAGAGAAGCGGCCCCATCGGGAATGGCCATGGTCACATTGTGAAGATACCCGTATCGATAGGTTTTATCGGCCCCCCGGTCATGGGTGTGAGAGGCGAACCATTCGAGGCGGTCGCGGTTGATAAATCCCGGTTCAACGCCGGTGCATTTGTTCAGCCAGGCGTAGTCTCTGCGGTGCTTCAGATGGTGCTTCGGTTCTCTCTTCCAGATTCTCCTGTCCCATTGGCCCTCATATCCGGTCATCGCCGGAATGGTGCGGTTCTCTTCACTCAGAAGATTTCCTTGACTGTCCAGCCACTTGAAGGACACATGGGTATCCCTTTCGGCTCCGGCCAGCAGAGACAGGCTGTTGTACCCTTCGGGAAGTTTGATTGTCTGCCCCCGGAAGCTCATGGCATTGTCCCCATCTCCCCTGTTCAGATAAAATTCCACGGTTCCGGCGGAAATTCTGTCAGGCGTAATCTCTTCGGGAAAGAGAGCTCCCGAATCCTCACCGTTCCCTCCGATCAGACGGTCGTCCCATTCAAGAGGAATCGGCGTGCTATGAATTTCTGTTATGCCCGCTGTATCTTTCAGCGTGACGACAAAAGCCTTGACGCTGCTGGCTCCCATGGCAACCTCAAAACTGTTCCCCTTAAACCCGACGGCTTCAATGGGTTCCTCGAGGCCGTTGACTTCAACGACGCGGCTGACGGCATGGGAAAAGGATAGCGCAGCCCGGCCGTAGCGGCCTTCTCTTTCATAAAGACGGACAAGAATCGCATCATCGCTCTCGCTCTTTTTAACTGCCATGACGCCGAACTGATGGGAACTCAGCTGCAGCAGAGAACCGATATCCGCTTTATCCGCTCCATCCTTCCCCTCTACCAGAAAAGACCGAACGGGCTGATTAAACGCTCTGGCCACGCGATCGGTCCCCCTCCAGTCACCGCCGTGACCGTAAATGCCGTACCGAATGGTGTGTTCACCCCAGTCGTGAGTCTTCTGATCCCAGAAACCATTGGTATAACGGAGAGCCGGTGTATAAAGGAGCGTCATCCTGATGGTATTCGCCTCGGGACGGTCCCATCCGTACTTTGAATCCTCGATAATGGAAAATCCATGTTTTTTCCCGCTGAGATCGGCCCACTGCCGCGAGGGGACTTCAAAAATCTTTTTGTGATTTACATCCCTCTTAATGCGGGAAGTTTCCCAGTTACAGGTGAACTCCGGTTCCTCCAATGCCGCAGTAAAGGCCACTTTGAAAGTACAACCGGTCTCACGCCAATTAATTCTCTCCGTGATCTCGACCAGATCGGAACCGGCGGAGAGGCTGATCTCCCGGAAGAACTGCGAAGACTGATAATTTGTCACGACCTGCAGGGTTACGCGAAGGGAAGAGTGTTCAAGTACATGGATTTCGCTCCCCTCTTCAATTCTGCAGAAGGGAGCTTTCTTTCTGTCACGCCAATCCATATTCCAGGCCGGGAATTTCATCGGCCTCTCTTTCTGAAATTCATAGGCCAGAGGTTTCCCGAGCAGCTCTCTATCCGCTTCTTTGCAGAAAACAGAGGAAAGAGCGCCTTTCATTGATAAAGACACACGGTACCGGCCGTTCTCCAGAACAAATCCAGCCCCATTCCTCTCCAGGGTAACGGGATCGTCCACGGCGACCTGATCCTTCAGGCCCGGCGAGCGAAGGGAGAATCGCGTCCAGCTCGATGGAGGGAGTTCCGGAATAAAGGACAGGGCGTAACGCCTTTCACCGACTTTCTTCAATTCTCCGGGATAGGTCTCTCCTGTTCCGCTTTCCAGAACGACCCGACCCTCTACAGGATCTTCAGAGAGGTCCATCTCCAGATCGACAGGTTCCCGTCTGCTTTGAACCAGCGGATTGAAGAAAAGGATATTCCCCTCTCCTTTGACAAGGGGCGCTATGGCTTCCGCCGAATCGTCGAGGATATGGCTCCAGGTTTTAAGGGCGATCACTTCATCGTTGTGAGAGAACTCATAGGCTGTCGGAGTCGATGTGCCGGGAAGAATGTCGTGCATCTGATTTCCGATGACCAGCCTCCAGGCCGATTCGATCTTCTCTTCCGGATAGGGAAGTCCGGCGTTAACCATCGCCGAAAGAGCCGCCGCTTCCGCCGCAAAAGCGAGCTGTTCGTTTTTCCTGTTCCAGCGCTTCATGATCGCCGCGGAGGTAATGGTTCCCGCGCTGTGGTTGGTCAGAAGGAAATCCCCTTCATAGCGGTCCATCCGCCTTTTTTCCTCGTCAGTGACTTCATTGAAAAACTGATCGGCCGCGCCCTGCCGGACGACAAGTCCTTTCGCTTTTCGGGCGTAATGGCGGATGCTCGCCAGCGCTCTCCGGATCGACCCCTCCGTTGGGGCCCCACCGATATCGCCGACGCCGTAATATTGAAAGGATTTCCAGATACCGTTCTTTTTGCCCAGCCGGGTTAATCGCGCCAGCCTGGAGGGATTGATATAGAGTGGGAGTTCCAGATGAGCGTCGTATCGGCAGGGGTTGAGAGCGCTGACGATCTCGCTGCCGTCCGGGCCTTTCCACATACCGATTTCAAAGGGGATTCCCACTGAGGACCCCCAGGTCAGCTTCTGGCTGGAAAATCCCCGGATTCCGCAATGGGCCAGAAGCGTAGGCATGTTGCCGGGAAATCCGAAGCAGTCGGGAATCATATAGTCGCGGCTGCTCCGGCCGAATTCCTTCATCTGCCACTTATCGCCGTAGAGGATATTTCTGATCATCGATTCCGAAGCAGGAACCAGGGCGTCGGTCTCATCGAGGCAGGTGCCGGCCAGGTGCCACCGCTCTTCCCCAACGAGTTTCTTGACCTCTTCGAACTCTTCGGGGAAATACTCCTTCATCATCTGATACCGGATGGCTCCGGTGAAGTTAAAATGGTGATCGGGATATTTTCTGAACATCTCTATGCTTTCGTCCAGAGTGTTCTTTATATACTTATTAATCGTCGTAGGATATTCCCATCGCCATTGAGTATCCAGATGGGAATAGGGAATCAGAAAGATTTCCTTTTTCTTTTCCATAATGCAGTTTCCTTGTGCCTTGCCATTTGTTATGTCTTATTTAGACCAACCTATTTGCTATATCATATCAACAAAACCAACTATAACATATACTAGTCATCTGTCAATATTTAATATATGCTATAGCAAACCCGGGAGAACAGAATGGCATCGGACAAAAAACCGCTTTACGAAATCATATACAGACAATATAAGATAAAAATTCTTTCCGGAGAATTGCCGCCCGGCACACGGCTGCCGACTGAAATGGAGATCGCCGGCGAATTCAAAGTCAGCCGCATTACTGTTACAAGAGCCCTCAAAGAGCTGGAACTGGAGAAGTTCATAAGGCGGGTCAAAGGAAGCGGCAGCTATGTCACCGAAAAGGAGTGGCAGAGCGCATCAGATTCCAGTTCCTCCCCTTCGGGAAATAAAAACGGCTTGAATTTCATTTCTCTCATACTTCCCTTTGATGAAGAATTTTCAACCATATTTCTCAAAGGGATAGAGGACGAAGCGAAAAAGAAAGGTTTTCTGGTTACGTTCCACAATACGGCTGAAGATTCAGATCAGGAAGTGGAGATCATTGAAGATGTTCTCTCGAAGGGATCCCGGGGGTTGATAATCTACCCTTTCTCCGAAACCTCCAACCTCCATATGTACAGCAGCCTGCTTATAAGAAAGTTTCCCTTTGTTCTCATCGACCGCAAAATCCCGGGAATCGAAACATCGATTGTTTCGGTTGACAACAAAAAGGGGTTTGAGGAAATCACATCCCATCTCATAGAGCAGGGGCACAGGAAAATAGTCTTCGTCGGGAGCTGGGTGAACAGGATCTCTTCGGAACAGGAGAGATACAACGGCTTCTGCCAGGCCCATATCAACCACGGCGTCCCCCTGATGAAGAAGAATCTCTACTCATTCAGCGATGCCGAAGCCATCCCCGATGGCTACAGAGAAAATCTGGATAAGGATATAAGAAAGATCCATTACCTTCTGGACATCCTGGAAAAATATCCGGCAGAGGAACGGCCGACGGCCATTGCAGCGGTTAACGATCTGATCGCCCGGCTGATTATGACGACGGCCCAGGAAAGGGGCATAGCCATTCCCTCGTTCTACTCTCTGACAGGATTTGATAATCTGCCCTACGCGGCTCATCTCCCTATTCCTCTGACGACAGTGGAGCAGCCAGCCTATGAGATCGGCAAACAAGCCGCGGAAATCCTTTTCCGCGCAATAGACCGGCAGGAGAACCAGCCGGTATCGTGTACCATACCACCGCATCTGATCATCAGGGAATCGACGGATTGCGTGGTGTAGAATTATGCCATCTAAAAACCAGGAGTAAATATCAAGTCTGTAAATGAAGAACTGCAGTAAGCCGACTATAATCGGCGGAATATCCTGTAAGTGAATCGACTTTCAGTTTATTGATATCATTGCGATATCTGCAATGATGTATATAAATGACAGATTCAGCTTAATTAAGCCCCCTGCCTGTAGAAATTTTCTGAACTGATGTATAATAAATACTGAAATCAGGAGAGCCCATGAAAATTCTGTGTATTTGCGGTGATTTTTACCATCCAGCAGCTGTAGTAAAGAAGGGACTCGATTTTCTGTCAGAATTGAACCTGGACATACGCTTTTTAGATGACACCACCCTGGGATCTCCACATTGGCTTAAGGATTATGATGTTCTCATACTCAGCAAAGCCAATATGACAGTAGAAAACAAATCCCGGACATGGCTCAATGATCAATGGGAACAGGAAATCGATCGCTTTGTCAGATCGGGACACAAGCTTCTGGTCATTCATTCGGGAACGGCCGGTTACGATAACAACAGAAAAATCAGAGAACTTATTGGCGGTGTTTTCTCTCATCATCCCGAACAGGAGGCTATTTCCTATTCAGCTTCCGGAAACAAAGCCTTTATGAATGAAGTTCAAACATTTACAGAAAAAGATGAGCAATATTTCATGACGATGGATCGTGAAGACATAGACTTGATTCTCGTATCAACATCTCAGCAGGGAACCCAACCGGCAGGATGGTTCCTGAAGCATGATGCCGGGGAAGTGGCTGTACTGACACCGGGTCACAATATCGAAGTATGGCTCAATAGGCAGTTCCAGAAAATACTGGAAGAGATTTTAAAGGGATGGATGAAAGGATAACATTCTTTCCTTTTACAAACCCCATCGATCGCAGAGGATATCAATTCTCTTCTTCATCTGAAAGGGACCGCCGCCTTCATGGTCGTTAAACTCCCAGGCATGTATCTCCTTCCGCCCGGCATAATGATTGAACGCGGCGTATACCGTGGATGGGGGACAGGTCATGTCCATCAGGGCCGTGGAAAAAAAGGCGTCGCATCGGGCCCTCCTGGAGAAGTTGACTCCATCGAAATAGGACAGAGTTTTGTGAACCCTGTCCGATTGATCCCGGTGGATCCTCAGGTATTCGCCGATCTCCTTATAGGGATAAGAGTCTGTAATCCGGATGGCTCTGTGGAAATGACATAAAAAGGGAACATCGGTCAGAACGGCATCGAGCCCTTCAATCAAACCGGCAGCCGCCAGACTGATTCCTCCCCCCTGGCTCCCTCCGGTTACGGCGATACGGGCCGAGTCTATATCTTTCCGGGCGGCCACAGTCTCATAAGCGCGGACAGCATCGGTAAAAACCCTACGGTAATAGTATGTGTCTCTGTCGAGAACGCCCTTTGTCATAAATCCTGGAAACTGCCCGTTACCCGGAGAAAGCTCGGGATCCGGTGTATCGCCGGGGCTCCAACCGCTTCCCTGCCCTCTCGTGTCCATAACGAAATGCGCCATTCCCGTACTCACCATGGTCAGCCATTCGTGAGGCAGATTGCGCCCGCCGCCATAGCCGATAAACTCGATCAGACAGGGAAAAGGTCCTTCCCCTTCGGGCCGCAGAAACCAGCCCTTCACGCTCTGACCGGCAAATCCGGAAAAAGTGACATCATAAATCTTTATATGGCGGAAATGATGTTCGATTTCTTCAAACCGCGGCTCCCCGGCCGCCTGCCGCGATTGGGAGAGGGTGGCTGCCCAGAAAGCGTCGAAATCCGCTTCCTCGTGAACTTCCGGTTTATATTTTTCCAGGGCGTCCAGCCCCATATCAAAAAAAGCCATAAAAATCCTCCAGATTATGATTCAAAAAACATCACTTTATCCACTATGGCATGAAATGCCGGTTTTGCCATAAAGTTTCTATCGAAAAGAAGCGGATGGCCCGGGGCTCTCCAGCTCCGGGAATCGGCCAGCCCCCAGAAAGAGACTCTGTGAATTTGTTCTGCGAACTCAAGGTAATAGCCGAATAACCGGGCATAGGCATCAGCCTGTTCTTCATAAAGGGCGGGCAGTTCCGATTCAGCCGGAACACCCGCGCCGTATCCGCCTACCGTAATATCGAGTTCTGTTACCGACATCTCGGCTCCGGTTGCGGCAAAGCGCTCAAGAGCGGCCCGCACGTTGTCCAGGTCTGTTGTCCAGCCCCGGAGGTGATAGTGGCTCTGAAGGCCGATTCCCTCAATGAGAAGTCTCCCGTCGTATTCGGGATGGTTTTTCCAACGAAGGTTGATCTCTTCAACCATCTGGCCGATGGCATTGCGTTTGGCCGGAATTTCCTCGTTGTAATCGTTGTAATAGAGCACGCTGGCAGGGAAATATTTCCGGGCGAAGTAATAAGCGTAGAATATAAAGTCCGAGGGATGTTCTCCGGCGTCCTGATCAGAACCGTTGGAAAAGGCCCGGTACCAGCCGCTCTCTGTTCGCAGCTGGGTGCGCCAGTCTCCCGCCTCCCAGTCATCAAGAGATCCTCCCCAGCTTCCGCCGTTGTTGGAAAGAGCTTCATTCACCACATCCCAACTGTAAAAACGGTCGATAACGCCTCTTTCGGCCCAATGATCTGCGAGAGTGCTGATGTAATACTCCATATTTTCCAGGGCTTCTTTGCGGGTCAGGGGCTCTCCGGTCGAAGAGCTGAAAAGCCAACGGGGAGTCTGGCTGTGCCACACAAGGGTATGGCCGATGAGTTCCATGTTGTTTTCAACCGCCCAATCCACGATGGCATCCGCTTCTGTGAAGTTGAAATCCTTTGCATCGGGGCGGACCGATCGATTCTCCGAACCGGCGATACCCGCCGGCTTATGGCCGTTTTCCGCGGTCACCGCATTAAAGTGGTGCCTGTACGCTTCTTCCGTGTTAAAAAGACTCATCATAGACGAACCGGAATAGACGTTGCCGATCCTGAAATAGGGAGAGAAGAGCTCGCCGAGTCCGGGGAGAGTCAGATCCCACCGGGGAGCCGAAACAGCCGGAGCTGCCGAATCGGCTGTCCGCGTAACAATCCACTTGCTTATGGTGAAGTCGCAGTTCGCTCCCGTCTCATTGGTCTGGAGACGCAGGCGTACAAACTGGCCTTCAATGAAATGCTTCTCTGTAAGGACTGTTTGCAGGGAATAAGTCTGAGTGCCTTCCACATCGGTGCTTATAATCCAGTTCCAGGGGGATTCCGCTCCCCCCAGGACCATGGCCGTACCGGAAGGCGCATCAATAATCTTTCCCTCGATGGTGACCCTATCTCCCGGCTGCAGCGGCGATGCGTCAAAATCTCTTATAAGATCGATGGCATGCCAGCTTTCCGAACGGTCACTCAGACGGAGCTCGCCGTTCTCTACAGAAAACCGGGGATTTCCCGACTGCTGAAGAGGCGCACGTAGATTAATACTATTCCCGGAAATGTAATCATTCAGATCAAACACGATCTTATCACCGGTTCCTGAAGCTGTCATGCAGGCTGTAAAAAAAACCGCTATCAAAAAAAAAGTTGGGAAAAATATTGCTTTATTCATCTTGAGCCTCAAAGAAAATTCAATTTTACAATAGGTCGATTTGGATTTCCGATTCTTCAGTTGAGGGAATCTGAAATCTCTGCAGTCTGCCTTCAAACTCCAGTTCGTATTCTCCGAGAAAGCCTTTCACCTCAATCTCTCCCTTTGAATCGGAGACAAATTCTGACGGTTTGAGCCACCATTCGCCTTTGAACAGATCTTTAAGAGCATGATAGGAGGGTTTCGGCGTGTTATCCCGGCGGATCAGACCGGATGGGGCATTCAGCCAGGCACCGTCCTTAATATCCCACCATGTGATGGATTCAACCAGAGGATGGGAGAGCAATGTCTTGATGTGCGTGACGACTTCTTCCGCCTGCCGCTCTTCCCCCTCGGGCGTGCTGGGCCAGTCGGTCACCTGAAAATCGTTCAGGTCCTTTATTTCCGGCGGCATCAGATCGCCGGAGATTATGGTGTTTTCGGTGAAATGTATCGGCAGGCCGAAACGTTCGAACCGCTCGATAATCCTCTCTGTCTTTTCCACGCCCCAGTATCCCTGGTGCATATGCGACTGAATGCCTATTACGTCTATTTCAATCCCCGCTTCAAGGCAGCCTTCCACCAGGATGTCATAGGCCGGAGAGGTATCGAAATCGTTTATGAGGAACCGGGCCCGGGGGTTGGTTTCCCTGGCCGTCTCAAACATGATTTTAAGCAGTTCGATACGCCCTTTCTCTTTGCACAGCCTTGTCAATCCGTTGTCGTATTTATCGAAGATGGGCATGATGACCGCTTCGTTCACCACGTCCCAGGTATCTACTATTCCAGCGAAATCCGAAACGTCCCGTTTGATGCGGTCTATCTGGGTCCGGAGGATTTCATCATTGGTCATATTCAGTAGCCAATTCGGGGCAAGGGTATGCCAGCACAGCGGATGGCCTTTGAGGGCAATATCATGGCTGCTGTACCAGGAGGCAAGCTTCTTCATCATTTCCGTACCGGGTTTGCCCTGTTCCGGCTCGAAGTTTGCCCAGTAAAAAGGCAAAGTCACCTGATTGAAAAGATCCAGATATAATTTTGTGATGACATCGGGCTGCTCCCCCGCCGGTCCGTTTAATTCCTTACGGGCAAAGCGGATTATATCATCCTGCCAATTTGAACCGAATTGGAATTTGTGGTTTTTCTGTCCGATGCGAACAGCGCATCCTGCAACCGGCCTGCCCCCCTGTGTCAGTTTTAATTTGACTGAGCCTGTGCGGTTTGTCTGTATTTTTCTATCCAATGCTCCCAAAGCGAAGCCTCCTGTTGGTTGTTACTCAATTTTTTGCCATAAAAAAATTGTATGGCGAACCATAGCTGAAGAAAATCGGTCAAAACACCTATTAACCATTGAGATTAAGACCTATGGGAAATGCCATTCCCGGCTCTATATTAAATAAATGCAAAATCAAGCAGGCTCGCCAGGCCGCTTCCGCGGAACCGGATATACAAGGGATGGATTCCGTCGGGAATCCCGACGGTCCCTTCGTACCTCTCCCATGCTGTTGAAAAATCTGTAACGGCAATGGTGCCGCGAACCGGTCCATCCCATTCGGTCAGAATTTCAAAATGCCCTCTGCAATATCCCCGGGCGCTGATGACCATGCGGCTGACGCCGTTGAATTCAAAGTATTTGAAGCCGGCGACGGCGCCGTCCATCATATTGGCCACATAACCCTTTCCGGTATCGCCGTCACATTCATCCTGGGTGATTTTAGGGAAGCGATTGTCCATATAGGCATTGGCGCCGGTGTAAACCGATTCTTCCTTACAGAAAAGATTGCAGGCCATGTGCGCCGGATATTCTCCGCGGGCCGGAAGGGGCTCTCCCTTTAGTCCGCATGAAGTCATCTCCGCCTGTTCGATCGTTCCGTCCGCAGCCATGATTATCGGCTCGGCACAGGCCTGGCGGCTGAAATTCGTCCCGTTCGTATGGCGGTGGTAGAAAATGTATTTCCTTTCACCGAGATCGAGGATGCCTCCGTGATTGTTACCGCCGTAATACATGGGTTTTTCCGCCGGCTTGTAGCTGTTTATATGAAGATCGCTGTTGCTTATCACCACTCCCCGGTATTCAAACCCATCGGTCGGACTGGAGCTGACGGCGTAACACAATTCGTGAAAGACCACAGAGGAGTACACAAAATAATACAAGCCATTGATTTTGCGGATAGACGGTGCTTCGAAGAACTCGTGACCGGCAAAAGAGCTGCCCCGGGAATAGGGTTTGCTCGGTGCTATGTTATTGGGCCCTTCGAGAACAGTCAGCATGTCCTCTCCCAGAACGGTTACCATGGGACCGGTCCGGGACGGATCATCGGCGGGGCAGAATCCGGTGTAGAGATAGGTCCGGGTACCCTCGGTGAGGACGCCCGGATCAAACTGCGGCTCATCATCGGGTCCTTCTCCCAGAAGGGTTCCGTCGTCATGATGAACATATCCGTAAAAGCTGTATCTGCCCGCCGGGCTGTCGCATACGGCGACGGAGACCACGGACACCTTATCAAGCACATAGTAAAGGTAGTATCTTCCGTCGGGTCCCCGGGTGACATCGGGCGCGTAAAGACACATCCTGCTATGGGGATTCAGCGGGTCATCGGTTTTTTCATATATGACCCCTTCATACTGCCAGCTGGTCAGGTCGCCGGGATCGGCGGACCAGCAGACATAATCATTCAGGCAGTACCCGTGCCCGTTGAATCTGTCGTGGGAGCCGTAGATGTACACTCTTCCGTCGAATAAATGCGGTTCCGCATCGGGGACGTATTCCCATGACGGAAGATAGGGGTTAATTCCCCGTTGCTGAAGTGAAGATTCATTTGCCATGGTTGGGCCTCCCGCTGCAGTTGTATCTAATTATTTTCCATTCGCCTCATATAAAAATCAATCCGTCTTTTTGCCTATATGGATAGGTTATATGACCGATGCATTGAGGGGTGTTTACGCTGCTTTCGGATTTTTTTTTTCAGGTTAAAATCAATTAAAAATAAAGGTAGGTGAATCAGCCATGAGATCTATGGATAAACGGGCGGAAGAAATAGTACGCGAACTGCGGATTGAAGAAAAACTGGCTCAGCTCTACTCAGCCTGGTGCCATTTTTCCGAAAACGGCCATATAAAAATCCGAAGCATGGAAGGGTTTAAAAACACCTACCGCGAACTGGATATGAAGAAGGATTTCCAGCACGGAATCGGTCATATCGTGAGGCCTCTGGGCAGTCAGCCCATATCCGCCCTTGCCGGAGTGAAAGCGCTCAATTCCATTCAGGAGTACCTGGTCAAACACACCCGCATGGGTATTCCCGCTCTCCCCCACGAGGAATGCCTGACAGGCCTCATGGCAAGGGGCGCGACGCTTTTCCCTTCGGGTATAAACAACGGCTCGCTCTGGGATGAAGATCTCATCGGCGAAATCGCAGAAGCTATCGGTTATGAGCTGCGAAGCGTCGGCAGCAAGCTCGGGCTGGCGCCGGTCCTGGATGTGGCCCGCGATGCCCGCTGGGGACGGCTTGAAGAGAGCATGGGAGAGGATCCCTATCTGGTCGGATCTTTAGCGACGGCCTGGGTTCGCAGTTTTCAGGGGCCCGATGAAGATGTTATGGCCACCCTCAAGCATTTCGCCGGACACTCTCTTCCCGAAGGCGGACGGAACCACGCTCCGGTCAGGATCGGCGAGTCGGAATTGAATGACACGATGCTGCTGCCCTTTGAGATGGCGGTCAAACTCGCGTCCCCGGGAGCTGTGATGCCCGCCTATCACGACATAGACGGCATCCCGCTTCACGCATCGCGGAAATATCTGGGCGATGTTCTCAGAGAAGCCTGGAAATTCCAGGGGGTTATTGTTTCCGATTACGCGGGAATAGGTCAGCTTCACAACGAACACCGTGTCGCTGAAGATATGGAAGAGGCGGCCGCTCTGGCTCTTGAAGCCGGTGTCGACGTGGAGTTTCCCGGAGACGAGTGCTTCGGGCAAGCCGCCCTGAAGGCCATTGAAAAGGGAAAACTACCGGTGGCTCTGGTAGACCAGGCCGTCAAGCGGGTGCTGAAGGAAAAAATCAGGCTGGGACTTTTCGACAAGCCCTATGCTGATGAAAAAGCCATAGACCTCCGCTCCGAATCGACAAGAAATACGGCCTATAAGGCTGCGGCACAATCAGCTGTACTCTTAAAGAACAATGGTATCCTTCCTCTTGAGAATCCCGGTTCGCTAGCTCTTATCGGCCCATTGGCAGATGATAAGATGGCTATGCTCAGCGGCTATTCCTTTCCCGTTCACCTCATTCTCAGCGGGCTGGACGATGAAGATCCGGAACTCAAAACCGTCAGAACCGTATTTGAAGAGTTCTATCCCGGCAAAGTCGGCTTTTCCAAAGGATGTGATGTCCTGACAGAGCGTCCCAAAGAAGCGGCGGTTTTCCCCGGGGATCTGTCACTGGACGGCAGAAGTCAGAAAAGCTACATAAGCTACGACACCTCCGGATTTTCAGAGGCCATCGATCTTGCCCGAAAATCCGATACGGTCATTGCCGTTCTGGGAGATCTCGCCGGATTGTTCCTCACGGGAACTGTGGGAGAAGGATCCGACACGAGCTCCCTGCGGCTCCCCGGCGTTCAGCATCAGCTACTCGAAGTTCTCCTTGCCACGGGTAAGCCGGTCATTGCCGTGCTCGTAAGCGGACGGCCCTATAGCCTGGGAAGCCTCGGGGAGAAATGCGCAGCCGTACTTCAGGCCTGGCTTCCGGGAATGTATGGGCCGAAAGCGATTTTCGATCTTCTTACAGGAAGGGAGAACCCCTCGGGGAGGCTGCCTGTTTCAATTGTGGAGAATGCGGGGGTCATGCCCTATTTCTACAATCATAAACTCAAGTCGGCCGGCACTCCGCTCCATCCGGATTTTGCAGCGGATTATCCCTTCGGCTACGGTTTGAGTTATACGTCCTTTTCCTACTCCGATTGGGAAATTCCGGCCGTCCCGGTTGAGATAACCGGTTCCGTCAGAGGCTCGTTTAAAATTACCAATACCGGCCCTGTAAAAGGCGCTGATGTCATCCAGATATATGTGAGGGATCTGTTTGCCAGCAGGGTCCGCCCCGTAAAAGAGCTTAAGGCATTCAAAAAAGTCTTTCTTGAGCCCGGAGAAACCGCCGATGTGGAATTTGAAATACCTGTGGATATGTTGAATTTCACGGTTGACGACTTTGTCCGGATCGTCGAACCGGGCGACTTTGAAATTATGCTGGCCGGAAACGCGGAATCCATCGAATTCAGCACGACTGTACAAGTAACAGGGGAAAGGCGGCCGCTTCCGGATAATTGGGAAATGAAATCATCCCTTACCATACGTAAACATTTATAGTAATATATTCGGATTATGGAAAGTTACTGTGAGTCTTGCACCAATGGGTGAATTCAATAAAGTATACGGTGTTATAACCGCAGGTATAAACGACTCGTACCAGGCGGGGATCTGGCGGGGGATCGTCTCAAAATCGGAGGAACTGGGCACAGGGCTGGTGAGTTTCCTCGGTTCGCGTATCAATTCGCCCCATCCCGATGAGAGTAATTCCAACATAGTGTATTCGCTTGTAGGGAAGAATCAGATCGACGGCCTGATTATTGTCAGTTCGTCCATATCCACTTATGTGGAGCCGGATCAGCTGGCCAAGCTTCTGGAGCCATGGTCGGACATTCCGAGAGTCTCACTGGGACTTGCCATTCCGGGAATCCCCAGCGTCACCGTTGAAGGGCGAAAGGCTATCGGCTCAATCATAAAACACCTGATCCACGACCACAAACGACGCTGCTTCGGTCTGATATCCGGTCCGCTACACCATGAGGAATCGCGCTTGAGAATGAACAGTTTCTACGAATTCCTCGAAAACGAAGGCATACCGACCGCGTCGGTACCCTGGGTCGAGGGAGATTTCAATACCGAGTCGGGCAGACAATGCGTTTCGGCCCTGCTCGATTCGGAAGTAGAACTGGACGCTTTGTTCTGCTTGAATGACAACATGGCCCTGGGAGCTATGGAGGAATTGATATCCCGGGGGTACCGCATTCCCGAGGATATTTCGATTTTCGGCTTTGACGGGATTGAGGAAGCTCAGTTTTTCAATCCTCCCCTTACCACGGTTCGTCAGCCTTTATATGAAATGGGGGCCAAAGCCGTTGAAATGCTCTTTCAGCAACAGGAGGGAGAGCCCGTATCGAACATAAAACTCAGCTCTTCTCCGCTCATAGGGGAATCCTGCGGATGCAAAAGCCATGAGAGAACTTTCGGCAACGGGGATTTCGCAATTTCTACGAAAAGCCGGACCTATTCCGATTCGGAAATCAAAGAGCTGAAGAAAACAATTCTGGAGGGACGGGAAGAGGATTTTCTCGAACAGCTTTCCGAAAGCCTCGGCTCTTCCATGCAGTCTCCCTCAGCCATTCAATCGCTTCAGTCCATGCTTTTTGCTGTTCAAAAAGATCTGCTCCTGTCCGTGAAAGCTTCCGACCGGAACCGAATTGAAGAGATATCAGATTTAATAGCCCGGGGAGTCTCATACCTGAATCAGCAAATGGTTTTTTCCCTTTCCTCCAGGAGACTGAAGGAAAAAGAACAGAATTCCATAACCCGCTCTTTCGGAGCCTATATATCGGAAGCCTTTGATAAGGATTCCATCCTGAACAGGGTGAAAGAGGGCCTGTCCCTTATCGGTTACTCCGAAGGCTATATCGGAATCATGACCGGATGGGGCGAGGAAAACCGGAAAAATCACGACAGATGGGAACTCTTCCATCTATCTGAGGAAGTCCGGTATCTGAACAGTTTCGATGGTGGAATCCAGCAGCTTCCCGACGCTTTGCACAAAGCCTGGGGAAAGAGCCGCTGCGTCATAAAACCCCTTGTTTCAGAATCGGAAATTTTCGGGATCATCATTCTGCCGGTAAAAACCGATGACCCGGGCTTCTACGACATCATATCCAAGCAGATCGCCAGCACCCTCAAAGGCTACCACCTGATGGAACAGGTCAAACTGCACGAGCGGGGTCTGGAAGTGGAAGTAGAGAAACGCACCAGGGAACTGATAAGAATCAACACGAAGCTCCAGAGCGAAGTGGAACTGCGCACGAGGCTAGAAAGCGATCTCATCGAAATATCCAATCAGACCATGAACCGGATCGGACAGGATCTGCATGATGATTTGTGCCAGCATCTGGCAGGTATTTCCATGCTCACCAAAGTTCTGGGAAAAAGTCTGCCCGAAGGATCGCCGACCTCCGATACGGTTGAGAAGATAGCGAATATGCTGGGAGATTCCATTGAAAGGGCGAGGAACATTTCCCGGGGGCTCGTTACCATCGGCCTTGCGGAAAACGATTTTGTCGCGACCATCGACAGTCTGATAGAATCACTGAAGAAAAGCAGCGGATTGCCTATTTCTCTTATTGTGGGTAATAATTTCTTCATAGAAAAGGGGGACAGACGAATCCAGCTCTACCGGATTATTCAGGAAGCCCTCTCCAATGCCATAAAGCACTCAGGGTGCAGCAGAATCGTGGTAGATCTGGGAATGTTAAACACCCGGAACAGCAGTGCTTATTCCCTCAGCAGCCTCCAGCCTTCTGCCGGGCACCCGGTTTCAGGTTTTTATGTTCGTATCGAGGATGACGGAGTGGGCTTTGTAAAACCCGAAAAGTCATCGGGGATGGGTTTGCAGATAATGGAATACCGGGCGGAAAAAGCCGGCATGACCCTTGATTTCCGGAAAACCAAGGGAGGGGGCACGACCGTGGTGTGCGCCGCCATCAGCTAATTCAGTGAAAGAAAAGGAAGAAAGATATGCCTAGCAAAGGAATAATCGAATTTCTGGTTGTAGATGACCACCCGATTTTCAGACAGGGACTTGTCGCTCTCCTCGAGAGCGAATTGAGATATAAAGTCAAAGGGCAGGCGGGGAGCGCCCGCGAGGCCGAACAGTTTCTCTCAGGCGAGCAGGTTGATATCATACTGCTCGATATGTCCCTCGGCGACAGCAAAGGCATCGATCTGATCCGGGATTTGAAAAGCAAATACCCATCGATTCCCATACTTGTCATATCCATGCACGACGAGCTGATTTATGCCGAACGGGTATTAAAAGCCGGCGCCAGCGGCTACATTATGAAGGAAGAAGCCTGGGCTGTGACTCTGGAAGCCATTCAGAAAGTGCTGAACGGCAAAGTGCATGTTTCGCAGAACATAAACCAGCGCCTGCTTTCGAAAATGTATTCGCAGAAGGACGAAACCCTGCCCGAAGAGCTGTTGAGCGACAGGGAGTTTGAAGTCCTGGAATACATGGGCCAGGGCTACGGCACGGGTGAAATTTCCGAATCGATGAACCTTTCGGTTAAAACCGTCAGCACCTATCGCGATCACATCAAAGAAAAGCTCCAGCTCTCCTCGGCCGCTCAGGTCCGCCGCTACGCCGTAAAATGGTGGCAGAGCAGACGAACCTGATTCCGGTTCAGGTCGCGGCGCTGAGGACGATGCAGTTCCAGCTCAGGGGAAGAACCTCACCGGAAATTTGTCCCTTTTCATAAGCGATACCTGAACCGTCCCGGGGAACGACATTGTCCCGGTCGTCCTTACTGTTTACAGCCTTGTTGTCTTCATGAACCATGACCTTGTGTTCGTCCAGCCGGAATTCTTCGAATCCGTCCAGTTGAAAATCGAGAGAAACTGCGGACTCCCGGTTGCGGTTTATCACGAACAGGGCCAGAACCCCGGTCTCTTCGTTATGGACCGCTGCCACATCCAGATAGGGGATATCCCCGTATTTCTCATTCTTATAGGACGGACAGTCAACCATCAACCGGATGGCGGTTCCCCTTCCGTACCGGGAAGCGTATTGGAATGGATAATAGATTGTCTGCTTCCAGGCGGGACCGCCGTTTTCCGTCATGATCGGGGCGATGACATTCACCAGCTGGGCGAGACAGGCGATTTTAACCCTATCGGAATGGCGGATCAAAGTGTTCAGCATCATTCCCACCACGAGGGCGTCTTCGAAAGTGTATATATCCTCGAGAAGCGAAGGGCCGACCTGCCAGGGCTTGTTTTTGTAAATATTCTGATCCTGCTGATTGGAGTGAAACCAGACATTCCACTCGTCGAAAGAGAGATAGATCGTCTTTTCGGATCTTTTTTTGGCCTTTATATAATCACAGGCGTGAATGACTTCCTCGATATATTTGTCCATGCTTAAAGGGGCGGCGAGAAATGTTTCAAGATCGTCCTTAGCATTCTCCAGGTACATATGAATGGAAATGTAGTCGACGTTCTCGTAGCTTTCGTCAAGGACCTGTCTCTCCCATTCGGGAAATGTGGGCATACCGCAGCCCGATGAACCGCAAACCACAAGTTCCAGCTTCGAATCGAATAATTTCAAAGCCTTGGCCGTTTCATTGGCCAGTCTGCCGTATTCGTATGCTGTCTTATGTCCGACCTGCCAGGGACCGTCCATCTCATTGCCGAGGCACCAGATGCCGATGCCCAGGGGTTTATCCCGGCCGTGGCTTTTTCTCAATTCGCTCCAGTACGAACCTTCCGAATGATTTGAGTACTCAACGACTTCAGTGGCCTCCTGCAATCCTCTGGTCCCGAGATTAACGGCCATCATCACTTCCGATCCGGCTTTTTCAGCCCATCTGGCAAATTCATGGAGACCTATTTCATTGGGCTCGGTGGATTTCCAGGCCAGATCCAGGCGCCTGGGCCTTTCTTCGACCGGACCGACGGTGTCTTCCCATTTGTACGCCGATACGAAATTCCCCCCGGGATAGCGGATAATCGGGACATTGAGTTCACGAACCATCTCCAGAACATCCTGTCTGAATCCCTCTTCATCGGCAGTTTCATGGCTCGGCTCATATATACCGCCGTAAACAGCTCTGCCGAGATGCTCGATAAAGGCTCCGTAAATCCTCTTGTCGATCTTTGCTATGGGCAAGTTTTTATTCGCGTATATTTTGGCTTTCATAGTCATTCCTTCCTTTTAATTTACCTTATGACTTAATCAAATAAAACATGATATATATCACAATAGAATTATCTGCCCGACCTTCTATTTGAAGGACCGGAAGTAAGGTACGCAGACCTCCATCCATTCCCGGGCGTCGGCCAGCTGAATCTCCAGTTTTTCTCTGACGGCGCGGGCCCGCTGAGGATCAATCCTCTCTGAAACCTCATCCCAGTGACTGATCATTCCTTCAACGCCGGACACGCCTGTCTTATATCGCTCCTCGATTTCGTCCATGAGAGTTCTCCCTGACGAAAGCTTTCTGTCCCAGGGAACATGATGAAACCAGAGAAGATATTTTTCCGGGCAGGTATCCATCGATCCGAAGAGAGAGGAACAGGGCTCCGGGTACTGTTCCGTGGCCTTTGTTCCCGTAGGACTGCGGTCGAATCCCAGACCTTTACGATCAGCCCGGTGATAATAAGTCGATCGCCAGTCCTCCCTTTCCCCGCCGTCGAAACCGGGATCGGGACCGTAATGGTGCCCCTCTTTCATTATATGATGGAGGCCGAGAGGCGTCATATAATTGATGCAGGTTTCCCATGAAGGGAGGAGCATCCGCATACAAACATCGATGACTTTTTCGTCGGAACCGAAGGTTTGAACAGCCCATTCTTCGGCGATAGCTTCGGAACTCAGACCGGGGTTCCAGGCCAGACGACCGTAGGCGTACCAGTTGAGCGGATGAAAATGAGATCCGCACCAGGTTTCCTCATCTCCGATATTCGAAACCGCCGCTATGCCGGTGATTCTGCCGTTCCGTTCATTCGTAAGGCGGGAAACAACCGAAGAGGGCGATTCCGGATTCGATAAGCCGCTGGCGAAATCGAAATCCAATATCTCCTTCCACATGGGCGCCAGGTAGACGATATGATTGCCCTGGCCAAGGTATTCCTGGGTTATCTGGAATTCCATAAAGGAATTCGTGGAATGGAGATGGGAGAAAAGGGGGTGAACAGGCTCTCTGGGCTGGAAATCGATCGCTCCGTTCTTGATCTGGATCACGCAATTGTCATCGAACTCTCCATCCAGTGCCGAGAAAGTCGAATAGGCGGTTTTAGCTCTGTCCGCTTCGCCGTGGCCGTATACAAAGGCCCTCCAGATAAGCACCCCTCCATGGGGAGCGAGAGCGCGGGCCAGCATATTGGCCCCCTGGGCATGATTCCGGTTATAACTGAAGGGGCCGGGCTGGCCTTCCGAGTCGGCTTTGACCAGAAATCCTCCGAAATCGGGGATGAGCGCATAAATCTCGTCGCATTTTTCCATCCACCATTGACGAACCTCCGGATCCAGAGGGTCCGCCGTATCCAGACCGCCGATGATCATCGGCGATGCGAAATTGACCGAAAGAAATGTCCTGATTCCCCAGCCCGCCAGAACCTGCGCTATGGCTTTCACTTTCCTCAGATTCCCGCTCTGCAGAACCGTCTGGGCGTCATTGACATTATTCAGCACGCTGCCGTTCAGGCCGACAGATGCGCAGGCCCTGGCGTAATCTGTATAACGGTTATCCACACGGTCCGGCAGCTCGTGCCACTTCCACAAAGATTTCCCCGCATATCCCCGCTCTATCGTTCCGTCGAAATTGTCCCAATGATTGAGCATTCTCCAATTGAATGCCGGCGATCCGCTATATGTACTGCCCGGTTCGGGAAGATGGCCGGTCGTGATCCTCCGCAGGAGCTCAAAAACGCCATAGATTAAGGCCGGCTCGTCTTCGCCGATAACCCAGAGGGCATCGCTTTCCCCTCCATGACCCGATTCAGAATTTCCGGGCATGATCAGGGTAAAAGCTTCCGGTTTACCATTCACACTGCCATCAGATTCAGGCCCTGTTCCCTGAATCATTTCGCCCAGGGAATGCTTTGTTCCCGCTATTATTGAGGGGCGGGATCTGGTGCTGTCATTTCTCTGAGAATTGATAAGACGAACTGTTTTCACCTTTTCCCCGGTCAGGCCGGAGAACCCCCGTTCCAGTTCAGCGGCAACATTAGCCATGACCGGTCCCTCTCCATAGACATGGATTTCCCTGCACAAATCTTCAGCCATAGCCAGTCTTTCGCCGCTTAATCGGTTATAGGCCATCCACAAATCATATCCGCTGCAGTTTTTCATACTATTCATTTTGCTTCTTCTATGGTTATTTCCAGAATTTCCGTCGACCATGTTTCCGGAAAGTCATTGATGAACCGGGGAGAACAATTGCTGATGAGCACCTGACAAACTCCCGGAACGAGACGTCTGATACCGTCATCGCCAACGGTTTCGAAATCTTCAGGCTTTAGAACGAATTCAGCCCTGACGGAGGCTCCCGCGGCAATATTCAACCGCTGAAAAGCCTTGAGACTCCAGTCCGGTCCCTTGTGCCCTTCTCCGCTGTGCCTCAGATAGACCTGGCAAACCTCTTCGCCTTCTCTGCTGCCCTTATTGGCAATGTCCAACCGGATTTTAATGTTTTCACCGGCTCTTATTCCCGTGCCGGAAATTTCCATGTTTTCAGGGGCGAAACGGCTATAACTCAGTCCGAATCCAAAGGGAAAGAGCGGCCGTTTTTCCATGTACCGGTAAGTCCGTCCCGCCATGGAATACTCCTCGTAAGGGGGAAGGTCTCCGGTGGAAGCGGGAAATGTGACGGGGAGCTTGCCCGAGGGGTTTGTCTCTCCGAAAACGATATCGGCTACAGCGCTCCCTCCCTGTTCTCCGGGATACCAGGCGAAGAGAATCGCATCGGCGATGTTCTCAGGCACGGCGATCGGGCTTCCGCCGGTGAGAATGAGTACCAGCGGCTTGCCTCTGTCTCTCAGGGCCTGAAGATATTCCAGCTGCCATGGCGGCAGCTCTATCGTATCCCGGTCTCCCTTACAGTCGGAGGCTACGGCATCTCCCTCTTCCCCCTCGATGGCATTGTCGATTCCGAAGACCGCGATAACGACATCGGCTTTTTCGGCCATACCCACAGTCCAGCCCGTATTCTTGTTCGGTCCGTACATCCCGATTCCCGGGTGATAGTCCATGCTGACAGCAGGCCGTTCCGAAACGGCCCCGCTCATCCCTTCCAGAATGGAAATCAAGTCGGGGCTGAGACCGTGGTAGTTGCCCAGAAGAACATGGAGATTCGCCGCTGCGGGGCCTATGAGCAGGATGCGTTTGGGCGAATCGTCCAGAGGCAGGAGTTCATCGCGGTTCTTTAAGAGAACAATGGATTTTCTCGCGGCTGTTAAGGCCAGATCCAGGTGCTCCGGCGATCGGATGACCTCAGGATCCGTACCTTTGTAGGGGTTGGGGTTTGAAAGATCATCTGTCCCCAGGATCCCCAGTTTATATCTGGTTCTCAAAAGCCTGGCGACCGAAAGATCGAGATAGGATTCGTCCAGCAGACCGTGCCGCACAGCATTGCAAAGGACTTCATAGGCGTTGCCGCAGTTCAGATCGCAACCCCTTTGCACCGCCAGAGCCGCCGATTCTTCGGCATTTCGGGTTAAGCCATGGTTTTCGTGAAGGTCCTTGATGGCCCAGCAGTCAGACACATAATGGCCTTCAAAACCCCAGTCTCCCCGGAGAATCTCTTCCATAAGGAAGCTCGACGCACAGCACGCTTCTCCGAGTGTCCGGTTATAGGCCCCCATAACCGATTCCACCCCTTCTTCCACCAGCGCTTTGAACGCCGGAAGATATGTCTCGTGGAGGTCCTTCAGTGAAACACGGGCATCGAAGCTGTGGCGGAGGGCTTCGGGGCCGCTGTGGACCGCAAAATGCTTTGCGCAGGCGGCTGTTTTCAAATAGCGTTTATCCCCGCCCTGAAGTCCCCGTACGAATGCCTGGCCCATCCGGGTCGTCAGGACGGGATCCTCTCCATAGGTCTCCTGCCCTCTGCCCCATCGGGGATCTCTGAAGATATTAATATTCGGTGTCCAGAAAGTAAGGCCGTGGTACTGTTCCCTCACTCCCCGGGAAACAGCCTGATCATACTTGGCTCTGGCTTCATCGGCAATGGACGAAGCGACGGACTCGGCGAGCCCGGGATCGAAGGTCGCGGCCAGGGCGATCGCCTGGGGAAAGACCGTTGCGGTTCCCGCCCTGGCTACTCCGTGAAGGGCCTCGTTCCACCAGTTGTACCGGGGAATTCCGAGCCTGTCGATGGCCGGGCTCCCGTGAAGCATCTGGGAGACTTTTTCTTCCATGGTCATTTGTTGTATTAGATCTGCAATTTCCTGTTCCTGCTCCTTGGCAAGTCTGACAAAACTCATAGGGGAACACTCCTTGTTTACATTGTTTCTCAGTTACGTGGATGCTCCACGAAGGATCTTTGAGATTTCCGCCGAGAGAAGCGGACCGAGGATTGAGTATCCCGCGGCATCCAGGTGAAGCCCGTCGGGAAGCAGATTGCGGTCCGGCCGGCCCTCATCAGTCAGGAAACGGCTTCCCGGGTCCAGGAACGCGTATCCCTTTCGGGCGCATAAGCCTCGCAATCCTTTATTGATATCAGTGATGCGGGAACCGTAATCGATGCCGGTTTCATCCCGGTCTCTCGGTAGGATTCCAACAACAAGAAGTTTCGCATCGGAAAGCCGCGTTTCTATGCTCCCGCAGATATCAGCCAGTCTATCGAGGATATAGACGTTATCATGGGTTCCTATATTATTGGTCCCGGCGAGGATGACAGCCACAGAAGGATTCATCCCTTCCAGTTCGCCGTTTTCCATACGCCAGAGAATATTCTCCAGAGTGTCTCCGCCAAAGCCGAGATTCGCCGGACGGAAGCTTCCGAAGAACCGGTTCCAGAGATCGGGATTATCCTCCCATCGCCGCGTAAGGCTGTCTCCTATAAAGACCGAGTCGACATTGTCCTTACCGGTCATATCCATAATCCGCCTGTGCTTTTCTATATGATGATCATCTGTGCGCATGATTGGCTCTATCGGCATGTTCCGGTCTCCCTTTCCCTGCGGCATTTCCATCGGACACCGCAAACCCTCGATATGAAATCAAGTATATCAGAGAGGGAGGCCATCTTTGTATAGGTTAAATCACCGACCATATTATCAGTATTTCCCCCGCTATGTTGAACCGAATGACCGCCCTTATACTTTTTTCAACCGGCGGATCATTCAAAGTCGTCTTTGATGCTTTTCCTCCGGAATACCTACTCTATGGAGGTGCACTAATGAAGCGCACTTTATTTACTGCTTTTCTATTAGTCATTTTATCCGCCGTGCTTTTCGCCAGTGGAGCAGATGAAACGAAGGGTGCCCAGGGCAACGGAGAGCCCCATGTATTCTCTCCCGACAATCCGGTCACAATCGATGCCTGGATCGTTACCAGCCAGACAGCTCCCTCGCCGGACAACAAAATTTCGAAATTGCTGAAGGAGAAGCTCGGAGTTACGCTTAATTACGATATAACAACTCCCGATCAGCAACTGGATCGTATCGGAATCATGCTGGCAGCGGGATCGATTCCCGAGCTTGTCGGATCAACCGATCAGCAAGCGAGGCTTGTACAGGGCGGCGCTCTCCTTCGTCTCGACGATTATCTGGACAGCGGCCGCTGGCCTCTCCTTGCGGAGCATGTCAGACCGGTTCGCAAAAAATTGACATGGACAGGCGGAGGCGTTGAAGACGGCCTGTACCAGTTCCCCAATTACAACCGCTTCTATGGAAATCCCCCTATAATGTCGCCTATCCACTGGGGTACGGCATTCTGGATCCAGAAAGACGTACTCGCATTCCACAATTATCCTTCGCTGGAAAACATGACGCTCGAGCGCTATTTCGATATGATCGAGTCCTATATGAAAGCCAACCCCACTATCGACGGTGCGAAAACAATCGGGTTCTCCTTTCCCATGCAGGGTCGTGTCTGGGGTCTTACCAATCCTCCCCTGTTTCTTGCGGGATATCCCAATGACGGCGGCGTAATGGTCGATGACGGCCAGGCTAAAATTTATGCTAACTCTAAATATGCCTACGATTACTTCAAATTCCTGAACATGGCTCATGACCGTGGCCTGGTTGATCCTGAATCTTTCACTCAGACTCTGGACCAGTATCTGGCGAAAGTCGCCAGCGGCCGTGTCCTCGGTGTTCATGACCAGAGATGGAGTTTCGGAACAGCCAACGACGCCCTTGTAGCCAATGGCCAGTACGAACGGACATATGCGGCGACTATGCCGACATTCCCCGGTAAGAAACCTTATTATGCCGATAGAGATGTATTGAATATCAACCAGGGATTCGGAATTGCCTCCAACGCCGAAAATCCCGAATTGCTTCTCGATTTCCTCGAGATCATGCTGACTCCCGAATGGCAGACCATTCTTTCCTGGGGTATAGAAGGCGAAGACTACCTGGTCGATGAAAACGGCCTTTTCTACAAGACTCAGGAAATGCGCGATAACTTCAACAACCTTACCTGGAAACAGGACAACCGGCTGGAAGCCCTTCTCGACATTATGGTTAAGAGACAGGGAGAACTGCCCGGAGGCAATGCTTTTGCAGCCGGCGATCAGCCCGGAGAGTTTTTCGACAGCCTGAAACAGTACGATAAGGACTTCCTTGCGGCCTACGGTCTTCAGACCTGGAGACAGTTCGTAAACGATCCTCCTCCCAACCCCGCTCATTATCCCGCGTGGCAGATATCTCCTCCTGACGGCAGCGCCGCCCAGGTCGCCAACCAGCAGCTGGAAGATGCGGCCCAGAGATACTTAAGCGAAGCAGTCCTTACTGATCCTGCAAGATTCGACAGTGTCTGGGATGAATATATGGCTGCCATAGACAGCATCGATGTAGCGGCTTTTGAAGCTGTGATTACCGAAGGCGTGCAGGCTCGTATCAGAGCGGCAGGCGGAGAATAGAATAGAGCTTAAGCTGCAATAAAAAGGTGGGGCGCCTTATGGCCCCCACCCGCTTTTGTCTCATCACAATAAGAGGTTGATTAATGGGAATAACGACATCACCCGGCGTTTCAGCGAAAAAGCGCCCCTGGCGGGTAACATTCAAAAAACAGTGGCAATTGTACTTAATGAGCTTTCCGATGCTCTTTTATTTGCTTTTATTTGCCTATGTGCCGCTGTTGGGCTGGGTAATGGCCTTCCAGGAATTCCGGCCGCGATTCGGGCTCTCGCCTATCGGTCAGGTTATGAGCAACAAATGGGTTGGATTGGAGAATTTCAAAACGCTATTGGACAATACAACCATTCTGGGACAGCGTTTTCTGCAATCGGTAGTTAATACGCTGGGGCAGAGTATACTGATTCTCGTTCTCGGCTTCTTTTTAACCATTATGCTTTCCCTGCTGCTTAATGAATTGCGGCTGACAGGGGTAAAGCGCTTTGTTCAGAACGTTTTGTACCTCCCCCACTTTTTAAGCTGGGTTATAGTGGCCATGCTGGCCTCAACAGCCCTATCTCTGCCCGGTTCCGGCGGATTTCTGAATGATTTTCTTCTGAAAGTGGGTATTGTGGACCGCCCTATACAGTTTCTGGCCGATCCCGGATATTTCTGGGGAATCGTGGCGGGAACCCATTTGTGGAAAAACCTCGGGTGGAACACCATTATCTATATGGCAGCCATGACCTCCATCGATCCCAATCTTTACGAAGCGGCTTCCATAGACGGCGCCAATCGGTATCAGAAAATGTGGCATGTGACCCTGGCTTCGATCCGTCCCACCATAGTGCTTCTGCTGATTATAAATATCGGGATGCTGCTCACCAGCGGTTTTGAAATACAATGGCTTCTCGGACAGGGCGTGAACATCGTGCGATCAGAGAATATTGATGTTTTCGTATTGCGCTACGGTATCAAGATGGGTAATTTCAGCCTGGCAACCGCCGCCGGCATATTGAGGACCGTGGTCAGCATTCTCCTTTTGACCGGTTCCAACTTCGTCGCCCGATCGCTTAAACAAGAAACGCTATTCTAGGAAATATCAATGAAAAGTAAAATAAAATTAAGACGAAAATTTAGTGCCGAGTCCCTGATATTCCATACATTTAATTATGTATTCCTGGCATTGCTGTGCATCGCCATGCTATATCCGATCATAAATACTATAGCTGTATCATTCAATGACGGACTGGATGCCGTCAGGGGGGGAATCGGCCTGTGGCCACGGACCTTCACTCTCGATAACTATCGGACAGTTCTCGGAATGCACACCATACTGGACGCCTTCTGGATGTCCGTCTATCGAACTGTCGTCCAGGTCGTAACGAACATCGTGGTGACTTCCATGCTGGCCTTCGCATTGAGCCGGAGAGAATTCAAACCGGGCAGGCCGATTGCACTGATTTTTGTGCTCACCATGTACTTCAATGCGGGACTCATCCCCAATTTCATTCTCATCCAGAGTCTGGGCATGGTGAACACATTTGCGGTTTACTGGGTACCGACCATGATTTCCGCTTTCAATCTCATAATAATGAGGACTTATATGAGAACCATCCCCGAGGCGCTGCTTGAATCGGCGCGGCTGGACGGGGCCAGCGATTTCCGCACCTATCTGCAGATTGTCATGCCACTCTCAAAACCGGTATTGGCGACCGTAGCCCTGTTCGTCGCCGTGGGCGCCTGGAATACGTGGTTCGATGCTTTTATCTACAATTCCGGAGCCCAGCACCTCTCGGTTCTCCAGTACGAACTTCAGAGAGTTCTCGCTTCCGCCATGATGCAGGGCCAGCAGTCGAGCCAGTCGTCTCAGGCAGCCCAGGCGGGAATGGGCCTTTCCATGGTAACGCCCCAGACTATCCGGGCCACCATTACGGTTGTGGCCGCCGTGCCTATACTTATAGTCTACCCTTTCCTGCAGCGCTATTTCGTTCACGGCGTGCAGCTCGGCGGAGTCAAGGAGTAAGAACTATTAGTGAATTATATGTTTCCGGATGTTTAAGAGAAATCTACATCCGGATTTTTTTTAGATTAAAAGATCTCTGACGCTTTCTCTTTCAATGAAAGGAGGCTCGAAAATCATCTGCTTGGGCATAGGGCGGTGAGAAGGCTCCAGCTCTTCGAGAAGAATATAGGCAGCCCAGCGACCCATGGCGTATTTGGGATGTTCGAAAGTGGTGAGAGGCGGCGACAGAAGAGTAGACGATTTATAATCATCAAACCCGACAACGGAAATGTCTTCGGGAATTCGGAAACCGCAGTCTTTGATCGCCCGGTACCCCTGAAGGGCCACGTTGTCGTTGAAATAAAAAATCGCCGTCGGAGGATCGGGGGATCCCGATAACATCTGACTGGTCAGTTTGTACCCCTGCTCGGAATACTGGAACTCTTCCAGGTCGGAATAGTGCTTAATGTATTGATCATTGACTTCGATACTTGCATCATTCAGGGCTTTGATATAGCCGTCGAATCTGTCCCGGCCAGCCTGGACATCATATTTGTATATAATGCCGATTTTCCTGTGCCCTTTTTCCAGAAGATAATTGATGGCGTCGTATCCGCATTTCACATCATCGATAGTGACCATGGAGAAGTTTTTCACTTTCGAGTTCCAGTTGGTCGTGACGACGGGAATCCCCGCACCCCTAAGAAGAGAGAGCAGAGGATGGTTATCGGTTATCTGCGAGTTTCTGGAAGGCTCGATGATAAGCCCTTTCACTCCCTGATCAATCAGTCTCCTGACGGATTCCAGCTCTTTGGAATAATCCTGATTGCAATTGGAAAGAACCAGAGAATAACCGTTGGCGTAAATCGTATCTTCAATGCCTCTCATTATATCGGGGTAGATATAATCATGAGAGTAAAAATTCACCATGCCGATAAATCCCTTCTGTTCCTTTCTTTCCCCGGAAATAGATTCCCGGGAAACATCGGGCTTGCCTATAAAGAACGACCCCCTCCCGTGAATCCTTTCGATGATGCCGTCCTTTTCCAGTTCTTCCAGAGCCTGGCGAATGGTATAGCGGCTGAAGCCGTATTTATCCATAAGCTCGAATTCAGTCGGCAGCTGATCGCCATTTCTGTAATTGTCATCATCAAATATCTTCAGAAGAGCATCTTTTACTATCTTATATTTCAGGGACATTTTTATATATTCACCGCTTTAAAATCGTTTTATGGATAATTCGGCGAAGTCAGCCTGTTTTCCGCCCCCGGAAAGATCCTGACAGGCTAACGCGGCAAAAGCTCCGGTAAAGCGGAAGTCTTCGCAGTATTCGTCAGAAAGGACACGGGCAGACAGCTTATCACCGACTTCCATCCATTTATCTTTTTCTATTGAATAATAAAACTGTATTAAATCTTTTTCTACTCTGTAGCGGAGATTAACAATTCCTTTTTCCGGCAAATCGATATTATATACAGGATATTCGAAATTCCCCTGTCCCGCCGACAGAAGATGAAGAACCCTTCCCCGGTATTCATCATGGGAAACATGGAGATAATAATAACTCTCCGTGTCATAATATGCGGCTAATCCGGCCATCTGGTGATACATGTCCGGATTCATTTCCAGTGAAACCGTAACGTCGAAAACCGGATTGTCCTGACGTATGGCCAACAGACTCTGAGTAAAGAGACTGCTCATGGACTCCCTGCCGTACATCCTGAGCCATCCCGGCCTTTCCGTAAGGGAATAAAAACTCTCCGATGGGATTCTCAGGGACTGAAAATCATCATGAAGCCCTTCGGGACCGAATTCATACAGACTGTGTCGCTCCTGTTCTTTCTGAACCGAATTTCCGGGAATTTCAATAACCTCCGCCGGTTCGTTGCCTCCCGAAGCCAGACGGGGCCATTCCCCCTCCGGCCAATCGACCCTCTGAATAGCCGTTTCCCGGCCAAGCACCGAATGGCCGTTGCAAACCGACGGCCTGCTGGCTAGATGCACAAAATACCAATTGCTGTCGTGCCCCTTGATAATATCTCCATGTCCGGTCTTCTGCAGAACAAGATCGGGATACGGTCTCGATGTGATAAAGGGATTCCGGGGGTGAACTTCATAGGGGCCGTAAATATCCCGGCTTCTGGACACGGTTTCGCAATGGCTGTCCCGCGTGCCCCCTTCGGCCGTAAAAAGATAATAATAGCCGTCCTTCCGATAGAGATGGGGACCTTCGGTCAGCTTCTTTCCCGTTCCTTTGAAGATTATTTTTCTTTCACCGAGAGGTTTGTTATTTTCGAAATCGTATTCCTGCAGGGAAATACCATAGAACAGGTTTTCCATCCAGGGCCTGTGATCCCAGAAGGTGTTGAGCAGATATTTCTTACCATCGCTGTCGTGAAACAAAGAGGGATCGAACCCCAGCGAATTGAGATATTTCGGCTCGGACCACGGACCTTCGGGCGAAGACGCCGTAACCAGATAGTTATGGGTATCTTTAAAAATTCCCTCTAAAGATCTTACGTTTGTAAAAATAAGATAGAACAGTCCCTTATCATAAGTAAGGCAGGGAGCCCAGATACCGCCCGAATCGGGAATACCGTACATATCCAGCCGGGATCTGTCGGCAAGAGGCCTTGAAAGGAATTCCCAATTGACCAGATCTTTTGAACGGTGTATTTGTACACCGGGAAACCATTGGAACGTACTTGTGGCAATATAGTAAAATCCCTCTGCATAAACAATAGAGGGATCGGGATTAAAGCCTTTAAGAATAGGATTGGTTATTTTTGTCACAAACAACTCCTCAACAAATACAAGACATCTACGAACATCTATAGTACAAGTATCAAAATAATAGATTTAAAAAAAATGCAGTACAAATAGATTATATAGGCATTTATTTTCCTTTGACAAGGAAGGATGTTCGGTTTATTATATTTTTATGTGATTGTTGTATGTAATTTGTCTTTTTATCCCAAAAGGGCTTTTTACCAAATTGTCCGTACTTGTACTGTCGATTTGATAACAGTTATTCAAAAAAATGAAGGAGTTTTTAAATGAAGAAAGTTTTCCGACTGATGCTTAGCTCGCTTTTACTGTTTACAATGGTAACGGCTCTGAGTGCTAATGGACAGCAGGAATCGGCCAAACCCGATTCCGGACCTGTTGTAATCGAATGGTGGGCCCTCTCAGGAGGAGGCGGTGCTCAGGATCCGGCTTCCGAATTCAAGAAGCAGGCTGTAGCTGACTACGAAGCATCACATCCCGGTGTAAAAATCAATTTAACCATACTGGAAAATGAAGCTTTTAAACAGAAGATTCAGGTTGCCATCCAGGCCGGCGATCCGCCGGACATTTTTCATTCCTGGGGCGGCGGTGTCATGGTCGAATATGCCAGACAGGGCATGCTGAGGGACGTAACCGATTACGTTAACAGCACTCTTTCCAAAAAAATCGGTCTGGGAGCCCTGGGCGTTTACGGATACGAAGGAACCTATTACGGCTCTCCCTACGATATGGGCGGTGTTGTATTCTGGTATAACAAAGACATCTTTGATGAAGTCGGCGTTTCCGTTCCCAAAACCTGGACTGAGCTTATTGAAACTTCTAAGAAAATCAAGGCAGCCGGATATGTTCCCATAGCAATGGGTGCCGGAGACAGATGGCCGGCTCACTTCTGGTGGGTATATCTAGCCATGAGAATAGGCGGAATCGATGCCTTCAACGCAGCTTACGGCGGAAATGGATCTTTTAAAGATGAAACATTCGTTAAAGCCGGAGAATTGCTGCTGGATCTTGCAGAAACAGAGCCGTTCCAGACCGGATTCCTCGGAGCCAGCTACGATGACCAGGCCAGACTCATGGGTGACGGAAAAGCGGCAATGGAGCTGATGGGACAGTGGGCTCCTTCCGTAGAAGCCAACAACTCCGCATCGGGAGAAGGCGTTGCCAACCTCGGCATGTTTACCTTTCCTGCGGTTAAAGGCGGAAAAGGTGATCTGAAAGACGTAATGGGCGGCGGAAACGGCTATATTTTCGGAAAAGACGCTCCCGATGAAGCGCTCGATTTCCTCAATTTCTACCTGTCCGTTGACCGTCAGAAAGAACTTGTCGATATCGAAGGTGCCATACCTGTCGTCAAAGGCGCCGATGCAGCGCTCAGCGGCAATACGGCTGAATTGGCCAAGGCTGTCAGCCAGGCCGGTTACTACCAGCTCTATTACGACCAGTTCCTCCCCCCTGCGGTCGGAGAAGTGGTTAAGGACGCCGTTGCGGCCTTGCTGGCGGGAGAAGCGACTCCCGAAGAAGCTGCTGCTATGGTTGACGATTCCTGGCAGATGGAAAAATAATACCTTAAGATAAAGGTTGGGGATTCTCCAACCTTTATCTTTTTTTTAGTGGATGTAACCAAATCATGATTTCGAAAAGAAAAGCCGGGGCAACACAGAACCTTTTAATGTTTGTTCTGTTCATCGCGCCGGCGCTTATATTATTCAGCGTTTTTGTCGTGGCACCTGTTTTTCAGGGAGCTTTTTATTCACTGTTCAACTGGAAGGGCGCCGGGCCGCTGAACAGAGACAACTTTGCCGGCGTTGAGAACTTCACAAGGCTGTTCGCCGACAAATATTTTAAAACCGCTTTGTGGAACAATATGAAAGTGATCATCTTCTCACTGATTTTTCAGCTTCCCGCAGCGTTTATATTCGCGCTTCTCATCGGTCGGGGCAAATCGAGAGGATCGGTTCTATTCAGAAGCCTGTACTTTTTCCCTTATATTCTGACGGAAATAATCGCCGGAGTCATATGGAAATTTATCTATAATCCCCAGTTCGGACTAATGACCCAGCTGGCCACCTTTTTTGCCGATGCGAAAACGGAAATAGCCCTTCTGGCCGATCCGTCGACTGCGTTCAATGCCATTTTCGTCGTCCTGTTCTGGAAGTATATCGGTTTTCATATGATCCTTTATATCGCCGGATTGCAGAATGTCCCGTCGGAACTGGAGGACGCCGCTGTAATAGACGGAGCCAACAGACTGCAGGTAATCTGGAATGTCATAATCCCCAGCATGAAAAACGTTATATCTATTTCCATATTCCTCTCGGTTACCGGAGCTTTCAACGTATTCGACGTCGTATGGGCCATGGGCCAGGGAGGACCTGTTCATTCAACGGAAACTCTCGTGACCTATCTGTACAATTTCGGATATAAGAGATTCGCCTTCGGTTACGGAAGCGCCGTGGCCATAGTTATTTTTCTGCTATGTCTGGCATTTAATTTTCTCTACCAGAGATTCATCGTAGGAGAGGAAAACTGATGGTAACAAAAAAAAGATATGAAGTCATAAGATTTGTTTTCAGCGCGATCATCGCCTTTCTCATGTTTTATCCCATACTGACGGTCCTGATGGGCGGATTCAAGGAAAAAGGTCAGATATTCTCCGATCCCTTCGGAATCCCCAATCCCCCGACCCTGCAGACTTTTGCGGAAATACTGGGAGCAACCGGCACCTACTGGACCCTGATATTCAACTCCGTATACATCACCGGCGCGACAATAGCCATAGTGATCGTATTCGCCATGCTGGCCAGCGCTGCTCTCTCGAGAATCCGCATAAAAGGACAGAAAGCCATTTTCAACTTCTTTATAATGGGACTGCTTTTTCCTCTGACCGTGGCCATTCTCCCTCTCTTCCTGCAATTGAGGTCGTTCGGACTGATCGGATCACGATGGGGAGTTATCCTGACTCAAGCCGCATTCAACCTGCCCATCAGTATTTTTATCCTGACAGGTTTTTTCCGGCAGATCCCCTTTGAGCTTCAGGATGCCTGCAGCATCGACGGGGGGACGATTCTCACTTTTTTCAGAAAGATAATGGTTCCCCTCTCAACTCCCGTTCTGGCTACTGTGACGATTATCGTTTTCGTCGCCAGCTGGAACCAGTTCATGCTGCCTCTGCTCGTCCTTTCCGATACATCGCATTTTACGATTCCCCTGGGAGTCATGCAGTATCAGGGACAATACGCTTCCGGGTGGAACCAGATTATGGCTTTTATCACGCTGTCCATTCTTCCGGTCATCATTTTCTATTTTGCCCTTCAGCGCTATGTCATAGACGGGCTGACGGCCGGGGCAGTAAAAGGCTGAAGCAGCATAAGTTTTACTTTTTTATCAAACTATTGCAGAGATTATCCAGAGGACCTTTCAGGTCCCCTGGATTTCTTTTAGATTTCTGGCGAACATTGCCCCTTAACTTCTGGATATAAATCCTTTGGATAGCACAAAACTCCATCGCGATATAACGAAATCCCTACATTAAAATGCAAGAAAGCAGAAAGCCTTATTTGGTCTGTAAGTGATTGTTGAGCAAATCTATTAATTCTTCCTGCCTGAAAGGCTTACATATACTTGCTGTAAAGCCGTACTCACGAGGATTCTTCATAACAGGACCGTCGGCATATCCACTGGCGACAAAAGCGGGAATCTTTGTATTTGTTTTTCTCAATTCAGCTATTGTCTCCTTTCCGCCCATTGCGCCGGGCACAGTAAGATCAAAAATCATAGCGCTGATCGATCTGCCGGTTTTAAATTCTGCTTCTAGAAAATCTAAAGCATCTCTTCCATTCTCCTTGCAAACAACAGTATAGCCAAAAGATTCAAGCGTTCTTTTTAAAATTTCCCGAATAACTTCTTCATCATCCATTACCAGAAATGTTCCGCTGCCAAAATGCTCTGTTTTCAATTTTCTATCAGAACAAGGTACATTTACATCTACTGCGGGCAGATATACATTAAAGAGACTTCCTTTATGCAGCTCAGAATCAACCTCAATGCAACCCCCATGTTTTTTCACTATGGAATAACAAGTAGCCAGCCCCAGACCGTGGCCATAGGCTTTTGTAGTAAAAAAGGGATCAAATATCTTATCTAACTTCTCTTTAGGAATACCTATACCGTTATCTTTAATGGAGATTCTGACATAGTCTCCTTCAGCTAATAGGGGGTGCTTCCCTTCAGCAATTGAGATATTTCTGGCTGTTACATTTATTTTCCCTTCGTTGGGAATAGCCTGCTTGGAGTTAATGATCAGATTATCGATAACCTGGCTGATCTGGTTTTCATCATAGTTACAATTCCAAAGGTCCTGCGGAACATCGAAATTACATGAAACTTTTGATCCGCTTAGTGCAAAATGAACTGATTCTTCAACCATAGGAAACAGCGGCGCGATCTTTTGAACCGGAGAGCCTCCTTTTGCAAAAGTCAGAAGCTGCTGAGTCAGTGATCGTGAACGTTCTATCGTATCCCCTGCCTTGCCAAGATAATAGTTCTTTTTCTCCACAGTAGGAGATTGTAAGGCCAAATCTGTCAATCCATAAAATCCACTTAAAAGATTGTTAAAATCATGGGCTATCCCGCCTGCGAGGACTCCGAGAGATTCCAGTCTTGACGATACTTCCAAAGCGCTCTCCAATTTCTTTTGCTCTGTTATATCCTGAAAAGTACCTGATATTTTTATACATTTCCCGTTTTCCATGATCGGTTGACCCATGGCCCGGACACAAACTTCTTTGCCTTTTGCGGTTATAAGTCTTGCCTCAAAATCAAATGGTGTTCCCTTGCTTATAGCTGACTCAACAGATTCCTGAACTAAAGACCGGTCTTCGGGATGATAAAAAAGGATAGCCTCTTCCAGAGTCGGGGAGAAGTCGTCAGGTAATTCGTGAATCCTGCATGTTGTTTCAGTCCAGTATACTTTATCCGAACCGACATTTAAATCCCAACCACCCACGCGAGCCATTTCGCCTGTTCTGCTCAGAAAGTCTCTACTTTCTTGCAACTGCCTTTTTGTTACATTTAATTCTACAAGCGATCCGATGACCCTCGCTGAGACTTGAAGCCTTTCTTTGGCAAGCTCGATTATATAAGAAGGTCGGGTTTTATAAGCCCGGGCTTCCTCTTCCAGTGTCTCTATGGGGATTGAGTATTTTTCTGAGATCTCTCTAAGCTCCGTCATTTTATCCGGTGGATTTCCATATCCGAAGTTTATTGAACCGACAACCTCATTGAATGCAAAAATCGGGTAAGCGTATATTCTTAACCCTCCATGGCAATGAGAATCCGTTGGTTTTCCCGTCTTAATGGATTTGAGGGATGTATCAGTCCAGCATGACTCATGGCACAACCATTTACCCGAATCCAGAGATTCGTTCAGATCTGTAATCGCGGTAAGCTCCCTGGCCCTGCGATCAAGCAGTCTGCACCAGCCGGAGGAGAAAATACCGAAAGCATAATCGCCATTCTTTTCATAAACGGCAGCGGAAGTTTCCAGCAGACCCAGATAATCATTGACAATGTCTTTCAGCATCTCTTCTCCCACGGAATCCAGTATGGTTCTGTCACTGTTAAGCTCCGTTAGATCTCCATAAGGCTGACTATATTTATCATCAATTTGTGTCTTGGATTTCGGCGTCAGCAGCCATTGAATTTTCTGAAGTTGCTCTTGCGTTTTTTTCTGTTCGGTTATATCCCGGGAAATGATGACAGTCCTTAACTCATCTTCTGAATACTGATAAACCTGTCCTTTCGATTCAATGATTCTGTAAGATCCATCTTTGTGCAAAAACCTCCAGACGTCTATGCTGACGCCTGCTTCATCTTTAACCTTCTCATACTTTTCAAGACTGGTTTCCAAATCATCGGGGTGGATCAGATCTATCGCTGGTTTTCCCAATAATTCCTCAGGCTCATAACCTAAAATATCTTTATAGTTCTTATTAAGATATGTATAAACACCGTTGGAATCGATTTCACAAATGAGGTCATTGATGTTATCAACCAGCAATCTATACTTTTTCTCGCTATCCTCTAAGGCATCCTGAGCTTTTTTTAAACTGGTTATGTCTGTAGAAAACACAATGATACCGGTGACTTTTCCGCTTTCTGCTTTTACAGGAACTTTATTAGTAAGCAGCCATTTCCTAGAACCATCGGAAGAAGGTAACGGTTCTATAATCCCCATCTTCGGATTTCCGCTATCCATCACTTCCTTATCATCTCTATAATATTCATCCGCCATTGTCGGAAAAATCTCTGCCGATGGCTTCCCTTCAATTTCTTCCTTGGGAAGATTGGTCATTTTCGCGACCGTATCGGTAATTTTTATGATGTTGTTCTCTGTGTCTTTATAAATGATGAAAGAGGGATCATTGTTTAAAAGGACTTCCTGTTCTTGCAGTAAGTCCTTCATCTGAATTTCCGCATTTTTTCGATCAGTTATATCCAGAGATGTTCCCGGATATATTTCATTGCCATTCTCATCATAATCCAGAAAGGCATACATAAGCACATCAAAGGAGGTTCCGTCCTTTCGCTTTGCTTTAAATTCGCCTATAAACTTGCCCTTTTCTTTTATTTCATTAATTATCTCTGTCGACTTCTGTGGGTCTTCACAATGGCTGACGGGAGAAGTATCAAGGATTTCCTCGATGGAATCATATCCCCACATTTTGCAATATGCCTGGTTTGCATAAATGATTCTGCCTCTATGATCTACAATATCAAAGGCGTTCAGAGAATTCTCAATAGCTTTATTAAGCATGGAAGACTTCTTTTTAGCTCTATTTTCTTCAGTTATATCAATCCACTGACATACAATATTAATAATCTTTTTGTCAGCATCGAGAATTGGATACATGGTTAGGTCGATCCAGACATTCCGGGCTCCATTAAGCGGTGCATGTTTTACAACCCTGGATTCCCAATAAAGGGAATGATGAACTATATTATGTCTTTCAAAAAGGTCTTCTATCTTCTGCTTTATTTCACTGGTCTGAAAATTCTCATCTTGAATAACATTATATTTTCCAACAAGCTGCTCATCAGTAAGGTTGAGTGTTGTTTTCAATGAATCGTTAGCGTGAATCAGGGTCCCCTTCTCATCGGAAATCCATATAGGGATAGGACTGTTTTCCATTACAGATCTGAATATGTTGGTGCTAGTGTTCAAAACATAGGATTCAGTTTCCAGCTTTTGCATACGTCCCGTCTGAGCAGTATGAATATCGGTTAGTTGTAGTTTTAATAAGGCCAGGCTCAATTGCTTTGTCACTGAACCAATAAAGATCAATTCCTGTTTTGTCCAAAGGTGTTCTTTCCGGGCTTGACCCAATAAAAGTGAATTAAAAGAATTCCCATCAAAATCAAAAGGATACCATAAAAGACATTGAACTTTAAATTTGTCATGAAGATTGTCGCATTCATCACAATTTAATGATGCGGTTTGAGAACTTATCAGGTAATGATGTGTCTCGATTATTTGGGAAATGTGTTTATCAGAAAAATGCGAAGAGTATTTAAACTTCTGTAAATTACTCCCAGATTCTTCATTCGGCCATTCGCAATAAGTCTCTATTGTATTGTCATCCGGACAAACTGAACAAACCAAAGCCTTATCAAGCTTCAGGATTTCACAAAGTGTCTGAAGAATTCTCTTTAAAAGTTCATCCCGGTCACTTATATTTCTAATAATATCAGTTATTGCATCAATAGCAGTCATATAAAGAGAATATTGATCCCCAGCCGCTGATTCATTAACCATAATTATCCCCAATAATAATTGATTTAAAGAAGCAGATTCATAAACAAAAGATTATAATCTTTCATTAAATAATAGGATACAGCTATTGATATATCAAAGAATTAACCAGTTGCTCCTTTATAAAGGAAAGTTGGATTTTTCCCGCAAACATAAGCTTCAATCAGTTCAGTTGAAACAGGACATCAAATAACCTACTATTTTAATATGACCGGAAAATACACGGTGGGAGTGATAATGATCGAGATTGAAGGACCTTATCACGAACTGGTCTGCAAAGGACTGGAAAGCAGAGCTTCGGAACTGGAGTTCAATCTTCTCTTTTACACAGGAACTCTTTAAAAGGGGTAACTCCGAAAAGAACCGCTAACCAGATCTACGATCTCGCCATGGAAGCTAGGCTTGACGGTTTGATTTTTATCTCCACCAGTCTCTCTCCTTTTATCGAATACAGCGAGTTTACAGAATTTACCAGATTGTTTCCCTCTTCCATCCCGAAGGTCAGCCTCGGCGATCCCGTCCCGGGGATGTCTTCTGTCAGGATCTCGCCGCAGAAGGGCATCGCCCAGGCTGTTGATCATCTGGTTACTGATCACGGTCGGAGAAATTTCGCTGTGGTTGAGGGACTCCTGCGGAAATCATGTTACCGATTCAGGAGCGGAGCAACCTGACCTGGAAAATCGGCTCTTACGCAAAAATGACGAGGTTTATTTTCCGGCCGGCAAAGAATGGAATCGAGAGAAAGAGAAATTCGCATCGGGCATATGGGGTGACCGTTTGTACAGATCGAGACGATTCATCTCCGAGGGAATAGTCAACAGCTATGATATGGCCAGTCTGGCAAAGGGAATTTCCCGGGCCTCTTCCGAACTGGAATTTCCCTCCATCTTTGTGCTTCTCTACCACGGAGAAGACAGAAAGAACGCCCGAATTGTCATTCAGGAATGGAAAGAAAAGGAAAGTTCTCCTCTCGCAAATACCCCCTTCCCGGCAAGGGAAATTCTACCACAATCCGGCCTGGAACGGCTATCAGGCGATATAGTTATAATAAACAACCTTTTTTTTCTGGACAATATCTTCGGATTTATAGTGATTGAGAAAGGACCGGAGTTCGGAGAGGTCTACAGCAACCTGATCAGCCAGATATCAACAGCTCTCCGCGGGATCGAAGTCCTGAACTCGCTTAAGAAATCGGAAAACGACATATCGATCAAGGTCAGCTGTCCTCCGGATCTGGAGATAAATGTTGTTCCCCTGGATTTCTTTCAGATTCTGACAGAGCTGATCGACAATTCCATACTGCACTGCGATGAGCAGAAAGAGGATAAGAGTATTGAACTGGATGTGGAAGCCAAAGCCCCGGGAATCCTGTTCTATACTAAAGTACCGGTATTCCCTCAAACCTTTCTTTAATGGCGTTCAGGATCTCTCTGTCTTTATCAAAAGGAACAGGAGCGATAAGAACACCTATATTTCCCGATTCGGGTAGCTCAAGGGGTATGTCATCTACATGTTTGAGCAATCTGGCTTCAGCGCCTTTATCCTCGATTTCGTTTATCAGGGTCAGGACCGAGCGATTGTATTCGGAATTGCATATGATCCAGACCTGGCTCAGCCCGCGTCCGGGTATGACCTGGCCGATCTCATCGAAAAGACTGTTACGGGTAATCCACGAGCATATTCCTCTGGAAGAGGATTTGTGCGGCAAACCCGGCAGCTTCTTCTCAATGCAATGTTTGACATTATCAAAATCCTTCTGCCTGAATGTAGCGTAAACGCATAGGAAAACAGGTTTGTCCCTATCGAGCCCTTCGCACTTTTCCCTGTAATTCTTTTCATTGACAATAAGGGTATTTTCCGGAAATAAGGATTTGAAGTTTTTATAGACTATATGGAACTCATCGATCAGGATTACGCACTGATACCCCTCGGGAACCGATCTTATATCCTGCTCAAGAAATTTAACCCAGGGACAGATCTTGTCTATCATGGGAATGCCCTTTGCTCTGGCCTTATCCAGAGCGACCGGGTCGCCGCCGTATCCGCCGGCGAATATGCCCGCGCCTTCCGGCAGGTCGTCTATCGTTTCGACGAAGCGGATTCCCGATGACTTGAGAAAGTCACGGTAAACATCGGAATGATGAAGAACGTTCCAGTCCAGGATGAAATAATAGGACGTCTGCTGTGTCTCATTTCTATCGATCAAGTATCGGGGAACCGACTTCTCGAGTACGTTTTTCATAACCGGACATCGTCCGTCCTGTCGGAAATAGTAAAATCGGCTCATTACCTTCTCCCTCCCTAACTAAAATCCCGGCATTCTATCGCTTTCGTGTACAGTTTCAGACACTGTACAAGATTGTCGAAGTCCTCCTCTGAAAGATCAGAGAAGGAGAAGTCGACAATGAGCGAATTACCGCTTCGCTCTATGTTCGTCTGATAGCAGCTGCCATTGATAAAATAGCGGTTGTCAAAGGAAAACAGGAAGTCGTGCTTTTTTTCCGGATCATATCTATCATTCCCGGGAATCTCGATTTTGAAATCACGGGTACTGATCTCTTTCAAAGCCCCATCGATATATTCATAGTTCTCCAGGTTCCTCAAACAGAATTTATGCCTTCCCGGACTGTTTGTATGAGGCTTATACCGGAAATCTCCGATTTTATTGTATAGTTCTTCCTGCCGGAGCTCTCCGAAAAGAGCTTTTTCTATACTTCTCCCGTTAAAGCGAATGGAAACCGCAAGAGTCTGATTCTGTATGATTTGGAAATTGAGAATCACTTTTTTCCACATTCCCGACGCGGCCCTTTTCTTGACATCGACGGTTCCGACCAGTTTGATCGGCAGGTGATAATCAACATATTTTTCAAAATGGATATCCAGATCGCTCATCATGATCTGATATTCCGATTCGGGAATCATACCATATTTATGACATGTGGCCAGTCCGAACTGTCTGGCCGCTTCGATCACCATCATTCCCGGCACATGTTCATTATAGTGTTCAAAGTAAAATTCATGCTCCGTATCAACAACCATATTGGCATAAAAAGAATTCCTGTCATCTGCCACACCTGAGCGGAAGAGAATCTCAGACAAAAGGGCTTTTTCGGAATCCAGTATGATGCGGCTCTTTTCATCGAGGATTTTAAGTATCTTAATCTGATCCATTTCATCGGGCATGCCTTTCAGAATAAGGCCGTTTCTGCCGTCATCAGCATAGTGACCGTTTAGAAATTTCCATGATTCGGAAGAGAGTTTATTTCTCATTTCGCGGACATACTGCTCCGGTAAGACCGGCAGTATCTGGGCGAGGAGATAAACCCGGCCCGTTGTATCCGGAAAGATTTTTTCAGTAGAAAACTGATCCAGAAGAGAAAAGCGCTGCCTCATGAATATCTGCTCCTCCCTATTCAGCCGGGGCAGGATTTCATCCTCAAAGACTTTCCCGGACAGGCAGGGCGGAATTTCAGCCCTCAGATTATTGATTAAGACGTTTTCTTCTTTTTCCTTATGTACCAGGGATTTACAGATTGCAATTGATTCAGAAGCCAGCATATCAAACTCCTATTATCATATTTTATAGCTGGAAATCAGCTGTTCCAGTTCATCGATTTCTTTCAGATTATCCGAAGACACTTTACCCACATTGCTAACCAGACGGACGATATCTTCCGTTCCCCTGTTCTGTTCGTTGGTGGCCGATTGGATCTGAACGGACCGCTCGATCAGCTCCTTCATCTCCTCCTTAATGCTGGAGCTGAACATTGTAAGCCGTTGTATGAGCTCCTTGATTTCCATTGTTGACGATACGACAGTTGAGATGGCCTCAAGAATCTGGCCCGTTCCCGAGCTCTGCTCCGTCATGGCGAAGGAGACCTGGCTGATCAGCTCCGTAGTTTTATTGATGTTGACTCTGATCTTATCAAAAGCCTGACCGGCAATCTCTGAAAGGTTGACTCCGTTCAAAACTTTTGAGTTCATCAGAGCAATTTTGGATTGGATTTCCATTACCTGCTGCGCGCTGGATTCAGAGAGTTTTCTCACTTCCTGGGCCACGACGGAAAATCCCCTTCCCGCATCTCCCGCATGGGCCGCCTCTATAGATGCGTTTATGGCTAACAGATTGGTCTGGGATGTTATGTTTTCCATGATATTGATGATCTCGGAAATTTCCCGGGAAGATTGCTCAATAATCTTTATGGCGTTAAGCGAATCCCTGATGGAGGCTTCTCCCCCCTTCACGACTTCCAGAAGCTCTTCCGAAAGAGTTCTGGCCTGGGTTGTAGTCTGGGTGACCGATTTCATGCTGCCTTCCATCTCTTCCATGGAACAGGATGTCTCTTCAATGAATCCGGCTTGTGTCTCCACATTCCCGAAAATTGTCTGAACGGCCTGAATGATTTCAGACAGGCTCTTGTCTGTCGACTGGACGACGTCAATTTGCTTGGACGTATTGGCATGTATGTTCTTTACTGAAGCGGACATCTCTTCCACCGAGGCTGATGCCTCATGAATATCCCTGTCAAGGGAGTCTGAAGTATTATGTATGAATACCGTGCTTTTACCGATTTTTATGAAAATGGCATGTATGGTATCCATAAATCTGTTGAAATGGTCTGTGAGCAAACCGACTTCGTCGCCCTGGATTATGGATAGCCGGGCCGTAAGATCCCCTTCCCCATTGGTCAGCCGGGCCAGTTGAACCTGCTGCAGCTTTATCTGAGACACGATTTCATTGGAGAAAATCATCTGAATGAAAATGCCGATCGACACCAGAACGAAAAGGGATACAAAGATAAATCGTAAATAGGCTCTGCTGTATTTGTATTCGAAACCGGATGAAAGAAATAAAGCTATCTGGCTGTCGTCCATTTCCCGGTCTACATAATATCTGCTATAGGAAATTCTGCTTTCCTCCCTGGTTATGTCCCCGCTTATGAATGACTCCAGATTCTGCGAGTAAAAAACTTCCTGCCGGTAAGCCCTGGTAAAGTGGATAGAGTAAAAGCTCATGGCGTAAACGGTAAACATAATGAAAATGAGAATGTTCTTGGATTTTAAGGAAAGCACTTTCCAGTTATCATTTTTGTTTATGTAATAAACCTTCAGTATTTCTCTCGGTTTCAAAAGAACCGTATTGCTCAGCGATATCTGAAGGAACGAGTAAACGATTGCCTGCGATATGGTAAATATGAAATAGAAAAGCATATCCGCCGAAAAGACATGGGAGATATTCTGATCGAAAAAGGCATAGGTAACAAAACCTGCGACGAAACCGAATCCGTTGATGGAATAAATAACGGCAGGCAATTTCATTATCCGCTTTTTGATATGTATGATTTCATTTTCCGGTAGTGTCCCTTCGGCAATAATGGTATTGATTCCCCTTTCCACAGGTTTTATGTAGAAGTAGATAATGAGGGAGAGGATTGTGCCGAAAGGGAGAAATATGGATAGCAGAAAGCGGATATAAAATTCTATAAAGCCACTTAGACTGCCGCTGCCGAAAAATGAGGCCAATGCCAGATACTCCAGGGAGTTGCCGACTGATATTGCCAGCAGAGAAACAAAAAAAGTGATCGATGCTATTTTCAGAGATAATTTAAATTTCTTACTTTTCATTTTATCCTCTTCAGATCCTGCGGCAGATGGAGCGGAGAGCTCTATCAAGTCCTTCATCCATAGAGATTTCCGGGACCCAGTTCAGGTTGTTTTTATAATTGAATTTTCCGTGATTCAGATTGATGGATAGAACATCGGCGATTCTTCTGGCTAGCGGAGGGTTGCCGGGAAGGCAAAGCAGCTGCCAGATATCCTCTATTATCATCGCCGGAATCAGGATGATGGCTTTAGATAGTTTTTTATAAGGGAGGGGATTCCCGGTTTTTTCAGCCAGCAGTGTGAAGAAATCATGTATTCCGGCCGGCTCTGTATTGACTCCCATGTATGCCCGATTGACAGAGGATGAGCTCATGGCGATTCTGTAGAAGAGTTCGCATAAGTCATCGATATAGATCAAAGGAGAATTTTTTTCGCCGCCGGAGAGAAGGATTAGTTTTCCCATGCTTAAGTATTTGATCAATGATGGCAGAAAGCGCTTGTCATTGGCTCCGTATATCATCCCCGAATAGACTATCGTCAGCTTTAGTCCCGATCTATCGCGAGCCTGCTCCGCATATCGCTGACCGAGATATTTGCTCCTGGCATAATCCGTATCGACAAATCTGAGTATTTTTCTCCGTTTGAGGACGGCAATGCTCGAACAGTATACGAATCGGCATGCGGGATTGAGTTCGATTATTTTACTGCAGATATTTCTTGTACCTTCGCCATTTACTTTCCTGTAGGTCGCCCATGGAGCAGAACCGACGAAAGCAGCCAAATGGAGGCAAACATCCAGATTTTCGATAAAGGAATTCAAAGTCTCGGGCTCAAGGATATCACCTTCGACATAAGTAACATTTTCACTATCCCGTACAGAAGCCCTGTTTCTTACAAGGCACCTGATTACGCATCCTTTTGATTTAAAAAAGTCAACAGTATTCGAACCGAGATAGCCTGTGCTTCCGGTAATCCCGATGATCAAGTCTTTCATGCTATGTCCAAAAATCTTATTAGTTACTTTTTTAAATTAATATGAGGACATAATAACTGATACTTTTTAAATGTACAATTATTATCTGTTTATATTTAAATATTCATTATTTTAAGCACACTGTTGTTTTCTACCTCCTTCCGATCAAGGAACAGAACGGGGCGAATCATTTCTGTCGTGATGGAAAAAGTGAAACAACGAGTGCAAGTCATATTGATGTGTTTTTTTGCACGCCAGGAAAGGGAAATATGTTAATATGCACAGAGAAACTCTAAGGACGGAAAAACCTATGGATAAGCACTGGACCGAGCATGACATCAAGATAAACAACATCAATCTGCACTATTACCGTACAGGGAAAGGAGTGAAAAAAACTCTGATCCTCGTACACGGATTCTCAGACAATGGTCTGTGCTGGACACAGGTCGCCCGCGCGTTGGAAGATGAGTACGATGTTATAATGCCTGATATGCGGGGACATGGTCTTTCTTCCCGATACTCTGAGACAGAGACTCTTGATATGGCTTCAGACCTGGCGGAACTCATAAAAGAGCTGGGCCTGGCCAAGCCAGTGGTCGGTGGTCATTCCATGGGATCCATGGTCACTTATGAGCTGGCTATCCGTTACAGGGAATTACCCGGTGCCTTGTTTTTCGTAGATCCGCTCTGGTGGATCGGCACCCCTTTTGGAAATCCCGGGAATCAGGCCCCCGAAGAAAACCCCATAGCAACCTGGGCGAAAACCCTGCAGGACATCCCCCTGGATGAATTGATAAAAGGTTACAGGGAAGACAACCCTGCCTGGTCCGATGAGCTGATCCGCATTATGTGCGAAGCCAAAAAGCAGCTGGATATGGGTATAGTCGATGTTCTATCCGAAAAAATGCACAGACAGGAGTGGGACTGGCAGGAAGAAGTAAAAAAATTCCCGCAGCCCTTCCTGCTTTTTTCCGGAGAGACTGAAAAAGGCGGTTTTATTACACCGGAAGTCAGTGCCAGAGTGAAAGAAATCAGACCTGACGCCATGACGCTTCAAGTACCGGATGTGGGGCACCTGATACACTTTGACGGTTTCCCTGTTTTTATGGAAGGCTTGAAGAGATTTCTGGCAAGCGTTGATCTATAAATGACAACAGATTGCCGCCAATCCGGATTTCCGCGATTCTGCCAGTATGAAATGAACTGAAACTCCCTGATTTCAATACTCAGATAGATTTCTTGCAAAGACAAAAAATATAAGCTTAACTGTAAGTATGAATTTTCAGGCAAAATTACGAAGGGTATTTATGGTTTTCTCCATAAAGCTGATAATCGTAATTGTATTACTGTTTGCTACTGTGACGATTATTGTCAATTTCGTAAACAATAATTTGAATAAGAATCACAGCATAGAACTTGTTAACGAATCCTTTAGCAATCTGATGGAAAGCATTTCCGCGCAGATAAGCTCACATAATTCCGACAATGATTATCTGCAGGCGATCCAAAACAACTATGTCAGCCGACGACTCGTATCCAGTACGGATTATACATTTTCCCGGATGATAAATGTGCGATACAACTATGACATATACGATATGAATGCCAACCCCATATATCAGGAATCATATCATCTGCTGCCTCAATACAAAATTTATCTCAATATCATCAGAGACCGCGTCAGGAAGGACTCTCCTGTTAAATTTATTCTCTATCCCAGTTTCAAAACCAATACGGCGACACTGATTTTTTACGGGGGGCTGTATAAAGATGGGGAACTGATCGGCTTCGATATGTATTCAATAGAAATAACCGATCTGGATTATGCTCTGCTGCCCAATACAGGCGACTATGTTATAACGGACCGGTTCGACGGCATCATCTCCACCAACAATAACAAACTGCTGGAGAAGAGTCTGAATTTCAAATACGCCGAGAACTATACGATCGGCGCGCAAAAATACACTGTGACAGAAGTAAAAAAGGATTTTTATTCCATCTACTATCTGGAAAAAAAAATCAGCTTGAGCCTGTCCTATTTAATAGTCTTCTCTCTTCTGCTCGCTATAGCTCTTGTCGTGGTGGCATTCACCAATAATATCGTAACAAAAATCGCAAGAGAAAACACCAGGAGCTTCGAGTCCATTATTGCCGATACGAACAGAGTCTCCAAAGGACACCTGGACCACAGAATCAATGAAGATCTCGAAGACGACTTTAAAAGCCTGGCGATCAATATCAATGAGATGCTGGAGAAACTGAACTATGAAATAACATTGAATAAGGAGCTGAGCGAAACCAATATCATTTTTGAAAAAAGAAAGCTCGATGCTCAGTTCAACCCTCATTTTCTGTATAACTCTCTGGAAACCATTCGATATTCCATGCAGTATGATATCAAGGGAACTGAAAAATACATCCTGGACTTAACAGCCATATTAAGATACTCCATATCCAATGATATTAATTACTCTTCCCTGGAAAAGGATCTGACCTATACCGAGAAGTTTCTGAATTTATACAAATACAGATTCGCTGATAAATTAACATACTCCATCAGGACATCGGAGGAAACGAGAGATGTTTCCATACCCAAGCTGGCTCTGCATCCCCTGGTAAGCAACAGTATCAAATATGGGTTTACTAACAGTCTGTCCGTCAATATTGATATCACTTCGGAACTGATCAATGGGGTTTGCTTTATTCGGGTCCGCGATAACGGAGTCAATATTACAGATGAAGTCATAAATGAGATTAATCAGATATGTAAACAGAAGAAGAACCCCTCGAACCATATAGGCGTTCATAATGTTCTAAGGCGGTTTATGATTCTTTATCCCGATTCCCGACTGAATGTCTGGCGCGAAGATGAGGGAACCGTCTTTGAAATCAGTTTTAATAAGAGTTGGTGACCAATGTATAATGTTGTTATTTGCGAAGATGAAGATATTATCCGGAAAGGACTGATTTTCAGCTATGACTTTCAGAGCCTGAACTTGAAAATAGCCGCGGATTTTGATAATCCTCTTTCCTGTCTGGAGTATTTAGCTGATCATGATGCGGATATCATTATAACAGATATAAAAATGCCGCTGATGAGCGGATTGGACATGATCAGTAAAATTGAGAACAGGAAGAAATATGAATTTATCATATTAAGCGGACACAGCGATTTTGAGTATGCGAAAAAAGCGATTACCTACGGTGTTACAGAGTATCTGGTAAAACCTCTGGATCATCAGCTGCTTGAGGTTTCCCTGAAAAAAGCTATTGCTAATCTCAACGATAAGAACCTGCTGCAGAATACCAAATATCAAATCGAAGATATATCGAAAGTGTATCAGGATATACAGAATGAGGATTCTCTTTTCCAGTCGATTATTGCTTATATAAAAGAAAACTATATGCATAAAATCGTATTGGATGATGTCGCCGGAGAATTAAACTACAGCGTCTCTTCCATTAAGCACAAGCTGAAAGAACACGATCTGAAATTCAACACGACCCTGAATCGCTACAGGATCTATAAGTCGATCCAGTTTATGAAGCTGAATGAAGTTCCCGTTTATCAGATCGCCAAAATGGTCGGTTTCAGCGACTATAGATACTTCTGCACAAAATTTAAGAAATATACAGGTTACTCAGTTACGGAACTGGTGCAGAAAAATCAATAGAAACCGGGTTTCTGGCTTTTTTTCACACAAAGTCTGCCTTTTTGTAGCATATCGCGCTCAGGTCAGCGGTGGTAAAATTACTTATTACTTTACAAAGGAAGGGAAAAATGAAAAAAGTCTTATTAATGACTGCGGCGGTTTTTATGTTGGTTAATCTTACTATCGCTGCCGGCGGAGCTCAGGAGTCCGGAGCAGACAACGGACAGGAAGAAAAGAAGCTGGTCGTTTATTCGCCAAACTCGGAAGGACTTCTCAACGCGGTGGAAAAACCGTTCGAAGAAAAATACGGTATCGAAGTGGAAATCATATCAGCCGGAACCGGAGAATGTCTGAAACGTATCGAATCTGAAAAAAACGATCCTCAGGGCGATGTTATGTACGGCGGAAGCTATGCTACCCTCCTGGCCCAGAGAGATCTATGGGCTGATTATGTCAGCAAAAACGATTCCCAGCTGGTTAAAGCTTATAGAAATGATAGCGGTTATGTTACGAAAAACACCCTTGACGGCAGTGTTCTCGTCATCAATAAAACAAAACTGGCCGAGAAATTACCCGGCGTCACCATTACGGGTTATGAAGATATTATCAAATACGGATCTCAGCTGGAAGGCCAGATAGTCTCGGGAGACCCTGCAAAATCATCAAGCTCTTTCGCTCATCTGACAAATATGCTGATTGACTTCGGCGGATATGAAAGCGATGCGGCCTGGGCGAAAGTGACGGATATATTCAGAAACCTCAAAGTCCTCGGATCCAGTTCAGCCGTATGGAAAGGCGTGAGAGACGGAGAATATACAATCGGCCTTTCCTATGAAGACCCCTGCCTGACTCTGATCAATGACGGTGCTGACGTGGAAGTTATCTACATGGAAGAAGGCGTTGTGTTCCTGCCAGCCGGTTCCGCTATCATCAAAGGCGCCAAGCATCCGGAAGCCGCCAGGCTGTTCATGGACTTCATCACTTCGAAAGAAGTGCAGGACGTCTACGGCATGACGCTGACTAACAGACCTGTTTACGAAGGCGTTCAGACAGCTGATTACATGAAACCTCTCGATCAGATCAATGTGAAAGTTGAAGATACTATGTATATATCAGCTAACAAACAGGCGATTGTAGACCGTTACATCGAAATGTTCACAAGCCTGGACTAATAGAAAATTCTAAACTGGGGTGTTGTAAAAGTATTCAGCTTTTGCAACACCCTCTTTATTATACGGGGATGATTAGAAAATGAGCGTAGCGATAGACATAAAGAATGCCTTAAAAAAATACGGAGATAATGTCATTATTCCGGACCTGAGTCTGAAAATCAAAGATGGAGAGTTTTTTACATTGCTGGGTCCATCGGGATGTGGAAAAACGACTCTGTTGAGAATGATTGCCGGTTTTAACACCATTGAAGGCGGGGAATTCCATTTTGATGAGAATATCATCAATGATCTGGACCCGAGCAAAAGAAACATCGGTATGGTTTTCCAGAATTATGCTATATTCCCCCATTTGACAGTCAGGGCGAATGTGGAGTTCGGTTTAAACAACAGGGACTATAACAAAAAAGAGATCGGCCCGATGGCTGATAAATTCCTGAAATTGATGCAGATCTATGAATATAGGGACAGAATGCCGGAAAACTTATCCGGCGGTCAGCAGCAGAGAGTCGCCCTTGCGAGAGCCCTGGTGATAGCGCCGGATGTGCTGCTAATGGATGAGCCCCTATCCAATCTGGACGCTAAACTCCGTCTGGAAATGCGTCAGGCCATAAGGGATATACAAAAGGAAGTGGGGATAACCACGGTTTACGTGACTCATGACCAGGAAGAGGCCATGGCTATCAGCGACAGAATCGCAGTTATGAATCTCGGTGAGATTCAGCAGATCGGCACGCCCCAGACCATCTACCACCGTCCCGTTAATGAATTCGTCGCCAATTTTATCGGCCGTACGAATTTGATACTCGCCGATTGCGAAGAAAATGAAGTTGATGTGCTGGGTCATAAAGTCCGGATTAAAGATCTGGATTACAAAGGCAAGGTCAAAGTGTCGATCCGTCCGGAAGAGTTTATGCTGACCGACGATAAAACCACCATTAAAGCCGTTGTAAAAGATACCGTATTCTTAGGGTTGAACACGCACTACTTTATTGAGCTGCCCAACAAGCAGATAGTGGAAGTGATTAAAGAAAGCATGATCGATAATATGATCGAACCGGGAACCGAAGTCTATTTAACCATCAACACGGAGAAGGTGAATGTTTATACGGAAGACGGCTCCAAAAATCTGGTGATCGCCCATGAGAATTAAAAAATCAAAAATCAACTTGTGGTCCACGTCGACCTTAAGCTTATTGATCTTATATACGATTTTTCTGATCATACCTCTGTTCGTACTGTTGTCAGAGTCATTTCTCGATAGAGATACAGGACAGTTTACCTTAGAGAATTTCCAGCGGTTTTTCGGGAAGAAATACTATTACTCCACTTTGCTGAACTCCTTTAAAGTCACAGTTTCCGTGACTGCCGTCGCCGTGGCTCTGGGTACCACGCTGGCTTATTTTTTCTCGCGATTTAAAATTCGAGGGGCTAAAACTCTGCGGATACTGATTATTCTATCCAGTATGTCCGCCCCCTTTGTCGGTGCCTATTCCTGGATATTGTTACTGGGAAGGAATGGAGTCGTAACTCAGTTTTTTGAAAAGATATTTGGCATTGCCATGCCGGATATTTACGGTTTCAAAGGGATTTTGCTGGTCCTGTCTTTACAGCTCTATCCGCTGATATTCCTTTATGTTTCAGGGGCTTTATCCAATGTGGACAACTCCCTTCTCGAAGCGTCTGAGAATCTCGGCTGTTCGGGAGCTAAACGGTTTTTCAAGGTCGTCGTGCCTCTGATTCTTCCGACGGTTCTGGCCGGCTCATTGCTTGTTTTCATGAGGTGTTTCAGCGACTTCGGAACTCCCATGCTCATCGGAGAGGGATATCGAACCTTTCCCGTTACGATTTACGATGCCTACATGTCAGAATTGGGTGGAAACAACAGTTTCGCCGCAAGCATCGCCATTATTGCCATTATTCTCACTCTGGTTATCTTTTTAGCTCAAAGATATATTGCCAATAAAAAAGCCTTTACCATGAACAGTATTAATAAAATAAGGCCGGTTCAAATCGGCGGTTTCAGAAACATGCTGATTCACCTATACGCTTATTTATTGATAACGCTTTCCATTGCGCCGCAGGTCTATGTCATTTATACATCCTTCAGAAATGTAAACGGAACCGTATTTACCAGCGGCTATTCCCTGAATAATTATATTATAGCCTTTTCCAAAATGGGGAATGCCATCAGAAATACAATTGTCATACCATTGACAGCTTTAGCCTTTGTTCTGACCTTTGCCGTTTTTATCGCCTATCTTGTAGTACGGAAGAGATCCAAGATCACTGCCGCGATCGATACGGTTTCCATGATCCCCTATATTGTTCCCGGTATCGTAGTCGGTATTGCGCTGGCAACCGCATTCAGCCGCCCCCCCATGGTTCTAACCGGCAGCATGACGATAATGGTTATCGCGCTCATAATAAGACGTCTGCCCTATACGATCCGTTCCAGCGTCGCCACTTTGCAGCAGATTCCCATTACAATTGAAGAGGCGGCTCTGTCTCTGGGCGCCAGCAATATCAAGACATTCTGGAAAATAACCATCCCCATGATGTCCGCCGGGATCATTTCCGGAGCCATTTTATCCTGGATAACAATGATTTCCGAATTGGCATCGGCCATTTTACTCTATACGGGTAAAACGAGAACTTTGACCGTTGAAGTCTATACACAGGTTCTGCGGGGAAATTACGGCGTAGCCGCCGCGCTGGCCGCAATCCTGGCCGTGCTGACAACCCTTTCTTTAGTTCTCTTCAACAAAGTGAACAAAGGCCGGGATTTATCAATGTAATTCAGGAGAACAGATTTTGCAGCAATTGTGCGGGATCTGTTCTCCCGGGGATGAACTGCTACTCTAGCATTTTTCCTGCCCTTTCTTTATATTGTCCGCTATGAATCATTTCTTAATGGCTGATCCTGAACTATCGCGGGAAGAGAGTAAACAGAATTACTCGGCCCTCTTCAATATCGCTCTGCCGATTATGATGACGAATTTCCTGCAAACCATCTACAACCTGACAGATACCTATTTTCTGGGAAAGATCAGCCGCGAGGCAGTGGGAGCCCCCTCTATCAGCTTCAATATCATCTTTCTTCTCATCCTTTTTTCCATGGGATTCACCCAGGCGGGAAGAACTCTGATCAGCCAGAGCATCGGCAAAAAGGACCGGAGCCGGGCGGAGTTCTATCTGGGACAAACCGCCGGTATTATGGTACTGGCAGGCGTTGTCCTGCTGCCCCTGTTCTACTTTTCCACACCTTACATATTGAAACTGATGGCTGTTCCCCATGAGATTTTCAACGATACAAGCGACTATCTGCGAATTGTCCTATATAGCCTCCCCCTGATGCTTCTCAGCTTTGCTCTCCACGGAGCCCAGGAGGGAGTGGGAAAAAGCATTATCCCTCTTTATATTAATATCGTCACGATCAGCATCAATATACTGCTGGACTGGCTTCTCATTTTCGGCATTGGCCCCTTCCCCGCTCTGGGTGTGCAAGGCGCCGCCTGGGCTACTTTTATCGCCCGGATCATCAATGCGCTTATAGCCCTGGCCCTGGTGCTCCGCCCGCGCGACTCCGCCAATACAGCTCTGACCAGCATTCGTCTGCATATGTCAAATATTTATCCCGATAGGAACGCCTGGAAACTGATTGTAAAGATCGGTCTCCCCTCCAGTCTGGGGCACAGCGCTTCTGCACTGGGATTCACAGTACTTCAGGGAGTGGTCAATACATACGGAACAGCGGTTATCGCTGCTTTCAATTTGGGAAGCCGCATTATTAATCTCTTCATGATGCCGGCCCTGGGGATCAGTCAGGCAGTGGCTGTTCTGGTAGGCCAAAATCTTGGTGCGAAACGGAAAGATCTGGTCTTCCTGACTTTACGCCAGGCACTGAAGACCGTTTTCGTCCTGATAACCCTATCCATGACCATTACTTTTTTCTACGGGAATCGGGTCACTGGATTCTTTATAAACGACCCCGAAGTGATCGCCTGGGGGAAAATATTGTTCCGCCTTGTTAGTCCCTCTGTTATCTTCTTTGCCCTTTTTACAGTTATCAACGGTGCTTTTCAGGGAGCCGGAGACACGCGTCCTGTAGCCTTTTTGAACACTTTCCGGCTCTGGGGATTACGATTGCCCATCGCATTCGTCCTCTGCATACTTTTGGGATTCGGTCCCGAAGGGATCTGGTATGGCATGATCGGATCCAATCTGTTCACCGCATTAGCCGGGTTTTACCTGATACTGACCCGCCCCTGGACGGAAAAACTGAGCCCGGACCAGGTCTGAAGCAGATTTAATGCAAAGCTGCATTTCACAAGATACAAACCTTTAAGCTATACCGGGATATAGGTATAGCTATCACCATTTATTATTTATATGCAACTTATATCGGACATATTGCAATATATATTTGACATAATGCAATATATAAAATACATTATTAGTAATACTGATTGTGTGAGGAGTTAATCTTGGCGGTGAACAGAATAAAACTGGCCAGAATCGAAAAGGAAATGACCCAGGCGGAGCTGGGAAAACTCTGCGGCGTAACCAGACAGACAATCGGTCTTATCGAGTCGGACAGCTATAATCCGACCATCTCACTCTGCCTTAAGCTCTGCCGGGTTCTCGGCAGGAATCTGGATGAATTATTCGGGGAGGAATAACAAATGACTTTAAAACAAAGAATAACCCTTATCCTGGGCCTGGACAGCCTGGTGGGTATCGCCCTTGTCGTCACAAAACTGACTGGTTTGAATTCCAGTTATCTCAATGGGTTCGGCATCGGCCTCTTCTCTGTAACCGTGCCCTTTCTTATCTATCTGACTTTCAAACTGAGGGACAGAGAATACAGGGAGGAATATGACTTAAGCGTTAATGATGAAAGGATCAGAAGGAACAGCGAAAAGGCTTACGCCATAGGTTTTCAAATTCAGACAGCTTTGCTTCTGGCCACAGCCGTCATCTCATATGTCGCCGACTTCAATCTCTATTTTCCTGTAATCGCTATCGTTCTGGCGTCACTTATCTTCGCCAAAGTCTACTATAAAAGATTGAACAAACAGCCGGATTAGTTAATGACGCTGGAGGAAATGAAATAGCCTGCTTAGTTGGTCATAGTGATATAAATCGAGCATAAATCTGAAGAAAAAAAGGTGAAAAGAAATCTGTTCAGTTAAAAAGATATAAGCATGTCTATTCAATATGGCTGTTAAGCAATTTCAACAGTTCAAAGACTTTATAGGGCTTTTGAATGCTATCATTAAATCCATACTTCTCGGGATAGGCCATTACAGGATCGTCTGAATATCCACTTGAGACGATAATAGTCGTTTGAGGACAGATTTTTCTGACACTGCCAATAATATCTTTTCCACCCAGTCCCCCGGGAATCGTCAGGTCTAAAATCATTCCCGCTAAGTTCATACTGGAACAATCACCATTCTCAAGAAAAGAGATTAAATCTTCACCTGTATTTTTTATTTCGACCCTATAGCCGAAAGATTCAAGAGAATCTTTAATTGCCTGACAGAGGATCATTTCATCATCCAATACGATTATGGTACCGGATCCCTGCAAATCTTCAAAAGTCGTCGTAGTGAGATTTAAAGGTCTACTTTGGCGGCAGGCCGGCAGAAAAATATAAAAAACACTCCCCTCCTCTCTTGTAGATTCAAAGTCGATATACCCGCCATGACGCTTAATGATAGAGTAGCATGTCGATAAGCCGAGGCCTGTTCCTGTATCTTTGGTAGTAAAGAAAGGATCGAAAATATAAGGGGAATCCTTTTTATCAATACCGGAGCCATGATCCTTAATGGAGATTTTTACATATTCGCCAGCTGAAAGAGTTTCATGCCCGCCCTCTCCGATCTGAGTATTTTCAGCGTCTACGACTATAAGTCCTTTTTTATTCATTGACTGAAGAGCATTAATTATCAGATTATCTATAACCTGGGATATCTGGTTTTTATCGCAATTGCAGGACCAGAGATTCTCATCAATATTGTATTGTACAACTACAGAAGTACCGCTTATAGCGAAATTCACAATCTCCTCTATTAAAGGGAGGAGTTTGTGTTCCCGCTTTACGGGACTTCCCCCTTTTGAGAATGTAAGCAATTGCTGTGTGAGACTCCGGGCCCGATCAATGCAATTTATCGTATTTTCAAGATATTGGTTCAATTTCTCATCTTTGTTATTCATTTGAACCATTTCGATGTTAAGAAAAAAACCATTTAACAGATTATTGAAATCATGGGCAATACCGCCGGCAAGGATTCCAATGGAATCGAGTTTCTGCATTTGGGACAATTTTTCGGTAATTCTCTCTTTTTCTTCCTCTCTTTTTTTCCTGAGGCTAATATCACTTATAATAATACGGCATCTCATATCACATTCTCTATTGGGAACAATGACACCATCAAGAGAAACCCAGAATGCAGTTTTACCGTTCCGGTTCATTCTAATTTCGCAGGATTGTCCGCTTTTAGTTGCAAATATCTCTTTAAGCAGTAAATAGAGTTGATCCACATCATCTTTTAGAACATATTTTTGTAAATGCGAGTTTGCCAGTTCCCTTTTACTTAAACCCAGCAGTTGAGCCGCAGTTAAATTGGTTTCGAGGATCAAGCCTTCTCTGGATAGGGTTAAGTATCCGACAGGAGCTAGATCGTATAAATCGTAATATCGGTTCTGAAGAGCCTCTATTGATTCCTGAGCCGCAATTAAATCCTCATTCTGAAGCTCCAGTTCGATCTTATGTACATTTAAATTATGGATTAAATCAGATATCTCATCCTTTCCCATACATTCAATTTTTTTAACTGATTCCTTCTTCGCCTTTTGAGCTATCTTTTCAGCTTTATGGCGAATTTCACTTTTATCGCTGATTCCATGACTGCTCATAAAGCCCCCTACGGCCGATTTGGCAATTTGACGATTTCCACACCAATAGTCTGATCACTCATTTTAAAGGCACGGACTTCATACTCAGAGAAAGATTCGCTGAATGTCAGATCATCGCTGAATCCTTCAGCCATCGCCGTTAATATTTCACTGACTTTATCATTCTTAATCCATGGGAAAATTTCATTAAAAGTTAATCCGACAAGACTTGCCGGGTCTTTTCCTGAAATCTTCTCAATTGAGGGATTGGCATCTATCAGACAAAGTTTTCCATTTTTATTGGTCTTGAACAGGCTTATGGCAACAGGTGAATTGGTAAAAAAATTATGAAATAGAGATTCTGTATTAATCAACTTTTCTTCTATTCTCTTTGCATTGCTGATATCGGCAAAGGTTATAACAGCTCCCTCAATTACGTTATCCAGAGTCCTGTAGGGCTGAATACACATGGAATACCATGTTCCGTCTATGGTTTCAACTTCCATTTCCTTCAGACTCAGGTCATCAAGTACCGATTGAATGAGAGGAACCAGATCTATATGAGATTTGAAATTAGAAAGTATATGGTTCACCGGTCTACCGATATCCCCATTAATAAGATTGATAATTTTTGTGACTGTAGGAGTAAACCGCATAATGCATAATTGAAAATCAACAAAAATCGTACCTATGCCTGTACCGGCCAATAGGTTGTCCATATCGTTATTCAGTCTGGTAAGCTCACGAACCTTCATCTGCAGCTCAGTGTTAACTGTAATTAACTCTTCATTAACCGATTGCAACTCCTCTTTTGAAGTTTCGAGCTCTTCATTTGTCGATTGAAGTTCTTCATTAACAGACTGCATCTCTTCATTAGAAGATTTCAGCTCTTCATTAGCGGCTTTCAGTTCTTCCTGAGTTGATTGCAGAAATTCCCGGCTTTCGGTCAATTCCTGCTGGAGAGATTCTATAGATCCCCGGGAACCCGATAGGGACTCACCGGAGGAGCTTATGTCTTTAGGACTGGTTTTATAATTCCTCTCCAGTATAATCAAATAATAATCACTTTCTGAACTATTATCTTTCCCCTTTACAGGAGTGATCTTGATATCGATTTTTTCAAAATCACCATTAGTTCGAACCATTAATCCTTCCAGGGTGAGGATTTTTCCCGTTTTAACAGTTTTTCTTAAGAGGCCCGGAAGTTTCTGATATAGTCCTTCTCTGGCCATTTTTAATACATTGGGTATTCCCTGTACTCCCGGACTCGGTTCAAGGAATCGACCCGTTCGCCCGTACAGATAAAAGATATCTCCCGTGCTGTTTACCAATACAGCAGCATGACTCAGATTCTGCAGCAATGCTTTTTCAGTCAGATCCTTAAGAGCCATTCCCTTTTGCGTCGTATTGGTTTTTACCTGTTTGCGGGCCGAGTTGTCGTCCGGAAGAAAATTATCAATTTTTATATTTCTGTTTCCTATAAAGCCATCTTTCCGTCTGTAAATCTTCTGTTTATTATTTATTTTCTTAAACAGCTTGCCGTTTTCTCCAATGGATTCGGATGTACCAAGAAAGAGAAAGCCCTCAGGATTCAAAGCGTAATGAAAAATAGGGATGATTTTCCTCTGCAGCTCCGGCCCCATATAAATGAGAAGATTGCGGCAACTGATAAGGTCTATTTTGGAAAATGGAGGGTCCTTTATCAGATTCTGCTCTGAAAATACAAGCAAATCCCTGATTTTCTTGCTAATTCGAAAATATCTCCCATCCGGTTCCAGATTGAAGTATTTATTGAGAATCTCCGGTTTAATCTCCGATTTAATGTTATAGGGATACATTCCTGAACGAGCTCTATCAATAGCCAGAGGATCGATATCCGTTGCAAAAATAGTTGTATTAAGAGGAAGATTTGCTTTATACATGTATTCGTAAAATAAAATGGCTATTGAGTAAGCCTCTTCTCCCGTAGAACAGCCGGGTACCCATATTCGAAGAGGACTTCCGTTTTCCTTGTTTCTAATTATTCCGGGTATGACTTCCTTTTCCAGATAGGCAAAGGCACCAGTGTCACGAAAAAAGTTTGTGACACCGATAAGCAAACTGTAAAACAGAGATTCAACTTCCTCGCTGCTTTCCCGGGTAAAATCAATGTATTCTTTTAAAGTCTTAATCTCCTTGATTGCCATTCGCCTTTTTATCCTGCGCATTATTGTGCTGGATTTATATTGGGAAAAATCATGACCTATCTGATTTTTTAGTAAAAGGAATAAATGCTTAACTTCTTTATAGGGTAGTGACTCGAATTCCTCACTATCCTCCTTGCTTATCTCGAAATTGAAGCTGGCATATTTTTGCAGCTGGACAGCCATTTCCTCGGGACTTAATACGAAATCGACTAGACCTGTTGAAATAGCATTGCCGGGCATACTGGAGAATTCCGCTGATTCAGGTTTCTGAACCATGACCATTCCGCCTTTCCCCTTTATGGCGCGCAATCCAATGGACCCGTCGGATCCGGAACCGGAAAGGATAATACATATGGCTTTTTCATGACACTCATCTGCCAGGGAACGAAAGAACAAATCAATAGAAAGATGATGACCTTTGCTGATATCTGCTTCTATAAGTTTCAGTTTTCCTTTCTCTATCAGCAGGTTATAAGCCGGCGGGATAACATATACGGAATTGATCTGAACGGGCATATCATTCTGAACTTCATATACATTCAGCGAAGTGCATTTCCTGATCAGTTCAGTCAGAGAACTTTTATGTTCGGGGGCAAGGTGCTGAACGATAATGAAAGACATCCGGGGATTGGCAGATTCTTCAAGTCCGGAAAAAAAAGATTGAAAAGAGGACAATCCTCCGGCCGAGGCACCGATACCGACGACTGGAAAATCGATTTCACTGGTTCCCGAAATCAGATCTATCGCCGATTCCATGTCAGTCCTCTCCTTTGCCATTCCCGGTTTACTCCTTTTAGAAACTCAATGAATTGATAGAACTAACATATACGACGCTCTGCAAAAAGCCATAGGATGCTGCGTAAATAATTATCAATAAAATAATTATACATGAAAAGATACTAATAGGTAACATTAAACTTAAAAACAGTCTGTTCTACCTACTATGGAGACTCGAGAGACTCAATCTGATAAATAACACCGCATGCTATTATTATGATGTATTCCAAGCATACGGTTCACAGGTTCTGACGGTACGAAGCCGGATTGTTGGGGAAAAGGTTTGGAGGTTTGAAATAAAATCTTTCCTAATATATTAAAGATCTTCAGGATCTGTTGCATTTAACCTGAAAAGGAGAAGAATCAGGAAGTTGAGCATACTTTATTATCAGTCAAAGCCATTTGGTAATGTTATCATTTCCGGTGGCGTCTCCCCATGGAAAGGGCAGCTCGAACAACGCTGATTATTGTAAAACCCGGATGTACAAAACCGCCCGGTCCGGGCTTTCCGTTAATCCTTTTTTATTATTTCCCCACTGCTCGATGTGCGGATACTTTCCATCACGGGATTCCCTCTATAATAAAGATTTCCTCCAGATGAGAGGGAAGCTTCGAGTTTCTTAAGGATAGTCAGTTCCGCATTGGCCGAACTGGAAATCGTGATATCGGCATTCTCCGTAATAAAGCCGGGTCCAATGAATTCTCCTCCCGAGGAAAGGCGGAGTTCCGTTTCGACAGCTTCTCCGGTAATGTATATATTCCCCGAGCTGCTGATTGATGCTTCGACCTTCATGGCTCTGACATCCACATCGGCTTCTCCAGATGCACTGAGCCAGATATTCATCTCCCTGTTTACTCCGCTATAACTAATGTCTCCCGATGATGAACTGGTAATCTGCAGATATTCCACATCTCCCTGCGCTTTGATGGAACCGCTGGAAGAGGTTCTCAACTGTGTTTTCAGAGCTTTCAAGTCTCCCAAGACTTCCGCATTTCCCGATGATGATAGATTGAGCGAGCGTATTTCGCTTCCAGGCATGGAAATTGTAAACTGAACTCCCCTGAGCCGTTTAAGAGAAAAAAATCTGATTTTGCGGCGAATAATCAATTCACCATTTCTTACATATACCTTCAGCTGATCGAGCTGACCTTTATCCCCTCTGGCTTCAACGCGGCGGCTTTCATTAAGGCGAATTACAAGATCCGCGGGAATGCTGTTGCTTATGGAATGGAAATCGCCAACATCAAATATTCTCTCATTGGGATCCATATCATATTGTCCTGAAGAAAATAACGACATTCCCGCAGCTAAGAATGCAATTATTACAAGACCCTTTATTACAATCTTCATATTCTCTCCTGTGATTCGTTACCTTAAGTTCTGTATTATAACCGATGGGCAGGGAGAAGTTGTCACCTTTTTTACTTATTACTATCATACACAGTCATGGTGGGATGGATGGAGAGGATACGCCCTTCCCAGAATAGTTGAGCACAATGGTAAAGGGGTCTGGCTGGTTAACGATTTGCTGAGATATCAGAAACCAATTAAGTGAATTATTGAGCATTTCTGCACAATATATATTTTCGCATAATTAATTGTTACTACGGGCCTACATCACATATATTTTAGAAGAACTGTATAAAGAGCCTTCGGATAAAAAAGCTACATTACGGGATTTAAAAAAACCGGCAAAATCCCTTCGATCTGCCGGCTACTTCATACGCTATTTACACATTTCGAAAATCTTCACAATCTCCGCTTTCGTCACAGGTCTCGGTCCCGGTGTCGTATCGGGCTCCGGTCCCTTGAACATCCTCACCACATCGTCAGCCATCTTCTCAATTTGATCAGAAGGAATATTCACATCTGAAAGCGTCAGATAGGAATCGGTGGATTTCAGCCACTCGACAACTTTGCCCGAAAGCATTTTAGCTGCTTTCAGATCATCAGACTCCGTCACACCGAAACAACGTCTGGCAAGTTTGGCCCAACGGTGAGGCAGCGTATCGGCCATCAATTCCAGATAAGGGGGAATCACAATAGTCATTCCCCTCCCGTGGGGCAGATCGTAAATGGCGCTCAAAGGCATCTCCACAGAGTGCATGGGAATGCAGCCCGTTCGCCCGAGAGCCTGAATGCCGGACCATCCGAAGATAGAACAGAGAGCCAGCTGACCGCGAACTTCCTTGTCTTCAAGATTATTGATGATCAAATCAAAATTGTCCTTCAACGTCAGAATCATGGCTTCGGTAATCCTATCGGCAAACTCCGACTCGGCATGGCTTGAAAGATAGTGTTCTATAAGATGCGAAAAGATATCAACACAGCTGTCTTTAGTCACGCCCATCGGGAGCGATGTGAGAAGATCGGGATCGACAATGGCCACTTTGGGAAAGCGATATTCCGATCGGGAAAAACTCTTCTCCTTAGTCTCGCTGTTAGTCAGAACACCTCCGGCGTTACACTCAGAACCGGAAGCCGATACTGTGGGTATGGAGATAATCGGGTAAGCCCCGGTGTACTCTCTCGGTTTCCGGTCTCCCAGAACAACATAATCCCAACATCCACCGCCGGAAAAACTTGTCGCCGCTATATACTTGGATCCATCAATAACCGATCCACCGCCCAGAGCAATGACCATGTCGCAGCCCTCAGCCTTGAATTGTTCGATCGCTTTATCGATAGTCTGGGAACGGGGATTCGGTTCGATGCCCGTAAAGGTGACAAAATCTATACCGGCAGCTTTCAGAGACGACTCCACTTTATCGATTATGGGGTCGAGGAAGCCGCCTCTTGCATAGGTGGCAATCATCGCCTTTTTACCATACTCTTTCGCTATTGCACCTGCTTCGCTGATCCGGCCTTCGCCGTAGGTTAGTTTTGTGGGAAAATTCCACTGAAATGGTGTCATATCTATACCTCTTTTACTTTTTTTTTTTCATTCGTTTATTGTATTCCGCTCCTTGAACAGGAGTTGTGGAATATAGACAAAATAGAGCACGAGAGCCAGCAATGCCGTTATCACATTTGAAAAGAACATGGTGTACCAGACTCCGTACTCCCCGATTGAAGTGAAAACGTAACGCAATGCCAGAAGACCGGGAATTCTTAAAGCCCAAAGCCTCATTATCGTAATACTCATTGTTATATTTGTTTTTTGAAACCCATTGAAGATTCCACTAAGCGATTGGAAAATACTCCAGGCGATAAGCGTCCAACCCATCAGCCTGATATAATTGAGAACATGTTTTATTATGTCAGGATCACCTTTTGCCAGATATGTCCCGACAGGTTCTATAATAAATTGAATGCATACAGCCCCGATAAATCCGAATACTATCGCAAAAACCAGTCCCGTACTGATAGCGGTTCTGATTCTGTCCATAGCCTTTTTCCCCCAGTTCTGGGCGATCAAAGGAATGAGGGCCTGCCCCACGCCCGTAGTAGGGGCGAAAAAAAGAGAATTTACCTGATTGCCTATGGCAAAAGCTGCAACGACTTGATAACCATAGGGAGCAATAAAAGAATTAATCAGGAGAAAGCCGAACTGCGAGCTGGCTTGGGAAAAAGCCAGAGGCATGCCTACTTTGAAAAGATCTTTCAGTATAATCGGATCCAGAATCTTTCGTTTATATACCCAGAAAAGATCGAAATCATGGATCTTACTGTGGTAGAAAACAAGAATCAGAACAACCTGGAGAAGCATAGTTACCAAAGTGGCATAAGCTAAACCTCCTATACCACCATCCAGAACAAGAATAAAAAGAGCGTTCAATCCTGCGTTAGCCACAACTCCGAAAAAAGCCAGATACATAGTCATAGCCATTTTTCCCTGGGACTTGTAGAAAGCCATATAGAGCTGAAAAATAAGAGTCATGGGAATACTGAAAAACCGGATTTTAGTGTAAATGGTAGATTGTTGGAGCATATCTCCGGAGATACCCAGCAGCCTGAGAATGGCATCGGATAGAAATATACCTATCAGCATTAAAGCCAGAGCGAAAAACAGGATGATATACCGAAGCTGGGAAGCGTATCGCGATGCTTTTTCCGGCTTTTCCTCACCAAGGGTTTTCGCTATTACACTGACTCCGCCAGTGGACAGTCCCACGCCGAGAGCCTGAATCATAATGAACAGAGGCGCGACAAAAGCGACAGATGCGACCTGGAGTCCACCGATTCTTGAAGCGAATATCATATCGACAAAGCTGTAGGATGTTCTCAATAATCCCGAGAGCATGACCGGGACAGCCAATCTGAAAATCAGAGGCCTGACCGGATCTCCCAGAAGATTCTTTTCTAATTTTTTTTTCAATTATGCTACCATACTTAAAAAAGACCGGGCGCCCAACCCGGGGCGCCCGGAAGAATACATGAAGAGGTGTTCTTAAAGGAAATCCTGACCACCATTGATCTGAACGATTTCACCGGTGATGAAAGAAGCTTTTTCACTTACGAGAAACTCGATTACAGATGCGACTTCCTGGGGTTGTCCCAGTCTTTTAAGAAGAATATTGTTTTTCCACGATTCAAAAACCTCGGGTTTGGACTTTCTAATCGCATCATGGAAAGCTGTATCGATTGTACCGGGAGATACGGCGTTGACTCTGATGCCGTATTCGGCCAGGTCTTTTGCCAGAGCTCTGGTCAGCGTAGTGACAGCGGCTTTTGATGTTCCGTAGACTCCGGCTCCCGGACCTCCGGAATTCCATCCAGCAATGGATGTAAAGTTGATAATGGAAGCGTTTTCCGATTTTTTGAGAAAGGGAATAGCTGCTCTGGAATTGAAGAAAGCGCTATCCAGATTCAGAGCCATAACGAATCGGTAGAATTCCGTTGTCATCTCTTCGAAACGGCTTCTGCCTCCCAAACCACCGGCATTATTAACCAGTACGTCGATTTTTTCATATTTGGCGCCGATCTTTTCCCATCCGGCCAGAACTTCTTCTTCTTTGGTTACATCGTAGAGAAAAAGTTCTGCTTTTATTCCCATATCGGCTAGTGTTTGAAGGGCTTTCTCCCCCTGGGCGGAATCTATACCGTTTAAAATTATTTCATATCCCTGCTTGCCCAGAGCTTTCGCTGTTTCCATCCCGATTCCACCGGTTCCTCCGGTAATCATTGCTATTTTACTCATTTCTATCCTCCAATAATTCTATCTAGTTTAAAAAATCTTTCCGGCACGGTGTAAAAATGTCCAGCAAGACCCCCTCTTTCAAACAAAGGGCACCATGCTCAATATGAGGCTGTTTGAATGTCGAATCGCCTGCTTTCAGTACTTTTTTAGTTCCGCCGATATTGAACTCGAATTCACCGGAGAGAATGTATGTGATCTGCTCATGTGGATGGGAGTGCAATGCGCCGATTGCCCCTTTCTCAAAATGAACTTCCACGCACATAAGATTATCGTGAAAAGCCGTAACTTTTCTTTTCATACCGTTCCCGAGATCCTCTAATTCTATCTCTTCTCCAGGAAAAAAGTTTTTCAATTCCATTAATGACTCCTTATTTTATTACAATCCAATTGACTTCAAAGGAAGCCTCATTCCCGCGCTTACGGAGAATCAGCGTGTTCCTGTAACCTGACGCGGAATTATCAGGACTTTTAGCCAGAAATATTTCAGTTTGCTCAGTATTGACAAGACAATCCACTGAGATAGATCCGATTTTCCACTTCAGTCTTAACTGATCTCTTGCAGATTCGGACACTTTTTTTATGTCACGAATATGTTGATATCCATTCTCGTCAAATATAATGTCACCCTTTTCAAGAAGAGGCTCTTCCAGCAACTCCCCTTCGATGTGGAAGAAATAATCGAAGATCGAAGAATTGGCTGCTTCAACCGCAAACCGATCTTTGAACCCGGAATCGTTTAACTGTATGTCCCGTTCAAAATTTACATCTTCATAGACTCCGGTTGACCGGACTTTCATATGAAGCTCTTCTTCAATGAGGCACTCCCCCCCTTTAAATCCTTTATGGCTTTCTCCATTGACGACAACTGTGTTATGAGAGGGACTCATTTTATGCCACTCATTACAGAGAGGATTGCCATAGCCGGAATTGGATAAATCCCGACTGAGCATTTCACCCTTGAGGAGCACTTCGATATTCATTTTGTCCGGATGGGCATGGCTCGGACCGTTGTGCCCGTACTTTATAAAGACATTCGATCCATAGCTTTTAATGAGCCCGCAATATGATGACTTGAAATTAACAGAGCCGCTAATAACAGGGGTCGTCATTTTATACCTGAGCTCAGGAACAAAGAGGAGCTCTTCCAGAGAAATGTCATTTTCAAAGTAATAGGGTTTAGACAGAGGGAGAGATCCTCTATCCCCTACTTTATTTACGATTGAGGCCATCAAATGCCCGATACGGCTATCTTCACCGAAGATTTTCGTGCCGATTGCGTAAACATATGAATATGTTTTCAGATTGATATCGGGCCAGCCATCATTGGGATTGGGTAGAAGATGATTGTCGAAGGCATAAATGTAAGCTGCATCCAGCATCTTCTCTACTGTTTCTTTACCTAAGGGAAAATCATATCCGTACAATTCGCAGAACAGAAGCAGATTGGCCACACCTTCCAGAAGGAAAAAATTATAATGGATAGAGCCTTCGTACCAGAAGTAATCATCTGTAACACCTTCTGTTAACTGCCGGATTTGATTGTTGGGTCCGTTAAATGCATAATCGATCATCTCCCGGTTTCCGAGAAAAAGCCCCATAACACCAATCGCGCTATTGAGCCATGTGGGAATGTTATGAATCTGATGGACCTGGGGCTTTAACATTATAAAAGCCTGACTGAAGAAATCCCTCTCCATTCTATCTATAAAACCATCGGGGAGATCCTCTTTTACAAGCTGAAAAGCATTGACAAGACGTATGATAAAGATCGCTTCATTGAGAGACTGGGGCATGATTCTGGAAACTCCCCATGCCGCGTCTTCAAGATTATCAAATTCCAACCCCTCCTTGTTGTGAAGAATGAAATTCAGATAATTTTCACTATAATAACTTGCAAACTTCACCAGATTCGCCAGAAATCTCTCCTCACCAGTCAGTTTGAAAATCAAAGCGGATTTCCAGGCATTTACCACGGCGAGATTCCTGTACATAGTCAGCCAGCACCCGTCAAACAGTTCATGATTCTCATAAACTTTTCCGCAAACGCTGCATTCGTGTCTGTGCGGAGTCTTAGGATCGAACAGGAGCCTGGCTCCCTCTTCTTCGCAGAAATAGTGATGAGCCCAGCGGGAAGTCCGGTCAGGGGAATCATCGAAATTATGGAAAAAATCATCGACTTCCTCTCTCGCCCGTAAGACAAAATTTCCAAGTCTGTCCTGTGAGTTGACAAGAACTTTCAATTTCTCAATATCAGAATATTTCAATTGCCGGCATCCTTCTTTTTAAACAGCGAGATGATCAGCAGAATCAACTGCATTATCAGCGCGTAAAACAAACCGAAAAGAATCGGTTCCCCCGGGAGGAACACCTCATCGGAGGGATACCCGAAGAAAGCCACGGCCGCACTGTTGATTCCCTGGTAAATAGCCATGATGAAAATGGCCGATATAAATCCCAGAGTGATATCCTTTGCACGGCAGACGAACCGCTGTGCGAATGTTGAGCTCCCGTAAGGCCTGTGCCATCCGATACCATATAGCATATGAAGCGTCGGATTAATAAAGAATGTGCTGGCCAGCCCTATGGCGATTCCCAGAAAAAAAATCAGGTCGATCAGACTGTTATACCGCCCGAGCGGCGTTCCCCAACCGATCAGGAAGTAAATGGCTCCTATACTCCACCAACGGATAAGAAATACTGCGATTTGCTCTTTCCTTTTCTTATTCATCTTTTGCGATTCCAGTTGCAAGCAGCAAAATAGCTCCGATAATAAAAGCTGCCATTGTCGCGACTAACAAACCGATGGATAAGCTGGCGTCATGGAAGGTTAAAAGATTGGCTTCCTGTATATCCTTAATCAGTATTCGTAAAAAATAAAAACCCATGGCTTCCGTAGCAACGCAAGCCAGTAGGAAAAGCTCAATTCGGGACCCTTTTTTCACAGAAGAGGAACTGAAAGCCGTAACGACTCCTAGAATGGTAAAAGAGAATAGGAAAAAACCCGAATTGGGATTAAAAACTTTAGTAATAATACCTATATGGATCTGAGACAGAGCCAGGTGGGATAGAGCTGCGATATAAATGAGAAATCGCGATCCATTATACAATATATCTTTCATAACATTCCCTTATATAATCCTCAGTTCAGATTCCGTTTCGAAAAAACTGCACTTATCCGTATTCAGGAAAAGCTCCAGTTCATCGCCTACATGAATATCGTGGTTCTCTGTTGCAAAACGGGCACGCAGTTCTGTTCCGGAAAGGTTAAAATAGGCTACATATTCGCTTCCCAGACACTCGACAATATCCATGCTGACTTTAAAGGATTCACCAGTTCCTCCGTAAAGAGAGAAATGCTCGGGCCGAAACCCCAGAATGACCTCTTTCCCATCAAATTCACTGAGATACTTTCGATTTTCCTCGGCAATAGTAATTGTCAATTCAGGGCTGACAAAATGTATGTTCTCAATCCTGCCCCTGAGGAAATTCATTGCTGGACTTCCGATAAAGCCGGCGACAAACATATTGACAGGATTCATATAGATCTCATGGGGCGTACCGATCTGCTGAATTTGTCCTCTGTTAAGCACAACTATCCTATCGGCAATGGTCATAGCCTCCACCTGATCGTGGGTCACATATATAAAAGTGGCTCCCAGCTTTCTGTGAAGCTTGGCCAGCTCTTTCCTTGTCTGATTCCGCAGCTTGGCGTCGAGATTGGAAAGTGGTTCGTCCATAAGAAAGATCTCAGGGCTTCTGACTAGAGACCGTCCAATGGCGACTCTCTGCCTCTGCCCTCCCGAAAGCTGTTTGGGCTTTCTGTTCAGTTCGGGAATGATCTCGACAATTTCCGCTGCTTCCATTACCTTCTGATGGATATCGTCTCCATTGACGTGTCGAACAGTCAGGGGGAAACCTATGTTTTCATATACGGTTTGTGTCCCGAAAAGAGCATAGTTCTGAAAAACCATAGCGATGTTTCTATCTGCCGGGGCAACATTGTTGATTTTCCGCCCTTCCATAATCAGCTCACCGTCGGTTATGGTTTCGAGACCAGCTATCATCCGGAGCATGGTCGATTTTCCGCAGCCCGAAGGACCTACGAATACGATAAACTCCCCGTGTTCGATCTCCATATTGAAATCCCTCAAAGCTTCCACTCCTCCGGAATAGACTTTCTTAACATTTTTGATACTGAGGTTTGCCACTCGATCCTCCTATTTCAACCTGTTTCTCTTCGCGGTATAAATCACTGACAACAGGCCTCCGGCAACACAGATTACAGAAGAGAGAATCAATATCAGATTCAAAAGAAAAGCATGTGTCTCTTCAAGATTCACTGTTGTAAAAAACAGACGTGAGAACTGAAAAAAACCCATTGCCAGAGCAAAGATACTCCAGGGAAGGGAGTATATCCGAACTTTTATAGCTGTCAAAAATCCCAGAAGAAGCAATGCTATTGTAAGCATGACGAAAATGCCGATACCCCTGTCTTTGTCCATAGCATTGAGAACGAAGACTGTATAAACAGTATTCAGGGCGATGAATGCAATAATCATCAAATATCCCTTATTGTTATTCTGGTAGAGCATTCTTTCAGGATTTTTCATTGAGCCCCTCCTTCCTGTCCAGCAGATAGTTAATCAGAGTCAAACTGAAGAGAAGTACAATTATCATCATGGAAATGATCAATAATGCCGAAATCATTTCAAATGGAGCAGTCGAAGGAGCATAGCCCTCGATGGCCGAATAATCCAATTTCTCATAACGAGTTCTGAAAGCGAGATTCGATGATAAAACCGACGCTCCTCTGATAATATTTATAATGGCAGCTATCAGCGTATAGGATACGCCAAAGATACCAGCTGTTTTCTTGTTTATATCGAATGTAAGCAAAAAGAGAGACATAACTAAAAAAGTCAAACCGAAAGAAAAAAGAGCTGTGTTTACGGTTTGCAGTTCTTTAAAAAAATTATACATTTCATCATTTCCATTCATGAACAGAGTGTAGAAATCCGTCATGAATCCCAGTCCAAGAAGACAATTAAAAACAGCTGCCAATATGGTTAGGTAAGTGAAAACGATTTGAATCTTTAAACTGAATTTGTTCATTTTTATACCCGGATTGAAATCCCAATACCGGCCCGGGTCGCCCCGGGCTGATATTATCTCAATTGTTAATATGGATTAGTTACTCGTCATGCGTTTGTAAGCAGCTGTGTATACACTTTCATAAGTATCCAGTCCAGCGTCTTTAAACTCAGCGGCAATTTCATCAGTCGTCTTGATGACAGTTCCGTTGCCTGTAATGAAGATGAATATCTTGTCAACCTGATCTTCACCGATCGCCGTAGTACCAAGTTTAGCCACATCCTGCTCATTCAGAGAGATAACCGGAGGCATCATTCTGAAATAGGGATTTTCTGCTTCGTAATCATCTATCAGAACATTTTTCTTTGTGTAGAGATCCCAGCCGGCAAATCCAGTGGCGGAAGTGTACTGAAGCTCAAAACCGATCTCTTTCTGATAACCGAGAGCCAGGTGGGATCCCATGAAATCTCTCAGGAATCCGGAAATGTCCCCGTTTTTGAACTCATCGGCCGTATCAATCAACCACTGGCTGAACTTGGGATATTCTGTTCCATCGGGACCTTTGAATACAGCACCTTCAACTCTCGCTTCGGGAATTGAATAATTCTGGACATTATTACCATCTTCGGAATACATGTAATCGAAAAGAGCCAGCGCGGCGTTTCTCTGAGGTTCATCAGCTTTGGCGGAAATGGCCCATCCATCGGGTTTGATTGCTCTCGCATTACCTACATAATGTATGAAATCATTGATTCCCGCTCCGGTCACAGTCGTTACAGGAGGGAGAAAAGCATACATTTTATCGCTTCCGGCTGTTGTAGATGCAAACCAGTCATATGTCATGAAACCGAACTGTCTCTGCCCTTCAACGTCATCAGAAAAGAACATGCTTGTTCTGAAATTATCTTTGATGGAAAGATCGGCGAATTCACTATGAATAAGACCTTCCTGATACCACTGCTGAATATAGTTCAGGTTTTCAAGGAAAGAATCCTGAGCGTATGAATGTACGACTTTGTCGCCTTCCAGAATCTGTCTTGCCGCATAAGAATCGGAACCGTGGACTCTCTGTCCATCGAAATAGTTCATCATTCTGAGCAGGTCTTCTCTGTATTTGGAATGTCTGACGAAATAAGGAGAAATTTCCGCGTCAGCGACTACTTTTCCGGTGGACACTTTGGAAAGAGTTCTGGGAGACAACTCTATAACGCGCCAGAGAGCTATAAGCTCGTCAATGTCGTAAACAGCTGTTTCTCCGACATAGAGATCAGAAGGTTTGTCCAAATCGGGGTGCGCCTCTGCAATGTAGTCCTTAAGAACATTCAAAGCCGTAGATTGGTCGAGCATACCATTTTTAGAAGCTTTGTTTTGCAAATCGATGACATTGTTCTCAAACCTGTCCCAATACCCTTCGTATGCGACTTTCAAAGTGTGGGTTTCAGCTTCAAGAGCCTCTGTGGAATCGAGCAGAGCTGTGACCCATGCGGGACGGCCGACAAAGGCTCTTGCATAGTTGCCCAGTTCCGCTGCATAGGGAAGGTGATAGATTCCGCCGTCGAAAGCTGTGATGGCTTTGGCAATATTGGGTTGGCTTTCCAGATATTCCTTAACATGGGGCATGTAATCAAGATAGTCTTTAAGGTTGATCAGGTAACCTTGAGCCCCGTATTTCATCAGTGATTCCGCAATGGAGTTTCCACCGTAAATTGTATCGCTTGAAAAAGATGTAGCCGCTGCGATATCAATCATTTCCGAAGCTTTCTGGTCCTGAACCGCGTTATCGGCAATTTTTAAACCGAGTTCTTTTTCAATGTACTGCCAAGTCGGTTTCAGATCGCCCTGGCTGACAACGGTTCCGTCAGGAAGGGTCAGCGGATTGGCTTTCTGATAGGTCATTGTCCTGGAGTTATTACCCATAGCAAAGTTGATGTTAAGCGTGTCCGCTTTCACCAGATTGGCCAGATCAACTTTTTCCATTGTCTTTGACTCAGATTCAGATACAGCTGAATCGGAAGCTTTCGAACAACCGCTGAGAACCAGAACTACTGCAATAGAAAGCAGTAAAGCAATTTTTTTCATTTAAATCTCCTCCAATTTATTTAAAAACATAGTATGAGCTATGCATTAACCAGATTAGCCTTTGACTCCGCCCATATTCACACCCTTGGCGAAGTACTTTTGTATATAGGGATAAATAATAAGAACCGGGACGATGGAACAGACCAGAATGGCATACACATAGGAATCCGCCGCATAAGGAAGCAAGTCTCCCATATCGTCGATCATGGCCTGATAATTCTCCACGAGGATCCTCATATAAACCTGAAGCGGAAGCTCCATCGGGTCTGTCAGCAATATCCTTGCCCAAAAGTATCCATTCCAACGGCTCGTGGCATAAAAAAGAGTTACAGTAGCCATGGATGCTTTAGACATGGGAATGAAGATTCTCCAGAGAAGCTGAAATTCGTTCACTCCGTCAACCAGTGCGGCTTCTTCAATTGACTCAGGTATGGCGCTGAAGTAATTTCTCATCAGGATGATATTGAAAGCCTGCACACCGAAGGCTACGATAATGCCCCAGCGGTTATTAACATTCATGTTTACATAGTTGAGATACATCGGGATAATCCCCGCATTGAACCACATTGTAAATACGACAAAGAGGTTAAGCTGTTTTCTGAATAAAAGCCTTTTCTTCGTCAGAACATAAGCACCGGTAACGGAAATGAACATACTCCATGCGGTACCGAATACCGTATAAAACAAAGTGTTGATATAGGAAATCCAGAAACCTTTATCGTCGAAGATAAGTTTGTAAACCTGGAAATTCATATCGACGGGAAAGAGAATAACCTTATTTGTCTCATAGGCAATTTTCCCGCTGATAGAAGCGGATACGGCATAAATCACCGGATAGAGTGCCAGTACGGCAAATACTGAAATGAGGATATGTGCCAGAGTTTTGAATATTATTTCACTTTTACTTAAACGTTCCATTTAAATCCTTTCTCCTACCAGAGTGAAGTTTCAGAAATCTGGCGGCTAATGAAGTTAGCGCCCATGACAAGTGCAAAACCGATTAACGCGTTGAACATGCCGGCAGAAGCACCGAGGGCCGAGTTTCCCTGTTCCAAACCGATTCGAAAAACAAAACTGGAGAGCACATCAGCTGTGTCGTATGTATTCTCGTTATAGAGAAGAATGATCCTCTCATAACCGATAGAGAGCATTTGTCCAATTCGGAGAATGATCATAATCGTCAGCGTCGGCGCCATTCCCGGAAAGGTGACATACCTAATTTCCTGAAGCTTGTTACCCCCTGAAACTTTGACAGCTTCGTATAAGACGGGAGATATTCCCATAATGGAAGCGAAATAGACGATGGAACTGTATCCGGCTTCTTTCCAGATTCCTGTAATGATATACAAGGGCCTGAAGTAAGCTGCGTCTTGAAACAGCTTTGTTCCTTCGGGAACGATGTTGAGCTGAAAGAGAAGATTGGCGATTACCCCGGTGTTAACTTCTCCATGATACAGCAGAGTTAATACGAGTCCTGTTATCGTGACTTCCGAAAGGAAGTGAGGGAGATAGGTAAACGTCTGAGTAAGATTCCGGTAGAACTTGTTCCCGATTTCACTAAAGAATAGAGCCAGAAATATCGGTATGGGAAATCCGAAAATCAACCCGTATAAACTGACAAGAAATGTTGAGCGGAAAGCCCGCCAGAACTGAGTCGAGTAAGGACCGTTGATTAAATTCTTAAAGTTAGTAAAACCAACCCAGTCGCTTCCCCAGACACCGAGGTTGGGCTGATAATTCTTAAATGAGATCAACAATCCCGCCATCGGTTTATACATCCAGAGGAGATACCAGATAAGGACCGGCAGCAAAAGGAGATAAAGCCTCCAATCTTTTCCAACGACCTTTAACCCATTATATAATTTATATTGTGTCAGTTTTTCTTTGTTCAAACCGTTTTTCTTTACTAAATCAGTCATTAACCAACTCCAGAATTTTACTAATCTTATTATTTTCCACTTCAATATGAGCTAATTTGGCTTTAACAGGAGTATCCATAAACACTAGATAGCCCGAGGGAGAATACAGTAAGTAATCAACTCTTTCATCATGTCCCGTAGATAGTCCGTAAGCTCCATCGCATTGCACTTTTTCAATTTCCTGATGATCTGCTTCAGCGCTCCGGGGAACAAGAGCAGAGATGAAGGATTGCTTTTCTACCAATTCTTTATTGGAAATCCGTATTCCCTTCATATGATTTTCTGTGAACTTATCCGGTTCCTGGGTTGTCATAACCGCTCGGACGGTATTCTCATTCAGGTCCATAACGACCTCTCTCTCCGATACGACAAAGAGATCCATCTCAGCATTCCCGATACTGTACCTGTAACAATCGCCATACACATCGGGGTACACATCGCTGTACATCTGCCATGTATAGGTATGAGGAAGTTCACTGACTAACTCGTCTATCATGAAAAATATTGAACTGCCGCTTTTCGAAAATAAATGTCGTCGGCATTTATTCATTTTCAATTCTTTCTTATATACAGCCGCCGTCTCACCCGCCAGATAGGAATAGTCATCATTCAATTCGCAAGATATGATCTCGCCTTTCATTTCGGGAGTGTAATTCTTCCAGATATTGTTCTGCCCTTCGCCTTCGTATCCGACTCCATCGACGAGGATTACGTTGTGATCCGAAGCTTTGACTGTTCTGTTATATCCATCATCGATGGCAAAAAAATGGCCTCCATAATTAAAAAGAAAGGAATTATTATCTGGATGTTGATGAGATAGTCCGAAACAGTTGTAGTTTTTCTCTTCTTTAAGCTTCCAAAGCCAGCTCCACTGTTTTCTCCCACCGGGATTGGAGCATTTAAAAGAAAAATGCGCTGCATCTCTTTCCCAGGAAGTTCTTTTGACATAAAGGCCCAGATCATCAAAAAATTTTTCCAGGGGCAAATCATCAAATTCTTTCTCTTCCACCATCGGATCATAAAAAAGAACTTCGAAAAAACACTCGGGAAGAATGCCCGGCTTAACTTTTGACAATTCAGCTTCTCTTTCCAGGAATTCATCGCGGACGAGATTTCCAAGTTTCTGGGCATATCCGTTTTTATATTCTGCCGCCGTTTTGTAATAAATGGCTGTGCTGTGCCCGCTTCTTCTATCATGTGCATCACCGAAACCGATCTGTTCTTCAAGATTAGGGGCGGCCTGATATAGTCTGTATTCAAAGGAATTTCTTAAGAAACCTGAGGTTTCGAAATAATCAATCCCCTCCCGCTCTTTCAGAAGATGAGCGTAAACATAAAGCCACATGGCTCCGTACCGCCAGTAGACCACGCCTTCGTAGTCACTGCCATCTTCAGGCATTACTGAAAAAACGAAGTCGAAGTTAGCTCTGGCACTGTCGATCCATTGCTGGACATCCTCTCCTTCTTTAACAAGAGCATAGGCTGCAGCGCTGAGACCCGTCATATTAATCCAGTTATGGTTCTGCCAGTAATTTGTCGACCAGCCGGAGCCTTCCGTTTCAACCTTGAAAGCGAACATGCGGCCGCCCTGAAGCAGGATCTTCTCCTTAACCGCTTTCCTCTCATCTTGAGTGAAGCTCTCTTTCAACCAGTCATAGGATATTCCCATTCCGAAGAGGATCCAGGCCGCGGAAAGATCCACATCGACCAGATGAGCATTGCCCCAATGTGGATAATTAACCGCAGTCATGATCCACCTTCGAGCCTCATACAGATATCTCTTTTCGTCCGTCAGGATATAGGCCAGAGCCAGATTGGCCATGGCAATTCCCATAAAAGTCGTGCTGGAGGGGGGATGACTTTTCGGCAGTTCTACAGAAAAATATGTTTCACATTGTTTCACAAGACGTTCAAAGACAGCCTTCTTTCCGGCTCTAATGTCTTCTTTGAGAACATCGGGTTCACAATCCATAAAAATCAAATCTCTCAATTCTCATCCTCTTATTTCAGAGTTACGCATATACGTAACAGTTACGGTATTTTATATAAAAAAAAGCCGAAAAATCAGCTATAGCCTATGCGGCGGGAAATAGTCAAAGCGGCTTCCTTTACAAGACGAGCCTGCTCTTCCACGTCCGTTTCGACAGAATACAAACCGCTGATACTGATGGCTGCGACGACATTGCGATTGCTGTCAAAAATGGGAGCTCCAATACACAACAGATGATCATTTTGCTCTCTATCATCAATGGCATACCCCTGAATTCGCACTTTTTTGACTTCGGCTTCTAGCTTGTCGAAATCCGTAATAGTGTGCGCAGTCTTTCGAATCAGTTCCTTCCCCCTCAGAGATTCAAACATCTGCTCATTATAGGCGAGAAAGGATTTCCCCAAAGAAGTGCAATGCAGATTGGTGCGGCTGCCGATATCGCAAGTAGCCACAAGAGTTTCTTTTGGTTCATGTTTATAGATGTAAGTAATTTTCCCCTGAACCTCTTTCCCGAGAAAGACCGTTTTGTTGGTTTTATTACTGAGCTCTTCAATAGCCGCTTTTGCCTTGTCGACAATCGAAGTGTTGGCAATAAAGGCATTTCCGATATAATAGGCAGTCACCCCGATTCCATAGACTTTACTGCGCTCATCAATAACTTCGACCATCCCTTCATCGAGTAGTGATCTGACAATATCGCTGGCGCTGGTTATGGGGATATCAAGTTTAGCCGCTATTTCGGACAGAGTCAGCCCTTTGGATTCATTGGCAATGACTTCAAGAATCTTAATTGTCCTGGTGGCAGCTCGGCTCTTTTTCATATCCTCTCCAGCAATTTTACTTCTACTTCATTATTCCGTAACGATTACGCATATACATAACGCTTTCGTTTTACTGTTTTACACTGGTTCTGATTGTTCGTCAAGAATAAATTGTCTATTTTGATTTATTTGCCTTGAAATCCCCTTAAAAAGGCACTATTAGTCCTTTTTACTCCCTTTCTGCAAAATTGCGAAGGTTAGAAAGATGATCATGAATACGTATATGCGAAGCTTTTACCTATTTATGAATTATTTAAACCTATTTAGACAAAAAAAATCGAAATCTGGACGATCTGAGATAATTAATAGGATTACAAAGAAGGCAATACTCGAAGTGACAATAAATTAGCGCCAATCTCAAAATCGGACCATAGAATTGTACTTCGGGGAATAGAATGTAAAACACCCATATCTGCTCAGAATAATTGAAACACTTATCATATGATGAATTGGAAAAGACAAAGGCGAAATCAGTAAAATCAATTCATGATCTCTTGCGGAATTCCCGGGGCGTCACACCGATGATCTTCCTGAACTGCCTTGAAAAATAGTTGCTGTCGCTGAACCCCAGGTCATATGCGATCATGGTAATAGAGCTGTCTCTCTTCAGCAGAAGAGAACAGGCCCTGTCCATTTTTTTCTTCAGATGATAATCGAGCGGCGATGTCCCGGTGATTTTCTGAAAAGCCCGGTTAAGAGTGCTCGCCGACATATGTGATACCTCAAGCAATTCCCGGATAGTGATGTTTCTGTCCAGATTCTGCTCAATAAAGCTGATAGTCTCTCCCAGCTGATAAAGGCTGGAATGATCGGATCCGGCATTTCCTGCGTATGCGCGGGATAAATAGGCAATCAATTGCATAAACAGAGAGGCGGTTAAGTACTTATAGCCCTCCCTCTTATGACATTCCTCCCTTTCCATCTCATCGAGTAAACCGGTAACATAGCGGATCTGATCCCTATTGAGTTTTAAACGGCTGGAAAATTTCGATGTTTCCCGTAAAAGAGGCTCGATTGTAAAGAGCGTATGAAATCCCGGAGATCGGCTTATGTCCCAGTCGGGGAGTTTAAGCTTTTCCAGGTCGAAAAGGATATTGATAAGAACCAGATTCTCCAGATCTTTATATCCATGGGCCAGATCTCCGTTTATAACGAAAAGATCGCCGCGGCTCACCTGAAAACTATGTTTCTGAGTGAAGTGTGTCCCCTTCCCGTCGAGAATCAGGACGAGTTCCGAGAAATCATGTGAGTGAACGGGATAGTCCGGCTGAGGATTCCTTTTCAGAATTTTTACGGGGATATCATCACTGCGGAAGAAGTCCTTACCCATTAGATGATGGCGTTCATACATGACAGCATTGTGCTATTTTTTGACTGTATAATCAAGGTGAGATCCGGGAAAGAATCCTAATCTATTGTTAAAGAATCACTATGACACACCCGATTCGAAGGAGATTTTATGGGAAATATATATGAATATGCCAAAGAACAATACGCGGAAGTCGGAGTAGACGTAAAAGACGCTCTGGAAAAGCTCAGAAAGATATCCCTGTCGGTGCACTGCTGGCAGGGCGATGACGTAGGGGGGTTCGAGACGCCCGATTCGCAGTTGTCCGGCGGAGGAATCCAGGTGACGGGAAACTACCCCGGTAAAGCCGGCAACCCCGATGAGCTGAAAAAAGATCTGGAGAAGATGTACAGCCTGCTTCCCGGTAAGCACAGACTGAACCTCCATGCCATATACGGGGACTTTAAGGGGAAAAAAGTCGACAGGAACGAAATCGGTCCCGAACATTTCAAAACATGGTCGGACTGGGCTGGAGAACAGGGCATAAAGCTGGACTTTAACGGCACATTCTTTTCCCACCCCATGGCGGACAGCGGTTTCACACTCAGCAGCAAAGATGAAAAAATCCGGGAGTTCTGGATAGAACATGCTAAAAGATCCCGTGAAATCACCGCTTTTTTCGGTAAAGAGCAAGGGTCGCCCTCAGTCCACAACCTCTGGATACCCGATGGAGCCAAAGATCAGGTGGTGGATAGAATGGGGCACAGAACCATTTTGAAAAACTCGCTTGACACAATATACGATCAGAAACTTGACGGCAGACATATCCGCGATGCCGTGGAGTGCAAGCTCTTTGGAATCGGAAGCGAATCCTATGTCGTGGGATCTCATGAGTTCTATATGGGTTACGCTCTGAGCCGGGAGAAACTTCTCTGCCTCGATATGGGGCATTTCCATCCCACCGAATCGATCGCTGACAAGATTTCAGCGGTTTATCAGTATCTCGATGAAATCCTCCTCCATGTCTCAAGGCCTGTCCGATGGGATTCCGACCATGTAGTCACCCTCAACGATGACATCTACGCATTGATGCAGGAGCTCGTCAGATCCGGAAAAATCAACAGCACCTATATCGGTCTCGACTTTTTCGATGGAACTCTGAACAGAATCGGAGCCTGGGCTGTCGGTGCCAGGGCTTCTCTCAAAGGAATTCTTTTCGCTCTCCTCGAGCCCTATTCGCAATTAAAAGCCTATGAAGAAGAGGGCAATAATTTCGGACGACTGGCTCTGCTGGAAGAGATGAAAAGCAAGCCCTTCGGAATTATCTGGGATGAATACTGCCGGGAAATGGGAACGCTTACCGACAGAGAAATGCTGTCTGATGTTCTCAGCTATGAAAAAGCAGAACTGGCGGAGAGAAAATAGATGAGCATGGATAAACTTATTGAAGTTTCAAACCGCTATGGGTCCGATGCCGATTATGTTCTGGCCGGAGGAGGAAACACTTCCTGGAAAACTGATGAATTTATGTATGTGAAGGGGTCGGGAACAGAACTGGCGACTATAGATTCTGACGGTTTTGTCAAAGTTGATTTGAAAAAACTCGATAAAATCTGGTCGAAGACCTATTCCGGAGATACCGAAACCAGAGAGGAAGAGGTACTTGCGGACTTAATGGCATCGAGATTTCCCGAGGAGAATGAAAAAAGGCCCAGCGTCGAAACGCTTCTCCACGGGATGCTTCCCTATACTTATGTCGTCCATACCCATCCGGCTTTGATAAATGGCATAACATGCAGCAATAAAGCTGCGGAACTGGTCCGGGAGTTATTTGGAAACAGAGCCCTGTGGGTTTCCATTACCAACCCGGGATACATTCTGGCCAAAGTTGTAAAAGACAGAATTGATGAGCACCTGAAATCGGGCGGAGAATTTCCCGTAATGATTTTTCTCCAGAATCATGGTGTTTTCGTTTCGGCTAATACGATTAATGAGATCGACTCCATTTACGCCCATATGTTCAAAGTCATAAATGACAAGGTAACCATTCAGCCCGATCGGGAGAGACAGGGAGTCGACCCATCGGAGGAAGAAAAAGCGGTGCGGATTATCCGGGACGTTTTAGGAAAGGATATGGCGGTACTGGGGTTCCGAAACAAGGATATAATGACTTACTCCCGATCGGCTGAAGCCTTTACGCCTCTCTCTCTATCGTTCACCCCGGACCACATCGTCTACTACGGCTTCAAACCGGTTTATTCCCGAAGCCTGGAGTCTCTCGGCGAGGACTTGAAAAGCTATAGGGAATCACATGAAGAGACGCCCCGTCTCGCGGTTGTTAAAAACATCGGGGCCTTCGCGATCAATACCAGCGAAAACAAAGCCGCCAAATCGGCGCTCCTTTTTGAAGACAACGTGAAGATAGCGGTCTATACGCAGAGTTTCGGAGGATACAGTTTCATGCCTCAGGACAAAATCGATTTTATACGGAACTGGGAAGTGGAAAAGTACCGCGCTTCAAAGAGCTGAAGGAGCAGAAAATGAGTGGAAATATGAAAAGATACAGAGATTACATTAACAATGTCAGCGGAAACATGCTCTTCGGATGCGATGGTTTCGTCGACGAGACATATGAGATTGTCGAAGAAAGGCAGAATCTGACCCGGTACTCGGCAATGGGGAAACTAAAAGATTTCGGGGAACTGCTTGTGGCCAGGGCCGATGGAGGCGTAGGGCTCGAAATAGTGGCCAAGAGACGATGCGAAGGGGGTTTCGGCATAAATACGGGAAGAATCGCCGGTATTCTGGGACTGAATGTAACCCTCCCCGGTCTTTTTGGAAAGAATGAGATCGATCCGGCTTTTGCGGAGTTTAAAGAGTACTGCAATCTCCAGTCGGTCGGCGATCCTGCCCTGACTCTCGTTTTTGAATTCGGAGATGGAAAAGTACTGATGAGCGATCTGCAGGCTGTTTCCAGTCTGACATGGGCCGATGTGGAGAAACATTTCGGAAAGGAAAAACTGAAAGAGATGTTCACCGGCGTGGATGTTTTAGGCCTCGGCTACTGGTCGCTGACCGCGGATTTTGACGGAATATTCCAGGGCTTTATGGATCAGTATGAAACAGTGGAAGCGCCGCGGCGCATGTTTTTCGATTTCGCCGATATCAAAAAGAAATCCGGCGAAGCCTTTTCCCGATCCCTGAGGCTGATTGCTTCCTATAATGACAGAATTCCCATGACTTTCAGCCTCAACGAACATGAGGTCTTTGAGCTTTTCAGAAGAGTCGGTGTGGAAGAGCCGGAAAATACCCCGGCAGCCATTGCTCCTGCTCTGGCTATTGCCCGGGAGAAAGTGGGCTTCGATGAGCTGATCGTCCATACACCGGAATTTGCCGTGGGATCGAGCGCCACAGAGGGCGAAGCCTACGCTATTCAGGACCGCCAGACCGAAGTTGTCAGAACAGCCGGAGCGGGAGACAGCTTCAACGGAGGCTATGTCAGTGCCTCTCTGGGAGATTTGTCCCTGAAAGAACGTCTGGTAATCGCCAATGGGGCAACGGCTTTCTTTGTCACCCATGCCACCGGACCGACAAAAGAACAGCTTATCGCTCAGATCGAAAAAGCGACTGACAAATAAGGATCAAAAATGAAGACATTACATAAATTGACACTTCTGTCACCGGACTCTACCGAAGGCTTGAAGAAAATTGATCTGAAGCAAGGGGACTGGTCAGTCAAATCCTATACGCTCCGCGGCGGCCTGCAGGAGGGGGTCGATGTTGTGGAAATAAATAATGGCAGACTCTCCTTCGCAGTCCTCCCGACCCGGGGCATGGGGATCTGGAAAGGAGAGTGCGGAGATGTCTCTCTAGGCTGGAATTCACCGGTAAAAACTCCGGTACACCCCTCTTTCATCAACTACCAGGATCGGGGCGGAATCGGCTGGCTGAAAGGCTTTAACGAATGGATTGTCCGGTGCGGACTCAACAATATGGGAGCGCCCGGAACCGATAGGGACGGAACGGCTCTGACTCTCCACGGGAAAATTGCCAATATTCCCGCCCACTCCGTTTCTCTTGAGATAAGCGATGAAGCGATCATCCTCAGAGGAGAAATCGACGAGACCATGATGCTGGGGCCGGCCCTGAGACTGAACACGGAAATACGGACGGAACCGGGATCGGGAAAACTGACGATTTCAGACACCGTGACAAATATCGGAGCCGCCCCTGCAGAGCACGAACTTCTCTATCATATAAACTATGGGGAATCTCTTCTGGAAAAAGGTTCGAAGGCATTGGCTCCCTTTAAACATGTTGCGCCCAGAGATCTCCGGGCCGCTGAGGGCATCGATTCATTTAATGTGTATGAAGATCCGGAAACAGGATATGCGGAACAGGTCTATTTTTATCAGCTTGTCGAAAAATCCGGAAGCGGGGGGACAATGGTCATGCTGAAAAACGCTTCGGGCGATAGGGCATCTGTTCTCCGTTATTCCTTAAGTGACTTTCCCTGTTTTACTCTCTGGAAAAATACAGCGGGAAAGGCTGATGGTTATGTGACGGGGCTGGAACCGGGAACCAATTACCCCAACTGCAGACCGGTTGAAAGAGAACAGGGTCGACTCCTGTCTCTGGCAGGAGGCGAATCGCGCCGGACAGCCTTATCTATAGAAGTTTTGGAATCAAAAGAGGCCGTCGAAGATGCCGAAAATGAGATAAACAGGCTTCAGGAACAGGTCGAAGGGAAAGTGCATCGGCAGCCCCTTGCGCTCTTCTCGGGAAACTAGACATCGCGGAGCTGTTGAAAACCCGCAACAGCTCCTGTTTCTTCTAAACCGAATGCCATCTGCGATGAATAGAGCTAATCGAATAAAGGCATCAATTCTGGTGTCACTTTTCAGAAATAGTTCAATCAATCTCAGCCCTTCCACCCGTTCAAATTCTCTCGTATTGTTAGATACCAGGATTAGACCTTTGCTCCGAGCATGTCCGGCAATATGGAGATCATTAACACCAATCACAGTTCCTTTTTTTTCCAGATCGGCTCTTATATCACCATAATGCATCGCCGCTTCATCATCATAATGCAGTACATCGAGATGTGTAACAAAGTCTTCAACATTTCTAAGATTTTGTTCAGGCTTTGAGCTTTTTTCAACACCATGCATGAGTTCAGCCAGTGTAATAGTGCTGATACACATTTGGTCCACATGTTTATTAAAAACATCTAGCAATTCCATAGGACGCCGTTTAATCACGTATATAACAAGATTTGTATCAAGAATGCATTTCAGCATTTAAAATGATTCCCTTTCCGCCTGATGCTGAGAAGCATGTTCTGATATGAAATCATAGGTGACTCCCACTTCATCGGTAAGAAAACCGTCCTGATGATCTTGAGAACCGGGATTTTACGGCTTCCAGACCAAACGAGCTGTGGGTCGCCGACTTCACCTACGTATCGACCTGAACGGCTTATTGAAGCCGGGATTGATCCATCAGTTGGGAGAAAAGGCGATTCCTATGACAATACCATGGCTGAAACGATAAATGGTCTTTACAAGGCAGAAGTTATTCATAAAGATGGCCCCTGGCGGTCCATTGAGCAGGTGGAATTGGCAACACTCGACTGGGTGGACTGGTTTATTAATCGCAGGATCATGGAACCTCTGGGATATTTATCTCCCAAAGAATTTGAAATGATGTATTATGAACAGGAAGAAAGTCTGGCTATGAGAGCCGGACTCAAATAAAACTGTCTCCGGGATTCTCGGAGTGGTTCAGAAAAGAACTTTTACAAAGATATGATTCAGGGGATATTATTGAGCTACCGGAGAATATGTAATGGAAAAAGAAATCAAAAAATACCTCTCGAAATATATAGAACTGACTGATGACCTGATTGATGATTTATCAGAGAATTTACCGGTCAGAAAATACCCCAAAGGCAAAGTTCTTCTGAAAGCGGGAGAAATCTGCAATGAGTGTTACTTCATTCTGAAAGGTCTTATCAGATGTTACAACCTGAGAGAAGGAGATGAAATCACTACCGATTTTTATCTCGAGGAGCAGGTTGCCTCGCCATCCTGTTACGGCCAGGAAACTCCTTCCGATCTGTATCTGGAATGCCTGGAAGATACGATAGCTTTTGTTGGCTCACCCCAACTGGAAGGTGAAATGCTCGGTAAATATCCCCAGCTAGAAAAAATGGCCCGCATTATGGGTGAGAAAATGATGTCGGGCTATCAGGACAGCTATCGAACCTTCAAAATGTCTTCCCCGGAAGAGCGGTATCTCAATCTGGTGGAAAACAATCCCGACTTGATTCAAAGAGCCCCTCAGTACCAGATAGCCAGTTATCTGGGAATCAAACCGGAATCGCTGAGCCGCATACGAAAAAGAATTTCCCGAAAGGGCTGAAGAACCTTTCTTAACTTAAGTCAATGGATCATTTGCATTAACTCCTTTACTTTGTAGTCAACCTTATATTTGCATAACAAAAGGAGAAGATATGGATCATCTTAAAAACAAGAAAGGAACAGCGGGCTTAATCGGCATTGGTTCAAGCCTTTATATGGCATTGGCATATATCACAGGAATTATCATATTCATCGCCGTTCTCAAATATCCCTCTATTACAGAAGACATGGACAAGGTCAGAATTCTTGTGGATATGAAAACCATGGTGTTTTCAACCAATCTGCTGATGTACGTTTTATTCGGCCCTATTCTTGTTTTGTTTATCCTCTACCTGAGATCAAAGCTGAGTGACGACAAATCTGTACTGGTCGGCTTCTCATCAGTCGTCGGGTATATCTGGGCGGGATCGCTGACGGCCAGCGGCATGATTGCCAATGGAGCCATAGAGCCTATCATCAAATTGTTCCAGGTCGATCCCGATCAGGCTGTTTTTCTCTGGCGGATGTTCGACACGGTGTCACTGAGCATCGGAAACGGGAACGGAGAAATTCTCGGAGGACTTATGACCCTGGGATTCGGAATGGCTATGGTGAAAGATCCGCATTTATCCAGAGGATTGGGAATATTCGGGATTATTATCGGATTGATAGGGGTGATTTCGCTTATTCCGGGATTAGTAGATCTGGCGGTAATATTCGGTCTGATGCAGCTGGTCTGGTTTGTTCTGACGGGATTTTCCTCTTTGAAGAAGAGTGATAAATAGTTTTTAACAAGGATTCTTCATAGAGGATGTCTTTATGAGAATCCTTGCGCGCATAGAGAAGTCATACTCCGACACGTACTAATTAATATAAAAGAAACAGCAGAATCCAGTTAACCTATGTTAATGAAGTCATGAGATTAACAGAGTAAGCTCATGTGAGGAGTATGACTATGAGGCAAAACAAAAGAGAATATTATCTGGATTGGATCCGAGTGATTGTGGTTCTGCTACTGGTTCCCTTTCACACAGCAGTTTCTTTTTCCCATATAGGAAAAGGGTATATATACAGCGCAGAGCCTGTTGATTCCTTTTTTTATGTGTTTCTATCTGATTTTCTCAATCTCTGGTTTATGAGAATGCTTTTTTTCATTTCAGGAATGGCATCTTTTATGGCATTGAAAAGAAGAACTGAAAAAGAGTTCATTGTTGATAGAGTGAAAAGATTGTTATTACCAATTCTGTTTGTTCTTTTAACAATTGGTCCTTGCTCCGCCTATCTTCTGGCAGTAAACCATTATGGTTTTATCGGCAATTTCCTCCAGTTCTATCCTAATTTCTTTATTGAACCTAAAAAGTATCTTTTCTGGGGGCATATGTGGTTCTGTCTTTATCTGCTTGTTTATTCCTTCCTTATTATCCCCTTGCATCATCTGTTTGAACAAAGAAATAATTACATAGGCAAATTCATATGGTTTCTGAGCCGAGGCAATCATATCCTGCTTCCAATGTTCTTCATAATGCTTTTGGAAGCACTGTTGAGACCGTACTTCCCGGGGTATCAATCCTTTTGGGGAGACTGGGCAAATGTTATCGTCTATTTCTCATTCTATCTCCTTGGATATTCAGCTGGTAGAGATACATGCTTGATTGTGGCAATTCACAAAAAGAGAATTCCTTTCCTTGCCATAGCAGTTTTATCCACGGTCATTCATATTGTTTTTAAAAGATTCTATATTCAATCACATATTTCATCGATATTCTGGGGCTCAGGGGCCTATTCGTGGGTTATGTTTTTTCTATCTCTTTTTCGACAGCACGCCAATAAAGACAGCAAAGTTTTACAGTATCTGTCCCGGAGTTCATTCTCTCTCTATGTATTCCACTACCTTATCCTATCCCTTTTCAACTTCATTCTTTTAAGAACCGGCTTAAATCACTACATAGTCTGGAGTCTTACAACATTGGGAACCTATGGTTTCTTCTTTCTGCTATACAAGAGTGTTTTGAAAAAATTCAGAGTTCTGCGATTTGTTGGAGGCATCAAAGTCTGATTCTTTTATGACGGATTCCAGAGGAACAGATATAATGGGATTGTGGAACAAGAATGGTTGGATCTGTGGCACCGAATACTCAAAGAGAGACAAATCCCGGAAAGAGAATGGGAACGTTTCAGTCAGCTGGTAAAATTCATGACGATGAAAAAAGGTGAATTTCTTATCCGGGAGGGTGATATGCCGGATAAAGTGGCATTTATTGCTTCAGGGATGTTCCGAGCTTTTTACACAACAGATGAAGGAGATGAGAAAACGATAGTTTTCAGAGGAACGGGGAGACCTTTATCAGCCTATAGTTCTCACCTTGAGAATAAGGAAGCCAAGTTCTCCATCGAAGCTCTGGAAGAGAGTTCCCTACTCTATCTGTCCATTCAAAACTTTGAGAAACTCCTCTCCGCAAATCCGTTCTGGAAAGAAGTGACGGCCCTGTATTATATGAACCTCTTTATAGAAAAGGAAAAAAGGGAGAGAGAGTTAATGTCCGATGACGCGGAAACTCGGTATAATAATTTTCTCAGAGAATACCCGGGTTTAATCGATAGAATAAACCACTATCACATAGCTTCTTACCTTGGGATCACAAATGTAACTTTAAGTCGAATAAGAAGAAGACAAACAACCTTACGATAAAAGGCTGAAGACAAGATTTCCCTAGTTTAACCATAAACACCTTATCACCTGAGGGGTGCGAATGAAAATCTCAATTGATTCTACTACAGAAAGAATCCAAAGCACAGACGGAATGGCGCTTGCAGGAAAGATTCTGGAAAATAATGGACTATCCGATATATCATCAGATCAAGGCCTTAAACACCCCCAGGTCCTGGAGTATTGATTTATTCTTATCCCGACTTTAAGAATGAGGCAGATAGTCTGCTGAGATTTCATCAAAAAGTCCGGAGCTTTTGATTTTTTCCAGACCTGAGTTGAATCGCTCAATTATCCATCGGCTGCGCGGGTGCTTTTTAGAAACAACCATGTGAAAACTGGCACCGTTAAGTGTAGGATCATAGCTATAATAGGTGAACGTATTTTCTTCCGGAAAAAAAGTTTGAATGGTGTACAATCCATTTAGATTGTTTGTCAGGAAAAATTCCGCACGATTGAGAATTAGCATTTTAAAAGCCTGTTCCTCAGTTTCTACCACACAGTAATCAATTTTATCAGAAGCCAGGTATTGATCCACATTGGCTCCGTATGAGTACCCTCTCTGGATGATTACTTTGTAATCCATTAAATCATCCGGTTTGCTTATATGGAAGGTCTTTTCTTTCAGGCAAAAGGCCGCGCTGAAACTCATATCCCAGATAGGTTTGCTGTAAAGGACTTCTTCCTCTCTTTCCGGATTCCACAAGTAACCCAGACTTCCGTCAGAATTACCTTCAGTAATATTGAGCCAGACTCTTGCCCAGGGACAGAAACTATAATTGACCTCAATGCCTTCTGCTTTAAAGGCTTCTGTTACGATCTCCGTAAAGAAACCGTATCCCGGCAAGTACTCTGATACTCCGGGAGGGTATTCGCCAATGGAGAAATCAAGTGTATCCAGAGTCTGTCCGGTTAGATTCACAGGTTGTAGTATCGTGCTCCCGATGAATAATATAAAGAAGATTATAAAATTGAATCTACCCATATTAAAAGAATAGTATATTTATGAAAAAACTCAACCTGAATCCGTATAGTCAAATCCAGCAACTTCCAAATGAAAAAAGTGAAAAAAGCATTTCTCCCAACCATTTCAAGATAATACAATTCTTTACTATTACAATTCCAATAAATTGCAAAAAATAAAACAATAGTCTAATATTTGATATATTTTGTTATATATAAATCATTCTGGAAAAACGTGTTATGATTTCAAATAGAAATGATGGTACTTACGAAAAATATATGAACCTCCAGGAGCTGTAATGAACGAAACCGTAGAACAGCTTCAAATATTCCTTTCCCGATATATGGAAATCGATGAAAGATTGGCCTCTCTATTGGTGGAAACGGCAATGGTCCGCCGCTATGGCAAAGACGAATTTCTCCTTCGCCAGGGGGATCTTTCAGAAGAAACCTTCTTTATCCTCAAAGGATGTGTCCGGAGTTTCTCTCTAGTGAGCGGGGAAGACAAAACTCTGGATTTTTACTGTGAAGAGGAGCCGATTATGCCTCTGGAGCTGGGAGAAAAACGACCTGCCAGCCATAGTCTCATAGCCATGGAAGAGCTTATCCTGATTGCCAGCACCCCTTCTATGGAAGAAGAAGCCTTTAAAAGACATCCAGAGATTAAAAATGTCTGCCTGGCCATGGCGGAGACAATGAGTCATTCTCTGCAGAAGAAGTTTACTTTTTATCGCACTTCTTCGGCAGAAGATCGCTATATCGCCCTCCGGGAACAGCGCCCCGATCTACTGCAGAGAGTCCCTCAATATCACATTGCCAGTTATTTGGGGATCAAACCGGAATCGCTGAGCCGCATACGGCGCAGACTCCAATCTCAAAACCGGTAACGATCTTAACCTCGATCAATGACATCAATAAACATCTCTGGCTAGACTGTGATCATAATTTATCGGAGGATTTTTATGAAACAAAACGTACCTGTGATTCAATCGACTTTATGGATCGTCCTAATGATCAATATGATTTTTATTGATATTTATTCGATCATTGTAATTCTTTCCGGTGGTGGGAATATGGATATCCCCGGAGACGCCGGAGTATTCATGGCCATCGCTGTATTCATGACCAATGTGCCGACGGTCATGATCTTTCTCTCGCGGGTTCTGCCCTTCCGCCCCAGCAAAATAATGCACTATATCACTATAGTTTTTACAGGCCTTTACATCATCGGGCTGGGAGATTCTTCTCCTCATTACATTGCCGGCGCGGCTGTGGAGCTGATTACACTGGTGATTCTTTTTATCATTACGTTGAAGTGGAAAGAAAGTAACAGGAATTAAAAGATGTTTCCCTTTAAAGACAGCATTTAGACGAAAAAAGATGCTCCCAAGTCATATATCTTTTGCCCGTACTAACAATAAATTAGCGCCAAAGAATTATTGGTTCATTTTACGCCTATAAAACTTGTTGATTCTATTAATATGCTGTTACTGAAATCATTCTGTCATCTTCTTAAGTTCGCCCTCTTTTACATTATCAATAGGAAATCAATTATTCCCAAAATTGCTCTCATTTGGCAGGAGAATCAGAGGTATATACGGTACTTCAAAGAGAAGAATGTAAAAACTGCCCTTCTCTACTCAGGAGAAGAGGTTTATCCGATCAATGCTCATCAGCAAGGTTCCTGAACATTTACCGTATTTCAGTGTCGTTTTATGGAATGCCCTTATTATACATTGTGTTTTAATATTACACCTGGGAATAATCGACATTATATCAAAATATCGATATAATATGTATATAGGGAAGGAGGTATATTATGCCAAGCATCAGACCCAGCTCCGATTTAAGAAACAAATACAATGAAATCTCTGAATTTTGTCATGAAAATAATGAACCTGTCTATATTACGAAAAACGGCAAAGGAGATCTTGCTGTAATGAGTATAGAAACCTTTGAAATCCTGGCAGGAAAATTTGAGCTATACAAAATGCTGGATAAGGGACTAGAGGATATAAAAAGCAACAGAGTCAAAGGGGCAGCTGATTTTTTTGATGATTTGGAAAATTCAATTTAATGCACAAGTATTCTGTTGAAGTTTCCGATACCGCTCAATCCGATATTAAGGGAATTGTATCCTATATCAATCTGGAACTTAAGAATCCCTTGTCGGCAAAAAAATTGGCAGTAAAATTTAGAAAAAGTATTTTAAGTCTGGAGGAGATGCCAAAGAGATTTAATCTGTTAAAAGATGAGATGTTATCCAGAAATGGTATCAGAAAAATGGCAATCGATAACTACCTGGCCTTTTACATAGTCGATGATAATAAAAAAATAGTGTCGATAATCCGTGTCCTTTACAGCAGGAGAGACTGGGAAGAAATCATCTGAAATCCTTGTTTCATCTTCATCTGTTCCTTGCTAAATTCATTATTCAACATCTTTCTCAAAAAGAGAAAAAATCTGATTCATGAGATGAAGCAGGACAATAGTCTATGGGGCTGTCACTGTATCGCAATTGCTGCCGCGGCATCCATGCCGCTAATCTGGATTTATAAAATACTGGAGTCAATAACGGTGTCACTTCTCAGAAACAGTCCAATCAATCAACCTCAGCCCTTCCACCCGTTCAAATTCTCTCGTATTGTTCGATACCAGGATGAGTCCTTTGCTCCGGGCATGTCCGGCAATATGGAGATCATTAACACCAATCACAGTTCCTTTTTTTTCCAGATCGGCTCTTATATCACCATAATGCATCGCCACTTCATCATCATAATGCAGTACATCGAGATGGGTTACAAAGTCTTCAACATTTCTAAGATTCTGTTCAGGCTTTGAACTTTTTTCAACACCATGCATGAGTTCAGCCAGAGTAATTGTGCTGATACACATCTGGTCCACATGTTTATTGAAAACATCGAGCAATTCAATAGGTCGCCGTTTAATCACATAAATAACTATATTTGTATCAAGCATGTATTTCAGCATTTAAAATGATTCCCTTTCCGCCTGATGCTGAGAAGCACGTTCTGATATGAAATCATCGGTGACTCCCACTTCACCGGAAAGAAAGAAATCATCCCAGCTTTTATTTAGCGGAGCAATTATCCGGGACTCTCCGACGACTCGAACCGTAACTTTCTTTATATTTTTAGGGAATCTGGTTTCAACTGGAAGGCGAACAGCCTGAGTTCTGTTATTTTCAAAAACTGATCCAATATTCATAATTCCTCCCCTTGCTATACACTTTAAGTATATAGCATTTACATCAATTATCAAAGAGATTAACAAGATCAATAAATGCCTTATCGAGAGTTTCATTATCTGAAGTTTTCGGCTTTTTCATATGTTCTACAGATTTTCTGATTGCATAAAGGCTTTCAGAGATATAGGAATCGAGTAATCCAATGCTGGAAATCTCGCTAGATTCCAGCAAACTCTTCTTAATTTCCAACAGATCTTTGATTTTTTGATATACAGGGTTTTCTATATCCAACAGAGTTAGAAGCTTCTCAAACTCTATTGGAGGAAACTCTTTATATTTCATTATCCAGAAACAGGCCAGAATCGGCCTTAAAACATAAAAATACTTCTTCAACCTGATTTGATCCTTTTTCTGTATTGGATCAAAATTCCTTTCAGCCATACTCAAATAATGATATATCGATGAAACTGGTGAGAAATACAGATTATTAATCTCCCGGAGAATATCAACGGATCGATTATCTCGAATATAAACAATAGGAGATCTCAACCATTCAGAAAAAGTATTATTTGATCGCGAGATGAGTACTAATGTCTTCTTAATATCCCAACCGGAGAAATCAAAATCATCAACGATCGGGTATTCGATAACATCTCTTTTCGGTTTCACATGGAGATACCAGTCCTTTTTATGCATATAAACAAACCTGACATCATAATCACTATCGGCGGATTCAAAACCCCAGGCCCGTGAGCCGGACTCGACTGCAAGGATAATTTTTATATCATGCTCGATTTCAATTTCTTTTAGTCTGTTTAGTATCATTTATCGCTCCTCCATAAAACGGATGGAGTCTCTGGAGAACAATTTTGTTTTGTACACATCGGGATCTCTACGATTAAGATTGACAACTCCTGTATCCGAAAAGGATAACTGGAATTCCAAAGAAACAATCACATCTCTTTTAGTGTAACTAACAAATTTGTAATCGTGGATATCCCAGGAATTATAGATCTTTTTGATAAATCCATATCCTTTAGGAATTTCTCCTTCCAGCCTTCGAACAGCTTTATTTGCTTGCCGCTTTGCCCATCTAGCTCCGCCTTTGTTATTGTCGCTGATTGAGGCTTTCCTGTATGTTTTACTCATCTTCTAACTCCTTAACAAGTAGTTAGAAGACAGCTCCTTTTTTCATATATATTGCTTCCATATCGTCGAGTCTTAATGTTTTTCCATAATTTCCATTTCCTCAAGAGAAAAGCCGGTTCTAATTATTTTGTCATTACGACTCTTCCATGTAGAAAATGAAAATCTCGCAACACCTGAATAATTAACATTTTCCGAATAGTGATATACTCTTAATTTAAGAGGATTGATATGAATGCCGTTAAAGAGCAAATGATAAAAAATAATTACAGAACAGCCTGAAAATTCCAGCTATATTGAAATATTGCAGGAGTTGAGTTTCTCTGACATGGTCAATAAGGGATTACAAAATTCTCTTGATGGAAAAGTATCATCAACATCACAGCTGAAAAAAGAAATACAGAATTGGTAGAAACATTCTGGACTAATGAGTCCAAAGACTGGCTAAAATAAATTCATGACTACATAGCTGCCGATAGTCAGACAAATACCAGGAAAGTAGTGGAAAAAATTATTGATCGAGCTGATTCATTAAGAGATTTTCCATCCATCGGACAAAGGTTTCTCGCCGGATCAGAGCATCTCGATCCCCTGCTTAATCGGCAAGGTTTTCGAAAATTGGTTTGTGATGATTATATATGTATAGGACGGGCTTCAAACCGGGCTACCGCCGATTTTATAATTTCTTCCGATCTGTTTCAATCGGATTATAAGCCGAAACTGAAGGATTATTCGTCCTACATCAACCGAAAAGTATAGAGTCATGGTAAATATTTTACCTTAAAAAAGTAAAAGACAGGAAATCCATTTTCCCCTTTCCGGAAAACCGGAAATAAAGGGGATGGACTCCAACCGGCGGACTGAATGAGGTCCGGATCTCAGTCCATCTTCTACGGTTCCTGAGATGAAGGGGAAATTCAGCAACTTTATCTCCCTGCTCAGAACAGAAAACTGTTATTTCCCCTTCAGCCGCTCCTCTTGCCTTTATGGTTATTGTTCCGGACTGTACAAACTCGAAATATTTAAAGCCGACTAGTGCTCCATTTTGCATATTGGCGATATACTGATAAGCTCCGGGCCGGCCGTCCTTTCCCTCCTGAGTGATATAAGGGTGCTTTCGGAAGAGAAATCGCGGGCAATAACTGTCATAACGGCCGACTCCTCTCAATGAACCGAGATTACAGGCTATATACGCACCGTATTCCCCACTTCCCGGAAGAGGCTTGCCGTTCAGACCGCAGCTGGTAACTTCCGCCTGCACCGGCAGCCCGTTCCCGCCCAGCGGCAATTCTTCAGCGCAGGCCTGTCGTGAAAAGGAATTCCGGTTCGTCTGCCTGTGATAAAAAATGAAGAACTTCCCGTTATGTTGGAGCAGACTTCCGTGTGTATTGCCGAGGTAATTGCGCCCTTTTCCCTCTTGCGTAATTCCACTTAATCCGATATCGCCGAGGCTGACCAGAGTTCCGGCAAATTGGAACCCCGAATCGGGTCGTTCACTGACAGCATAACATAGCTCGTGATTGTGACGTGATGAATAGATGAAATAATAAAGATCATTTATTTTCCGAATGGAAGAGGCTTCAAAAAACTCGTGGTCCGAATATGAGCCCGGCCCTTTAGCGGGAAAGAGAAGGAGGGGTTCTTTTTTAATTGTGATCATATCGGTTTCAAGTTCGACAACGACTCCTCCTTCGCTTTTCAGCGATCGGAATCCCGTCAGAGGAGCCGGGATCTTTACAGCGAAACCCGAATAGAGGTAGACTCGCCCCCGATCGACCAGAACCCCCGGATCGAAGGGAAGATGATCTCCTGTGCGGCGCCCCCATCTTGCTCCGCCGGAATCCCTGATATGACCGTGAAAAGAGAAGGGACCGGAAGGTCTATCGGAAACAGCGACTCCCATAATACCGCTGAAATCCAGCGTATAGTAGAGGTAATAACGGTTATCGGAGCCCTGAACAACATCGGGAGCGAAAAGGAGGCGAAGCCCCAGACGATTACCGGGATCCTGAGTCTTTCTGTATATAATTCCTTCATATCTCCAGTCAGAGAGATTCTCTAAAGGAGCAGAATAGGAGACATAATCGTTCAGGCAGAAAATTGCTCCGTTGAAGCGGTCATGCGATCCGTAAAGGTAAACTCTGTCACCGAAAACCCGCGGTTCTCCATCGGGAATGTATTCACCGGCCGGTAGAAAGGGGTTGAAAACGGAATTATTCATGGAGAGATCTCCTTAAAAAGGAAGGCCGCACTCAGGAAAGTGCGGCCTTAGGTATTATTTAATGAACCGGTCAAAAAAGTCCAGCATTTCGTAAATATTGGGAACGCCGAATTCTTCAAAAACAGCTTGAGTCTCCCGGTCGGGTTTCCAGTCAAAAAAGGCATGTCCGGCATCGGGAACCTGCAGGTAGAGAGCATCCTGTCCGGCATCTTGCAGAGCGTCGTTATAGATGCGAACCATTTCATCCCTAATGAGCGGATCGGCTGTACCACGAACCAGGAAATGAGGAATAGAGCGTTCATCTTCGGCAGGAATGTTGAAGATTGGACTGACCGCCCTCAAAGCATCTGAGGACTGTTCCGGCATGGGCACTTCCGGGTTAGTTCTAACATCAAATACTCCGTAACTCGGTGCAGCTGCCCTTAAGGCTCCTTTCAGAAAATCTCTGAACTCATAAACAGACATTTTAGCGGGGAGATAAGTGGGCATAATTTCATACACTCCCTTCTTTTCTCCAAATCCGCCGTCTCCGATACGTTCAATCATAGTTGCTGCGGATGCGCTGAGATGCCCTCCGGCACTGTCTCCGGTAATTACTATACACTCCGGATCGGCACCGTATTCTTCAGCATGCTCGATTACGTGAGCCATGGCGCCGTAGACGTCTCCGATCAGATCATGCATAAGATTCGGCTCCGGATCTCCATCGAGATGACCGATCCACCGGTAATCGATGCTGGCCACAACATATTTACCTGTTCCGGCAATCTCCCGGGCCATCCCCCTCATAACATCTTCACTGTTGGACGACCATCCCCCACCGTGGACAATGATGAGAAGGGGCAGTTCAGCTGCGTTTTCGGGAGAGAACAGGTCATATTTCAGCTCCTTCACTCCCGGCTTTGCATAGACAATGTCGTTGATAACTTTTATTCCTTTCGTCATATTCCTGTCCATGAAAGAAGCCCCCAAAACCATTGGTGATGTGAGTCTGACTTCAAAATGACTTTTCGGACTTTCGAAATAATCAACCCACCATGGGCCGGGTACGGCATAATAGAGAGAGTCGATCTCAAACCCCGCATCAGCTTCGGCCTCTATGGTAAATACGGTATTGGCTGGATATTTCTTTCCCGGGATAACTTCAGGATTCACGGTTACGTTTCCGTTTACTGCCTCATCGAGGCTGACAGAGTATTCCGCCTGAACAAAAACAGCACCGATCGTCTGTTCCTCCTCAATATTGAAAAAGAGTTTCGAGTCTTCTCCATCTACACCATTCCAGTAACTGAACTCATAGCCCTGATCGCCTATCGCTTCAATTGCAAGAGGACCGTAAGGCACTTCAAGAGAGCTGCCGCTCTCCAGAAAAACCAGTTTATCCATACCGGAAGCGTAAACGGCCAATGTACCATCACTCATCTCCCCTGCATGAAGGATCACTTTTTTTTCTACTCCGCACGAGATTAAAACTGTGCATACCATCGCCGCAGTTAGCAGTCGGAGAGGGCTTATTTTCATGAAAATCTCCTATTGCAAAATAAAGGAGCACCGCCGGAAGGTAGGCAGCACTCCTGAAATCCTGTCTATCAGTTCAGTTTTCCGGCTTTTCTCAAAGTGATAAATATACCGAGAGCCAGAAGAAGAGCTATGAGGATATCGGCTGCAATAAGGCCGATCATCCAGGGAGCCATTGTAAACGTTACCGTCGCTCCGGGAACTATTCCATTCATGGCATGGCTGTTCGCCACGGTATAGAGAAGCCTGTGCCCGGTCCGGCGCAGTTGCTGGACAACAGTAGCGCTTTCCGTTTCATCCATGGATTTCATAGACTCGAAGGTGATGTTGATGTCGGTTCCGGCAGCCAGTCCCTGATTGACATCCATATGGTCATAGAGGTTGAAGTCACTGATCACGACACCTTTGAAACCCCATTCATCACGGAGGATATTCTGCATAAGAGGAACTGATCCACCGGCCCAGACCCCTCCGATTCTGTTGAACGAACTCATAATCGCTGTGGAAGCGGGCATGATTTTTTCACTGACCGTACCGGCCTCATCGGATATGTACTTGACCGTGGTTTCGGCATTTTTGACAATGAGCTCAAAGGGCTTCAGATAGATCTCTCTGATTGACTGCTCATTGGCCCAGGTTGCCACACCATTGGCATTTCTGTTCGCCTCCTGGTCATTCAGCGCATAATGCTTCACATAGGCATAGACACCTTTTGAGGCTGTTCCCTCAACAACGGAAGTTCCGATTTTCCCCGAGAGGTAAGGATCTTCTGAATAATACTCGAAGTTTCTACCGGCAAAGGGAGATCTGTGAATATTAACAGCAGGAGCATACCATCCGTGAACATCATAGAACAGACCTTCGTTTCCGACCATTTCACCCATTTCAAAGGCTATTTCGGTGCTGAAAGTCGATGCTATAACAACCGCTGAAGTGTAGGCTACGCCGTGTATATTGGCACCCATGAAAGAGTTGATTCCAGCCGGTCCATCGAGGTCAACCGTAGCAGGCTTGCCAATGTTGTCAATCTCTCCCGTATTATAGGCGCTGTTGATGACAATGGTTATGATATCTTCGGGATTGAGCTGATCCAGGAAAGGCTCCCAGAGGGGATCACTGAAGTCCCGGCCTCTCATGTTGATCAGAGAGATTCCGTTTTCCGCTCCGGTAACCGGCATTTCGGCCTCCGGATCATCGTGATCACCGGCCCAATAAGGGGCAAAAGCAGCCAGAACCGCATCGCTTGCTTTCAGATCCTCTGCTTTGGGCGCAGTGGGAAAGGTTCCGGCGAAATCACTTCTCGAAAGGGTTCTGCTGATCTCGGACGAAACATCATCGAAGAGATTTGTCGCCGCTACAAGATCGGATTCTCTTCCGCTCCTGTCCTTATAGACAATAGTGCTGTCAACGGAATAGACGATCTCATCCACGCCTTCCTTCATGTTGTGAGAGTCGGTCTGAAGCCTGATCCTGTAATCTCCCTTATCGAGAACATAGGCTCTCTCCTGAAGGAAATCATAGGAGGCCATATCCTCCACGGCAATTGACAGAGTGACAGTTTCCGATTCTCCCGGACCGAGAAGACCGGTTTTCGCGAAATCTCCGAGAACAACTTCCGATTTCTCTACGCCGCCCTTATAGTAGGGTGCTGAATAATATAGCTGAACCACTTCTTTTCCGGCCCGATCGCCCTTATTGGTAACTCTAACATCGACTGAAATGGATCCATTGATATCTCCGATCTCCCGGGACGTAACTTCCCAATGAAAATCAGTGTAACTGAGCCCGAAACCAAATGGATAGACAACGGCTTCGTCATAGTTGATGAAACCTTCAGCCGCTGCCGTTTCGTAGTAGCGGTACCCCATATATATCCCTTCCTCGTATTCAACGAGAAAGGCGTCGCCGTACGAGTTATTACGGCTGATATTGGAATACTGAAAGTGTCCGAAATTGACAAAAGTGGGATCCTTTGTAAAATCGGCTGCATAGATATCGGCTGTCCTCCCTGAGGGATTGACCGTTCCGTTCAGAATTTCTCCGACAGCGAGAAATCCTGTCTGACCGGGTGAACCGACCCATAGGACCGCATCGATTTCCGGATCATCTTCAAGAATACCCATTTCCATGGCAGCGCTTGAGTTGATGAGGACGATTACCTTGTCGAAGTTCTTTTTAGCCAGTTCGAGAAGATCCTTCTCATCCTTGTTGAGTTCCAGCTGATGCTGTCCGGGCTCATAGTTTTCTTCGAACCCTTTCATATTCTGAGAAAGGTCTCCCCCTTCTCCGCCCCCACGGCCGAACATGATAATTGCCGCATCGTCATATGTACTGAAACTGGCCAGTGCGTCATCGGTAAATCTGTCAACAGGCATTTCTCCGATGTAATAAGTCGAATCCTGCGGCTTGTCCATGACAATATCCGCCTTGGGATTCTCGTATTTTTTTGCGGGCTGTCCGAAGTTGTTCCGCCCCATGGTGTAAGCGGCGAAGGAATCAAAGAGGGAATAAACCGTTTCGTTAATGCTGTAGTTTGCCTTTTCCAGACCTTCTTTCAAATCGACAACAGTTGAAATATCGACAGAACCGGATCCCGAACCACCGAAAACCGAGTCGACGGCATCACGGCCCATCAAAGTGATTTTTGTCCTGTTCGAAGCTGATGTTTCGAGGGGTAGAGCTCCGTTATTCTTCAGAAGTACGGCTCCTTCCGCTTCGATTTTTTTTACCAGATCCTCGGCCGCTTCCTTCAGAAGCATTTCGGAGGCGTAATCGAGAGAGTAGTATTCGCTGTCCCAGTCCTCTGTGCCTTCCGCTGTTGTAATGACAGCTTTCCCTTTACCTAAATACAAATCAGCGTATCCGCTGAAAACATTGATGAGAATATTGAGAACAATCGCCAGAACCGCAAACAGGGAAAGTGCAATAATGCGGCCCCGAAGGAACTGTTTTCTGCTCTTTTCTTTTTTCATTCCTTGTCTCCTTTTTTAGTTGAAACCCACGACCAACTGAGTGAGTTTGTAAATTCCGATAGATATTTTTCTTCCGATCTTCCCGGGAAGATGGGTAATCAATCCGAGAATACCGAAGCGGAGGCTCATGTAGAGTCCTCTGTCCCTGTACTTGACGGAATGCCAGAGATCCGTTTTCTGAACGAGATGCTCCTTCTGCCGGGAGCGGATCAGAAGAATACTGGAAACTGTCATAATAATCTCCAGATAATGTCGCATGTATTTCTTCAGCTTATGGTTGAAAACCGTACTGGTCAGCATATGGTCAAGCATCATCTGGTTCACTTTCAGCTGCTGGTCGATCCTACTGATCATGACTGATTCATTGACAGACTGATCGGCACGGCCGATATAATAGCGGTAGAAATTAACATCGATGTAATAGAGGGACCGCACATGGTTCAGCGGAACAAAGGCAAAGAGATTGTCCACATAGAATGTATGCTCCGGCAGTTTGAGGCCGCATTCCCTCAGCAGCCCGGTCCGGTAGATCATCGAGTGCATCAGCATGTACTGACCTTTGCGGAAGGACCTTGATTCATGCCATCCGAAGATTTTCCCCTCGGGGAAAACCGATTTATAGCGGACCGTCTTCTTAAACCGGGCTCCTTCTTTCTCATAGACGAAGTTGCTGATCAGCAGGTCCAGAGTTTTGCCCTGGTCATCCAGTTCCTTCAGTTTGTCTAAAATGGACTGGAGGGACGGGAGATCGACCCAGTCATCACTATCTACGACCTTGAGAAACTTTCCCTTCGCATGGCTGATTCCCCTATTGACAGCTCCTCCATGACCTTTGTTTTCCTGATGGATGGCTCTGACGATTCCCGGGTTATTCCTCATATAGGCATCGGCAATGGCATCGGTTCTGTCCCGGGATCCGTCGTTGACAATCAGAATTTCAAGAGAATCGTCCTTACAGGCCAACAGGGAATCTATGCAACGGTGCAGATAGTCCTGTGAATTGTAACTCGGCACAACGACCGTCAGGATCTTATTCGTCATTTTCCGGTTTTCTCCTGAAAATGATCTTAAAAATGGGGAAGAAGATCCAGAATGAAATAGCCGCGTTGATAATCATGGTGATGACATCGGCTGTTTTCTCTCCGGCTGCACCGAGACCCCAGGTATTCATAAGCAGATTGTAAATGGGGATTTTATAGAATCCCTGTGCGGCGGCGGCGGCAAAGGTGATGCCGATATAGGCGATGAAATACCAGAAAGCGGACCACCAGATATTGCCGTTCGATTTGAAAGTGATATTTCTCTGGGCGAAGAAATTGATGACCTGGGCCGTGAGAAGAGTGATCTCCACGGCCAGAAAATAAGCCAGTCCGCCGCCCCCGCCCTGAGAAATCAGTCCGGCGGGATAATTGAAAATATAGTAATCGCTGCCGTCGAGATTTCTCCCGACCTGAAGAATCTGAAAAGTCGTATCGATAAGCGATGTCTGCTCGAAGATTTCTCTGAGAACAGGCATCAGCAGCATCTGAAGAACCGTGACTCCGTTGCTCAATAGAAAAAAGACGAGAAACTGGGCGATGTTGGGGTGTTTGGCGACAAAGTTCTTCCAGAATTCTTTAAGAGCGCCCCAGGCCCCTTTATTTGCATTCTTTTCCACAATCATTTATATGTTAACTCCTGTTTTTCTTTCTGTTTTCCGACAGGACCTTAGTCAGCCCTTTGAAAAAATGTCCGTTTGCCATAAGCAGGATCCCATCGAGCATTGGCATGGTAATGATTCCGCCGGTCATGCGGGACATTCCGCGGAAGGGCATGTAGTACACGGACATCATGATAAGATTAGCCGTATCTCTTTTCCCTATTCCTTTGAGAAATTTGTGAGCAAATACAATCAGATAAAAGGCGAACCGGGCAAAAAGGCCCTTTGAATAGCGGCACTGGGCTATAGTATCATTGTAGCCCAGCTCTCTGTTTCTATCCCATTGAGGCGAAGGGACCTTGCGTCCCAGAAGCATTTCGAATTCCTCCTTCTCAACATTTTCCACTCTTCCGCTGAAATAGGCGGGAAGAGATCCCTTCTCATATGGCGTTTCGGCGTTGCTTCCCTCCAGGTACAGATGTCCCGAGAGCTTTATATCGGAACTGGACGCACCGATTATTATTTCGTAATCCCCGCCTTCGATTTCCCATTGATTTGATTTTTCATTAAAATACCGGAAGCTCTTATCATCAAAATCAATCTTTACCTGTTTTGATTCTCCGGGCTCCAGAAACACTTTGACAAACCCTTTAAGCTCGATGATTGGCCTGAAGACTTCTTCTGAAATTCGGGATATATAGAGCTGAGCCACTTCCGAACCGGCTTTTTTCCCTGTGTTTACAAGTGTAAAGGACACACCATTTTCATCAATATCCAGTAAGGTATAGGAGAAATCTGTGTAACTCAGGCCAAAGCCGAAGGGAAACATGACTTTTTTATTAAGAGTACTGAAATACCGATACCCCACATAAAGCCCTTCGCGATATTCCACAGTTGCCTCTTTCCCCGGAAAAAAAGGTGCCGAAGGTGTGTCCTTATAACTCAAGGGATATGTCTCCGCCAGTTTACCCGAAGGATTTACTTCTCCGGTTAAAATATTGATAAGGGCTCCCGCTCCTGCCTGACCGGACAGATATCCGTGAAGAACCCCCTTTGCGTCTTTGACCCAGGTCATTTCCACAACGGAGCCGCTGGACAAAATGACAATGATGTTTGGATTTACTTCACGCAGTGCTTCGAGCAGATTCAGCTGATTGGAAGGAATTGACATGTCCTTTCTATCCAGTCCTTCCACTTCTGTATACTCATCGAGCCCCAGAAAAAGCAGAATTTTATCGCTTTTACCGGCCAGAGCACAGGCTTCACGAACCAGTTTCCTGTTTCTGCGGCCGAATCTCTCGTATCCTCTGGCAAAACCGTTTAAAGATAATGAGGATTTTTTACAGAGAAATAGAAAGGAATCGAGCTTTTTAGGGTTCACAATGGATGAACCGGCTCCCTGAAAACGGGCTCTTTCGGCAAATTCTCCGATTAGCGCTATAGTGTCAGTTTCTTTTAAAGGTAGAATGTCCTCTTCGTTTTTAAGTAGGACTATTGATTCTTCTGCCGCTTTACGTGCCAGAGCATGGTGTTTATCCCAATTTATCGTTTGATCAGTCTGTGAAAGATATTTGTCCGTTCGAAATGCCAGTTCCAGCAGCCGGTCCACTGCTTTATCCAGAACAGACTCCTCGAGTTGACCTTTTTTCACAGCTTCAACAATTTCGCGGTTAGTTTCTCCGCCAGTTGTAGGCATCTCCAGCTCATTGCCGGCTTTAAGTCCCTCAACTCTGTCATTACCGCCGCCCCAGTCCGTCACGACACAACCCTGAAATCCCCATTCATCTCTGAGAATATCCTTTAGTATATGAACATTTTCATTGGTATAGGTCCCGTTCAGCTTATTATACGCAGACATGACAGTGGAGACATTCCCTTCCTTGACTGCAATTTCAAATGCCGTCAGATAGATTTCCCGGAGTGTCCGTTCATCGACAATAGCATCGACAGCCATTCGATTGGTTTCCTGGTTATTCACACAGAAATGCTTCACGCAAGCCGAAACGCCTTTGGACTGAATCCCTCTTATATACGAAGCAGCCATTTTTCCTGCCAGAATTGGATCTTCACTGAAATATTCAAAATTCCGGCCGCAAAGTGGATTTCTTTTAATATTGATACCCGGTCCCAAAAGCACATTGACTTTCTGGGCAGCAGCTTCCTCACCCAGAGCTTTGCCCACTTCCTCTCCCAGCTTTTCATTCCAGCTGTTCGCCACTGTTGCGGCCGTAGGAAAGCAAGTCGCAGGAATGCTTTCGTTCAAACCGAGATGGTCGGCCGCCACGGCCTGTTTCCTCAGTCCGTGCGGTCCGTCAGCAAGAAACATGGAGGGAATCCCGTGCTTCGGAATATCCCGGGACTGCCAGAAGTCTTTTCCGGACATCAGAGAGGCTTTTTCCTCCAGTGTCATTTCTTTAATTATTTGTTCAAACTTCATTTACCGGTCCCTTTTTAATTTGTAAGCCGACTATATCATGGCTTTTTTCATAGAGCCATCAGCTAGTTGTTTCGGGGAGGAAACCATTAGTTGACCCGTAAACTTATGGTTGCCCCCCCGCAACAGAACGCTGATAGCCTCCTTAAAAAACACATGATACGGTGATTACATAATTTAAGGAGGTGCAAATCAGTGAGAAACTCGATTTTGCTAATCAGCTCGATTATCCTGGTGCTTACAGTAACAGGCTGCAATAAAGATCCCTTTGAAAACAGCATTTACAGTAAACAGCCGGAAATCGGTCTTTACCAGGACTACCTGGCAAACAATTCCGATCTTCCTTCCGAAGGAACAGATCCAGTTCTCAACACAGGCGTTGAGAAAGATATTATCAGGAAGAGCAAGCTGCTGTTTAAAGACTCTAACGGGAACGGCAAACTCGAACCCTATGAAGACTGGCGTCTGTCGCCTCAGGAGAGAGCGGCTGACCTCGTTGCCCGTATGACAAACGATATGAAAGCCGGACTTTTCAACTGGCTGGGAGAATCAGGCAATACAGCCATGACCAAAGATGATAAAGGAACGGAAGACACATCGGACGACAGACTGTACTACGGCCTCGAAGGACTGAATGCAGACGGTACAATTGAACGGACTGTTATGACCGCCTTCGGACCGTCCAATTCTGTTCCCTTCTCTATGATAAAAAATGGAGCGAGATATATCAATGATCAGCTCGAACTGTCTCCTCTGGACGAGGTAAAATTCAACAACAACCTCCAGGGTCTGGCTGAACGCACTGAGTTCGGAATTCCCGTTATTATAAGTTCCGATCCCCTTCACTCCGGTTTCAACGGGGATGACATGTGGCCCTCACGCCTATCAAAATGGCCTTTTTACCTCGGTCTGGGAGCGGCTGACGACCTTAAAACAACCAAAGCATTCGGCCAGACAGTAGCTGATGAAATGAGGATGTCCGGCCATCACATGCTTCTCGGCCCTCAGGCTGATATTGCCACTGAACCGAGATGGGGCCGGATACAGCATCTGCTTCACGCCAACGGAGACGCGGCGGCCAAGCACATGAGTGTTCTTATAAAAGCGATGCAGGGCGGTTCGACCCTCGATCCCGAAGCTATGGCGACAACAGTCAAACATATTCCCGGTTCGGGTTCCGTAGTAGAGGGAATGGACAGTCATACGGCAGCCGGTCAGTGGAGCGTTTTCCCGGGGAACAACCTGGATGAACACCTAAAGCCCTTTCAGGCCGCCATCGACGCAGGAGCCACTTCAGTTATGGCTTGCTACAGCATCATTGATGTAGAAGAGTACAAAGATGTCATCGATGGAAAACCCGTTGATGAAGGCGCTGCATTTTCCACAAAAATCATGACCGATCTGCTCAGAGATGAAATGGGATTTGACGGTTCTGTCGTTTCCGACTGGGGAATCGCCAAAAGCAGTGCCTGGGGTCATATGGACATTCAGGAGAAACCGGAGATCTTCGCCGAGATGTTCAACGCCGGTACCTATCAGTATGGCGGAACAGACTACACGGAAAACTGGCGTGAAGCCTTTGAGCTCGGTTTGATCTCCCAGGAAAAAATCGATGAAGGAGCCAGAAAATCCCTTGAGCTTCAGTTCAAGCTCGGTCTTTTTGAAAACCCCTATGTCGACCTCGATGAAGCGGAGAAATTCTGGGATCCCGAAGGAGATGAGCTCAGATCGAGATATGCAGCCGGTGAAGCAGCCATGAAAAAAGCCATGGTTCTGACAGAAAACAAAGATGTGGCAGAAAACCTGGCCATGCTTCCCGTACTGGGAACCAGCGATGAATATATAAGCTCGGTAGATAGAAACGGGAACGGCGTAGTCGATGTCTATTTCGATTCAGTCTACCCCGAAGCGGACAGCGGACAGAGCAGAACAAAAGCATTTTCAACAGAGACCCAGTACCTGAATATCAACTTCGTCGACAGTCCCGAAAAAGCCGATCTCTACATCGCCCGGATGTTCTCCAGAGGAGCCACCTACTTCGGAACTCAGGGGGGAACACCTCTGTCCTTCGACGGCCCTGTGATGGTATGGGATCACGATAAGCAGGCTTATACAGATAAAGCTGTAAAAGTTAATAGTCATTTCTCAGAAGGATTCGCGGAATTCGGAGCCTGGAAATTTAATGACTGGAGTCAGGTCGGCGGAGAAAGCGGATTCATAGGACAGGGATTTCATACATACCTGGGCGGTCTGGAAAGCAAAGCCGTCGTTGACAAGGCTCTCGCGGCCAAAGAAGCCTACCCCGGTATGAAAGTGATCATAGGGATGACAGCTTCACGTCCCGGAATCGTTACAGATTTTCATGACAAAGTTGACGCTATGATCATCGACTTCGCAGCTACCGATAAAGCATTCCTTGATATTATCTTCTGGCAGAACGGCAACAAACCGCAGGGAAGATTACCCGTTGAATTCCCGAGAGATGATGCTTCGGTCGAAGCTCAGCTCGAAGATGTTCCCGGAGATACGGCCAACCCGGTTTATGAAATCGGTTACGGCCTGAACTACGCCTCTATGGGCGGATACGGCGGCTGATAATCAGCTGCACTTCATTACTCCTTTTTTACTGGCCGCCCCGGTTGGCGGGGCGGCTTCCTTCTCTTATTTAACTTTTCAACTTTTATCCAGGAGGAAAAATATGAAAAAAAGTTTGGCACTGCTGTGTTTATCTGCCGGTATGATATTCGTATCATGTGGAAGCAGAGAGACCTATGTGCAGCCGGAAATCGGTATCGCCGAAGGAACCGGAGTCACGGAAATTACCGTGGATAATTTCCGTTTCCGCGATGCCAGCAAAGACGGGCAGCTGGACCCCTACGAGGACTGGAGACTCTCTCCCCTTGAAAGGGCGCGGGATCTTGTATCGAAAATGGAAACGGAAGCCAAAGCGGCTCTGCTTGCCGAAAAGGACTTTATCGGCGGGCCGACTGACGACAACGGAACCGTTTCGTTTGAGAACAAGATCAAGATCACTCAGGAACATATCCGTTTCAATCTGACAAGATGGGGTTATGCGGGTGATTCAGCAGTTTACGCGAAGTATCACAACGAGCTTCAGAAAATTGCGGCGGCAACACCTCTGGGAGTTCCCATGGTGATAATCACCGATCCCGTCCACGAAGCCGGTACCAATGAGAACAGTACGGAATTTAAAGGCGGCGATGCTCAGAATACGTCCTTCACCCCCTTTCCCCTTCTTCTGGGTCTAGGTGCGATCGGAGATCCTGAAATTGCCAGAGAAGTGGGAGCCATGCAGGCTGAAGAATTCCGTTCCGCCGGAGCCAGACTGCTCCTTGGACCTCTGGCAGATATCGCCTCCGAACCCATGTGGGCCAGAGTCGGACATACGTTCGGTTCCGATGCGGAACTGGTGGGAGAACTGGCCAAAGCCTACATTCAGGGACTTCAGGGCAGAGATGACGGTGTCGACCCGGAAAAGGGCGTCGCGGCAACTATCAAGCACTTCCCCGGTGCCGGTCCCAACGAAGGCGGAATGGACAGCCATTCCTATCCCGGTCGATCCAATATCTACCCCGGAAACAATCTGCAAATGCACCTAAATACAATGCGGAAAGCTCTTGAAGCCAATCCGGCCGCTTTAATGCCCAATTACAGCATTATCGAAACAACCTACAAGGGAAAACAGATCGAAAATGTTCCCGCCGCCTACTCGAAGATTCTCATGCAGGATATTCTGAGAGATGAAATCAAATGGGACGGTCTGGTCACCTCTGACTGGGGAACTCTCGATGGAGAGGAAAGTCCTATGTACGGGATGTTCGGTTTCGCCATGGCCTGGGGAGACGAATGGGACAAACCGCGGGGCCAGAGGATCGCCGATTTCGCAGCAGCCGGTTCCCACCAGGTTGGAATGGGAGCACCGGACTACTGGATGGAAGCACTCGATGAGGGCTATATCACCGAAGAAGTCATCGATGAAGCGGCCGTTAAAGTTCTGGAACTGGCTTTTAAAGTCGGAGCCTTCGAAAACCCCTACTCCGATCCACAGGAAGCTCTGGCCATTGCCGAGGCGAACAGAAAGCGGGGGGAAGAGCTGATGAAACAGGCCATCACTCTGCTGAAAAATGACGATTCCATCCTTCCCCTCGACGCTTCGACAGAAGATCTGAACGACACACCGGGAATTCAGGTAAGCTATATCGGATACGACAGCGATGAAATCGAAGCCTACGCGGCAGCAGTTCCCGCTTTCACAGTAGTGGAAAATGCAGCAGATGCCGATTACGTCATAAAAAGAGTCAGCGCCCGTCAGGGAATGTATTTCGGACTCGACGGAGGAGCTCCCCTTTCATGGGACGGAGAGATCTACGTCTACGACCATGACACCCAGAGCCCGAGCTCTACCCTGTCCGAACAGGGAGACCATCCCTTCGGAGCTCTCGGTTCCGCGAGCAATACAGCTGTATGGACGGCAGTCAAGGAGGACTTCCTCAATACAGTGGCATCCATGGACAGCAAAGCTAAACTGATTCTTGACGTTCATATGATCAGACCGTTCATTATCGAACCCTATATTGATGATATTGACACACTTCTTGTTGACTTCGGAGCTACAGACAAAGCTGTTCTGGACATTGTGTTCCAGATGAAGGACATGGTTCAGGATAAGTCGGTTCAGCCTGCAGGGAAGCTTCCCATGGCCATACCAGCCTCTGATGCCGACGTATATGCCCAGTTTGAAGATCTGCCCAACGATTCAGCTAACCAGACCTTCAAAATGGGAGATGGTTTGACTTCCTACTGAAATCAGTAGACAAGTCTAATGATTTAATCCGGGCGGCGGTTCGTCACAGGTACCGCCCCCCGGAAACGGATTTTCATTGAAAGGAGTACATTCAATGAAGAAATTTTTTCATTCATCCAGTTTATTACTAACATTTTTATTTACAGCATTTCTAGTCGCATCATGTGCGACTCAGCCGGAAAAACCGGCAGATGAACAGAACGGGGCAGCTGCCATGGATTCTGAAGAGGTATACTACAAAGTGGTTCTCGACGAAGCGGTCAACGGTACCGTAACTGTCGAACCGCCGATCCCCGCCGACGGACTGGTCAAGGCCGGAACACAGTTTACCCTTACGGCCACACCCGATGAGGGATACGCGGTCGATTCGATCTACAAAATGATCTGGATCATTGAAGCCTATAACTACGGGTACTTCATGGAATCGACCGAATCGACCTGGACCCTTACCGTCGATCCAGCAGACGGACGGTTTCAGACCTACGGACCATCCAATATCTATAAACTGGGAGCATCTTTTATAAAGGAAAGCGAACTCGACGGTATTGAAGTAACCCAGAATATTGAATATGCCCGGGTCGGGGACAAATCCCTTGTATATGATGTATACGCACCGGAAGGAGCAAAAGATCTGCCTTCTGTCGTTATCATTCACGGAGGAGGCTGGAGCGCCAATACCGAAGACATTATGCGAGGAATGGGAAGGGAAATTGCCAAAACCGGAAAATACGTGGCCTTTGCCCTCGATTACCGCCTTCTCAATGACCTCGATTCCAGCGGAAATCTGGTCGGGAATTCTCTGGTTGACGTAATCGAAGATGTTTTCGGAGCTATCGCCCATATCAGGAAAAATGCAGCAGAATACGGCGGAGACCCCGGCAGGCTCGCCGTGACCGGAGACAGCGCAGGCGGACATCTGGCCGCTGTTGTAGCCAATATGCCCCATATGATAGGGACCGGTGGATTTGACGGAATGAACTTCGAGTTCTGGCCGACAGGTGTGGCCGAAAGCGAAGTGGCAGCAGTCAGAAAGGGAATTATGGATTCCGTTAAAGTAGCCGCGCCCAGCTATGGAGTTTTCACTCTGGCGCCGGCTATGGCTGAGGAGATGCCCGGTCTTATTCCTGCAGAAGGAAACGAGGCATGGTTTGCCCAGCTCTCTCCGATGACCCATATTCCAAATGCGTCAGAACGACGTCTTCCCCCTCAGCAATGCCAGATAGGCAGTGAGGATCCTATTATACCGCCCGCAGCGGTTCAGGGCTATGTCGCTGCGCTGGAGCAGGCCGGCCAGGCCGCCGAGTACATTGAAGTGCCCGGAGCCAGCCATGCCTACTTCGACTGGAAGCCGGACCCCATGGTTCAGGGGGTTTTCAACAGCACAGGGAAAACCTATCTGAAGGAAATGATCCGCTTTTTCGACAGTAACATCTAATAGCTTTTTGCTAAACATAGCCGGTTGCGGACCCGATTCTCGGGAAGACGCTACCGGCTCCATTAAGGAGAAGAAATGAAAACAAATTTTAAAAAGGCACTCCTGCTTGCCTCGGTTCTGCTTCTATCGGCAGCGTCAATAATGGCAAGCGGAAAGCCCGAAGACTTCACACTTCACATAGTTTCGACCAATGACACCCATGGCTACGGTCTGACACCATCGGAAACGAGTATCGGCTTCAGCCGCGTAGCCGGATATGTTAATCAGCTGAAAAAAGAAGGTCAGGATGTCCTTCTTCTCGATGCCGGTGATACAATAGCCGGAAATGCAGCGACAAACCTCGACAGGGGAGAAAGCGCTATCTATGCACTCAACTCTGTTCAGTACGATGCCATGACTATGGGTAACCACGAGACGGATTTCGGTGCTGAACGCTTTCTCGAACTGACAGAGCAGATGAACTTTCCTTTTATCGTAGCCAATCTCTATGCCGATGGTGAGGCTCTGTTTGAACCATACCTGATCAAAACCATAAAAAAAGTAAATATCGCCCTTGTCGGGATCGTGACTCCGGAGTACGGCGTCAAGGATTTTACCTATGAAGATCCCGTTGTCGCTTTAAACAGGCTTATGCCTGAACTGAAAGAAAAAGCCGATGTGATTATTGTCCTGGCCCACCTGGGAATGGAAAGAGATTTCACCTCGAAAAGGCTGGCCGAAGAAGTAGAAGGCATCGATCTGATAGTTGATGGGCACGACCATGTTTCCACGCCCGAGGGAACAATGGTCGGAGAGACTCTGATAATCAATTCAGGATCGGAATCCAGCAACATTGCAATGGCCTCCCTAACCGTAGAAGGGGGGAAAGTCGTAGAAAAGACATCCCGCTTGGTAGATTTGACCGATGAAAAACTAAAGAACGCCGAAGATCCTGAAGTCTCAGCAGTCCTTGCGGAAATCAAAGCCAAAAATGATGCGATTCTCAATGAAGTGCTGGCCGTTTCTCCGGAATTCCTGGAGGGAACCCGAGCTGTCATCCGCACAAGTGATACCAATCTCGGCCGTCTCGTTACCGATGCCTTCCGTTCCGACAGCGGTGCCGACATCGCTCTCATGAACGCCGGTTGGATCCGGTCGAGCGCGGAAGCCGGAGGTGTGACGATGCAGGATGTACTCAATATTCTGGCTATGGGCGGATCAGTCGTGACCATTCCCATGACGGGATCAGAAGTACTTGCCTCTCTGGAAGCAGGATTCGCCATCTATCCCGAACCGAACGGGTTCCTCATGCAGGTCAGCGGACTGACTTGCGATGTCGACACGTCCAAAGAAGCGGGCAGCAGAATTTCCAATCTGATGATAGGGGGAGAACCCGCCGGGATGGAAAAGACATACAATGCTGCCGTTCTCGACATCCTCGCTCAAATCGGCGCGGCAGGCCGGGCCGGAGCACCGGACTATAAACCCTTTGCCATCTACGGCGGAGGAATCATTGCTGTAAACAGCCTGTCGACTGAAGCTCTGGCTGATTATCTGAGAAACACTCCCGATGCTTTCAATATCATCGAGGAAGCTCGAATGAATATCAAATAACCGGTCTGATACTATCTGAATTATAAAATAGCACCGGCCCTGATAAATCCGACGAATATCAGGGCCGGTTGTTCACGAAAAAACCCACCGATAAAAAAGTCCAATATAAGGAGATTCCTTTGACCATACGATTCCGATTATTTACGTTCGTCATAACCTTAAGCTGTCTGCTCATCGGGGTGTCATACTTTGCCACCTTCATCACCATGGATATCCTTTCCAAGACAGAGCATATCTACTCAGATCAGTTCTCCGCACTGGATACACTTGTTCAGACGGCCAACCACGCAGGCAAAGCTGATCATATCCTGTCGAAGTCTCTCTCCGGTTCAAATCAGAATGATCATATAAGTGAAATTGAAAACGAAATTTTCCTCGGGGAAGACCGCTTAAAATCCTTTAGGGAGATTTACGGGCCGATCCTCAATGATAAAAAAGAACTCGAAGATTTAGAACAGTTTTTTTACAAATGGAAGACGGAAATCATTGCTGTATCAGCAGGACGGCCAGGAATGCCGGGGCTAAACTATCAGGAATCCTATGAAAAGATGACCCAATCACTGGGTTCGCTCTTTGATATAATCCGCAACAATGCCGAGGGGAACTACACTGATGTGAGAAAATACGGGAAAAATCTCTTTATAACCTATCACGTTATTGCCGCATCGGGGGGAATCCTCGGGATTCTGATCCTTATGACCATCTATCGATCCGTTCTCAGGCCTATCCGTACTGTAAGCCTTAAAGTTGAAGAGCTTTACGAAGGGAACGGGGATCTGACTAAACGGCTGCCCGTTAAGGGAAATGATGAGATGGCCGGGCTGGCGGAAAACCTGAACGGATTTATAGAGAAGACGGAAAAAATACTAGTAGCGTTGAGACAATCCATTCGAAAAGCCGATTCTGTAAAAACCGGAACAATCACCTCAATTTCGGAAAACAGTACGGCTACTACACAGATCTCCGCCAGTATGAAATCGATCAGCGGACAGATTACCTCTCTGGACAGGCAGATTCGGGGAGCCGGCGAATCAGTCGGCAATCTCGACGGGAGTGTCAACCAGTTTGAAACACAGGTGTCAGAGCAGGTCTCTATAGTCGAAGAGACGACCGCTTCGGTTACGGAAATGATCAGCTCCATCGGGAATCTCTCAAATATAGCCCGGGGACGAAAGGAGGGAACCGAAAACCTACGGGAAAAGATCAGCGAGGGCGACCAGAAAATTCAGGAATCCGTTTCCTCTGTCAAAGACATTCACGCTGATATTGACACCATACACCAGATGGTCAATCTGATTTCGGGAATTGCCGCCCAGACAAATCTTCTGGCCATGAATGCCGCCATCGAAGCTGCCCATGCCGGCGATGCGGGACGGGGATTCGCCGTAGTATCCGATGAAATCCGGAAGTTGTCCGAAACATCGAGCGCCCAGTCAAAATCCATAAGGAACGTATTGCTCCAAACTGTGTCCAATATAGAAAAGGCGACAGAAGCCAGCGGTTTCACATTGGACATCTACAGGGAAATTCAGGGGGAATTTACTGTCCTCATTGACGCATTCACCGAGATATCCAACAACTCCTCGGAACTGAATACGGGGGGAACGCAGATTCTTCAAACGATGGAGCATTTGAACAGCCACAGTATCAATCTGAAAGACGAGTCGAACCGCTTGAAAAGGGTAAACAGCGAAATGGTTTCTGTCATGGAGGAAATATCAGCCATTTCACGATCCATAGACAGTTCAATAAAAGAGATGAACCGGGGGATGGATGACATAACCGGAGGAATCAGCGAGATGAACTCCCTCTCTGAGGATCTCGATTATGCCATGAACACGGCGGAAGAACAGCTGAAGCTTTTCAAACTGACCTGCTGAATCTTATGATGAACAGGAAGTTTGTCCGGACGGTAAAAACGCCATCGAACCTGTTGAAATTGGAATTTCTTTACCCTTCCCGGTTCAAAAGCATTCGAACAGTTTCCAGCGCTCTTTCTATGGTTACGTCCATATCATAATACCTGTACTCTCCGAGACGTCCACCGAAAATGACATGGTCCAGACCGGAGGCGAGCTCCCTGTATTTCCCGTAGAGTTCTGAATTTTTCAAATCATTTACAGGGTAATAGGGCTCATCGCCCTTCTTCCACTCGTCGCTGAACTCGTAACTGATAACAGTATGGGGCTGCTCTCCGAAATTAAAATGCTTGTGCTCTATTATCCTCGTGAACGGGGTTTCCCTGTCTGTATAGTTGACAACGGCATTCCCCTGAAAATCAGGGATGTCGAGGATCCGGGTTTCAAAGCGGACTTTTCTGTACTCCAGAGTTCCCAGTTCATAATCGAAAAAGGAATCAATCGGCCCCGTGAAAACAATCGTACCGGCCTGACCGGACCAGAATTCCCTATCGTCGAGATAATGACTGTTCAAACGGATGTCCAGCCCTTCAGTCATTCTGGAGATGATGTTCGTATAACCATCAACGGGTATCCCCTGAAAGCGGGCGTTGAAGTAATTATTGTCATAGGTAAAGCGTACGGGAAGTCTCTTGATAATAAAAGGCGGCAGATCTTCACAGGATCGGCCCCACTGCTTCTCCGTATACCCCCGGATCAGCTTTTCGTAGATATCCGGTCCGACCAGATTGACAGCCTGCTCCTTCAGGTTTGACGGATTTCTGCAATATTGACCGCGCTTCTGATCTTCGATCTTCTTCCGGGCTTCATCGGGCGTCGTAACACCCCACATGGCATAAAAAGTGTTCATATTGAAAGGAAGGTTGTAAATCTCCCCTTTGAAATTGGCCAGAGGACTGTTTATATAATGATTGAACTCACTGAAATTACTGATATAATCCCAGACTTTCCTGTTGTTCGTATGAAAGATATGGGCCCCGTATTTGTGTACATCTATGCCGTTTTGTCTTTCCGTATAGATGTTCCCGCCTATATGGTCTCTTTTATCGATGATGAGACATTTTTTTCCGGCACGGCTCAGCTCCCTGGCTGCGACAGCTCCGAAAAGCCCGGCACCGACAATAAGATAATCGTATTTCTTCATTTTGAGGAATTGGTTCTCCACTCTTTCCAAAGTTTGAACAGACCTCTGAAAAAACGACCGTTCACTATGAGAAGCATACCGTCAACCATTGCCATGGATACAGATCCGCCGGTCATTCTGGCTATGCCCCTGAAAGGCATGTGATAGACCGACATCATGATGAGATTCGCCTCGTTCCGCCGTCCAATCCTCTTAAGGTACCAGTGGAGAAAGACGATGATCCAGTAAGTGAGGCGGCCAGCTACACCCCTGGCATAGCGGCATTGAGAAATTGTATCATTATATCCCAGATCTCTTTTTCTGTCCCAATTGGAAGGAGGAAGAGGCCGTCCCAGCAGCTGCTCGAACTCCTCATCACCGATATGGGCTGCTTTCCCTTCAAAGTACGAAGGAAGATCTTCCTTTCTGTAGGGAACAGGAGCATCGGTACCTTTCCTATGCATAGAGGCTTTCAACCTGATGTCAGCACTTGATGCTCCGACAAGAATTTCATAATCCCCCTCTTCGATTTCCCACCCGTTAGTCAGAGTGTTGAAATAGCGGAAACTTATATCGTCGAAAGGTATAGTTATGTTTTTGACTTCGCCGGGGTTGATAAAAACCTTCTTAAATCCCTTAAGCTCTTTATAAGGTCTGAAAATAGCATCGGAACAACAATGGATATACATCTGGGCTATTTCCATTCCGGCGGCTTTTCCCACATTGGCCAGATCAAAGCTTATGCCGTTATCATTGATTCTCAGATCTGAATATTCAAATTCCGTGTAGCTCAAACCGTATCCGAAGGGGAATAGAACAGCGATCCCGGCTGTATCGTAATAGCGGTATCCGATAAAGAGGGACTCTCTGTACTCGGCAGTAACTTCCCTACCGGGGAAATTTCCGGCCGAAGGGACATCTTCATACTTGAGTGGATAGGTTTCAGCCAGCTTGCCCGAAGGATTGACATCGCCGGAAAGAACACGGAGTATTGCCCGGGCTCCCGCCTGTCCCCCGAGATAGCCGTGCAGCAGACCTTTGACCTTCCCGATCCAGGGCATTTCAATAGCCGAACCGCTGGAGAGGCAGACAACTATGGAGCTGTTGACTTCGTAAACCGCTTCGAGGAGATCTATCTGATTGGCTGGAAGGGACATGCTTTCCCTGTCGAGCCCCTGTGTCTCGGTCGCTTCATCGAGCCCCAGATATAGAAGAACTATATCTGCGCCGGCGGCAAGCTCACAGGCTTCCCTCTTGAGTTTACCACTCTTCCTCCCATACCTTTTATATCCCGGAGCATAATCGATAATGCGGATACCCGATTCGTCGAAACATTCGAGCGTATTATCCAGTATGGTGGGATTGACCCGGGATGATCCTGACCCCTGATACCGGGCTGTCTTTGCAAACTCTCCAATTACAGCCACCTTTTTATCGTAGCGAATGGGAAGGATAGCGTCTTCGTTCTTCAGAAGGACGATAGATTCTTCAGCCATCTTCTGTGAAATCCGGTGATGCTTTTCCACATCGAAATTGAACCGGGACTTATCTTCCAGTTTTCCAGTAAAGAAGATCAGGTCCAGCAGATTGTCGACCCTCCGGTCCAGTATCGATTCATCGAGAACACCATTCTGAACGGCGAGAACGATCTCCCTGTCCGTCTCGCCGTCATTGGAAGGCATCTCAAGATCATTCCCCGCTTCCAGACCGGCGACTCTGTCATTGCTGCCCCCCCAGTCGGAAATAACGGCGCCCTCATATCCCCACTCGCCCCTCAGTATTTCCTGCAGTATATGCTTGTTTTCATTGGTGTACGTCCCGTTGAGTTTGTTATAAGAAGTCATGAGGGACCTGGTTCTGCCCTCTTTGACGGCTATTTCAAAAGCGGTGAGATAAATCTCCCTGAGGGCTCTTTCGTCGACGACCACATCAATGGACATGGCTCTTTCTTCCTGATTTTTGGCACAGAAATGTTTAACACAAGCCGAGACTCCGTGGGACTGTATGCCCCGGACATATGCGGCGGCCAGCTTCCCGGCCAGATAGGGATCCTCGCTGAAATACTCGAAATTCCTCCCGCAAAGAGGATTTCTCTTCATATTCAGTCCCGGCCCGAGAAGTACGTGAACTTTCTGAGCCACTGCCTCCAGCCCCAGATAGGAGCCCACACGTTCCCCCAGATCTTCATTCCAGCTGTTTGCGACAGTGGCTTCCGTAGGATAACATGTGGCGGGGATTCCAGCGTTAAGCCCCATCTGATCCGACCCGACAGCCTGCCTGCGGATACCATGGGGACCGTCTGCCAGAAACATACTGAATATGCCCAGCCTTTCAAGATTTTGTGATTGCCAGAAATCTTTCCCGGACATCAGGGAGGCTTTTTCCTCCAGAGTCATTTTCCTTATCAGTTCTTCGTATTTCATCCGAGCCATATCAGCGCAGCTTTATCCTTTGATTCAAAATGTATCGGCGGAACAATTCGACCGCCTGATTCTGTATTTCCCTGTGTTTGGAAACGAAATAGAGATTCTGCGGGATTTTCTCTTCTAGCCGCACAATTTCCAGTGATCTGTCGGGAAAGGATTCCTCCAGAAAATCAATGGAAATACCGGCGACTTCCCTCTGTTCGCAAAGATGATGAATTGAGGCTAGATTCTCGCTTTCATACCTGATTCGCGGAGTTATACCCGCTTCCCGGCATTTATCGGCAAATCCCTGTTCTTCTCCCGGGACGACAGACTTGACGACCAACGCCATATCGTCAAGCTCTCTGAGGGAAACGGTCTTTCTACCCGAAAGGATATGGCCGGAGGGCACAATGAGGACCGTTTCTCCTGAATGGAGAATCTGATAATCGCAATTGCTTATCCTCTCGTGGCCGAGAACAATGCCCGCATCCGCCTGTTCCTGAAAGAGATCTTCCAGAGGGGAGGCATCGGGATACTCACGAATTGTCATCTGTATCTCGGGATTCCTTTCGCCGAAAGAGTAGAGCGTATCAAGAGAATAGGAGGACACGGCCGAATAGGTAGCGATGATATTCAGAGCATTTCTGCTGCCGTTGATGATGCTGATCTCTTTTTTGATATCTTCCATAAGGTAGCAGAGGTGCCTGGCTCTCGCATAGAGCAGCTCCCCCGATTCGGTCGCTTCCATTCCGTGGGTGCCGCGGAAAAAGAGCTCTGCATCCAGCTCAGTCTCAAGCTGTTTGATTACTTTGCTCAGCCCCTGGGGAGAGATATAGGCATCCTTGGCAGCCGCAGTGAGACTTTTTTTCTCATAGACCATAATGAAACACTGCAGAGATCTCGTATTCATATCTTCATTTTATTAACTTTGGACTGTTTTATCCATCAGCAAATAGTTGCACAGAGTCAACTGTTTATTGATGGAACATTTTCCAGTATTACCCAAGTTTAAGTAGTTACTCTTATCGATGCCTCCCGAAGGATTGTTTCAATATGGATGGAGAATAGGGAAAATAAACAGGTCAATACTGGCATCAGTACCACAGACGACACTTATAAACGAAAAAACACTTTCAACCGAAAGTGTTTTAATTTCTTACCCTGCAAGGAATTACGATAGTTATACGAAGAGGACTTGCCATTCCAGTCGAAATCCCCTGATTTCTCCTTACAGGCCACCTGCGATTGCTGCCGCGGCATCCATGCCGCTAATCCTCGCCCTTGCTCGGCGCAATCTATGGATCAAGTCCTCTCGAATTGCTTATAAATGAAAAAAGATTCCATCAGGAATCTTTAATCTACTATGCGGCGGAGAGGACTTGAACCTCCACGCCCTAACGAGCACTAGCCCCTCAAGCTAGCGTGTCTACCGATTTCACCACCGCCGCATTTCTTGATAACAAGGAGGATAATACAGATCCGTTTATTTTTTGTCAACAGCTCCGGTTTTTTTTCTAATATTTTTTTTCAGATCATCTAAGTAGCGAATTTATACTTCTTTCCGTGCACTTCAATTTCAAAATCCATAACCCTCGGCCACATAGGCGGCAGACATTCATTTGCCTTTGCCTCAAGCTCATTCATCAACTCCTGCAGCAATTCCGGTTCCTCTTCCGATAAGTCCTTGTACTCACCTCTATCGGCATCCAGATTGTATAACTGAGTGCTCCCTGTATATGTATTGAGCATCAGCTTCCAGGGACCACGCCGCAGTGTAAGATTGTAATCGCTTTTCCAGAAAAGAGACTGATGCGGATCACCTGGATGGTCGCCTCTCACATAGGGAAGAAGATTGACGGAATCGATTACTCTATCTCCCGGTACCGGGAGATCAAGAGCTGCCAGAGCGGTACTGTATACATCCATTAATGAGACCATTGGCTCATAAAGACCGACGAACCCCTCTTCCTCCGGCCATTTTATAATCATGGGGATTTCCAATCCTCCTTCAAACTGAGACATTTTTCCTCCGGCCAGTTCGCCGTTATCTGTCGCTTCGGTATAGCTCGCTCCGCCGTTATCGCTGGCGAAAACGATCAGAGTCTCATCATAAATCCCTCTTTCTTTAAGATCCTCGATCAATCTTCCTATTCCCTCATCTAAATGAGAGATCATGGCCGCATAGATTCTCCTGTTCTCATCCTCAATTTCCGGAAATCTGTCGTAGTATTCTTTCAATTCGATAAATGGTGTGTGCGGGGCATTATATGATGAATAGAGAAAGAAAGGAGTATCGGGATTTTCCGTAAAATGCTCATCAATATAATCAATCGATTCATCAGTAAAGGCATCGGTCAGATGACGGTCTTCTTTTATAACCGATCCGTTCAACTGAATGGCGCTGGCCCCTTTTCTCTTCATATGCCAGATATGCTTTTCCCAGAACAGATCGTGCTGAAAGGAAACGACATCGTCTTTATCGGGATCATCGGGATAGGAAAAGGCTTCCAGAAAGCCGTAATAATGATCAAATCCTCTCATTGTCGGATACTGTTCCGCTCCGTAACCCAGATGCCATTTCCCGACCAGAGCCGTTCCGAATCCCGCTTCTTTCAGGATTTCAGATAAAAACAGTTCCGAATGGGGAACGCCCTGCTTTTTCATCTGCGAAGGAAAGGGGTAGGTCCCGAAGGGGACCTGGCTCATCTCATCGGTATCGAGGAATAATTCGGCGGCATAGTAATAGGCGGGAAAGAAGGGATAGATCTGCATAGGCTGGCTGTCGAAACCGCTCCGGTTCTGGACCCGTCCGGTCAGCATCCCCGCCCGGGATGGCGCGCAGATGGGAGAACTGGCCAGAGCCTGCTCAAAAACCACCCCGTCCTGAGCCAGAGAGGCGATATGGGGTGTATCGATACCGTTTTTTTTATCGTAAATGGTTAAGTCGTTCCGGCTTAAATCATCGGCCAGAATGATCAGAATGTTCGGCGCGGAACGGCGCAGGGGATGCACTCTGTTTTTCAGGTATTCTCTTTTGCCTTCCAGCATCTTTTCATCTTCAATGATATCCCACCGCGAAGAATAACGGGGAAAAAAGAGCCAGAGAAGCATCAGAACCGATGCGCAAATGATAAGAGTCTTTCTGCTTAAAAACTTCATATGTCTATATTTTTGCGAAGATTTTCCCTTCTGTCTAGAAAATTATTGCAACTTTCTCTTCTGCCCGTATTGAACAAGAGCGTTCTTATCGATAAGAATTCTTTCATTATATATGAGGTGATGTATGAAGTTAAGGACTGGTTTGATAGGCTGGAGAGGAATGGTCGGTTCGGTTCTCATGGACCGGATGAAAGAGGAAAAAGATTTCGATCATATAGATCCCCTTTTCTATTCCACATCACAGGCCGGACAGAAAGCTCCCGATGTGGGCTACGATGTTCCCGCGCTGGCGGATGCCTATGATCTTACATCGCTCAAAAACATGGATGCCGTCATCTGCTGTCAGGGCGGCGCCTACACGGAAAAAGTGTACCCGGAACTTCGCAAAGCGGGCTGGAAGGGTTACTGGATCGATGCGGCGTCAACTCTCCGTATGGCGCCGGACAGCGAGATCATTCTCGATCCGGTCAACAGAGCCGTTCTCGATGAAGCTCTTTCCAAAGGAGTCAAAACCTTCGCCGGCGGCAACTGCACGGTAAGCCTCATGCTAATGGGTCTCGGCGGGCTTTTTGAAAATGATGCGGTGGAATGGCTCACCTCCATGACCTATCAGTCAGCCTCGGGGGCCGGAGCCAGAAATATGAGGGAACTCCTTCTGCAGATGAGAGAACTCGGCGCCGCGGCCGGGGCCGATCTGGACAATCCCGCTTCAGCTATCCTCGATATAGACAGAAGAATTACAGCAAAGCTTAACGATGGGGATTTCCCTGTGGACAATTTCGGAGCTCCTCTGGCGGGAAGCCTGATTCCCTGGATCGATAAAGCCGTTGATGACGGCCAGACCAAAGAGGAATGGAAGGGCTTTGCGGAAACCAATAAGATTCTCAGAACAAAAACACCAATAGAAGTGGACGGAATCTGCGTCCGCGTCGGCGCCATGAGGTGCCACAGCCAGGCTCTTACCATAAAGCTGAAGAAAGATATCCCGCTGGGAGATATTGAAGATATGATCCAGAACGGGACCGACTGGTCCGACCTGATCAACAATAATAAAGAGGATACGCTGGAATATCTGTCTCCCGCCGCCGTTTCCGGAACGCTAAGGGTCCCTGTGGGAAGGGTGAGAAAGATGCGAATGGGTGGCGAATATCTCTCGGCCTTTACCGTGGGCGACCAGCTTCTCTGGGGCGCCGCCGAACCGCTGAGACGCATGATGAGGATTATCGTCGAGCGGTAGAGACATTGATTCAATTCTATGGCACTGACCGCCGATTATAGACATATGCGCCGTTTATTGCCTATCTGCTTTCTCCTTATCATCTCTTTCAGCCTTTCCGCCAATATGCGAGAAGATCTGATTGAGGCTTTAAACAACAAGATGTATCTGAGAATACGGTCCCTTCTCGACCAGGGTGCCGATCTGGAAAAGAAAGATGATACGGGGCGGTCCCCTCTTACGCTGATGGTTATCAGCGGCAACGTCGATATGGTGAGGCTGCTGCTTCGGTACGGCTCCAATATAAACTCCATAGACGATAATGGCTACACGGCCCTTCATTATGCAGTGGAATCGGGACAATACAATATTGCGGAAATTCTCATTCTTGAGGGAGCGGAAACCAACTCCATCAACAATGCTGAGGAAACACCGGTTTATCTGGCGCTTAAAAACAACGATATTCAAATGACGGAACTTCTTATCCGGAACGGCGGAGAGCTCGATTTCATTCCTATCATCGCACCGGTTATGGAAGATTACCTGAAGAGCCGCGTGTCCATAAGAAACAAGCTCTACGGTCTGGATTTTCTGAACAGGACCGAACTGATGGAAGCTGTTTTTGCCGGTGATTTCAAAACGGCAGAGCTCCTCATAACTGATGGGGCCGATGTCAATGAACAGAATGAAACGGGTTTGACAGCGCTGATGATGTCTGCCGGTCTGGGGGATATCTATACGACAAGGCTGCTTCTGAAAAACGGAGCCGACAGGAATATCAAAGATCAGGACGGCCTGGAAGCCATCTCCTACGCCATGTTGACTCCGGGGAATCTGGTTGTGAAAGAACTTCTGGAATACAATCGGGAGATCGATCCGCACGCCTTGTTCTACGCTCTGTTCGAAGGCAAAAAGGAACATTTTTCCACACTTCTCACATTATCTGAGACAGCGGATATTTTCGATGATTCGAACCGGAGCCTTCTCATGTATGCGGCCTACCTGGGGGATTATTACGCGGTGAGAAGGATTATCGCCAAAGGTTCCGATCTCAACCTGACAGACGGTAACGACAGAACGGCGCTCGCTTACTGCGTCCGGGGAATGAAGGAGCCGCTTGAGGATTACTATCAGATAGCTTCGGCTCTGGTCGAGAACGGAGCGGAAAAACGGGATCTGACCAGTTCGGATCCGGAGATGGAAAAAGCCCTGAAAGGGTACCGTTTATAATTCCGGGTAATTACAGTTTGACGTCTCAAATAAACAGTTCTATTATTACTTACTGTAAGTAATATTAACATTCAAGGACATCGGATGAGCAAAAGAGAAATCAGACTGAGAAATATGGTTGCCTATGGCGCCGGAGACATTTACGGCGGCGGCGCTTTCATCATTATTGGAACATACTTCATGTTGTTCCTCACGCTTAATGTGGGAATCAATCCCGCCCTGGCTGGTCTGATCGTGTCACTCGGGAAAATCTGGGATGCCGTAACTGATCCCATGATGGGGATTCTCTCTGACAAGACCAGAAGCCGGTTCGGTCGGCGGCGTGTGTACTTCCTCCTGGGGATTCTCCCCATTACGGCGTCTTTCATTCTTCTATGGCTAAATCCTCATATAGAGAGCGAGACGGGTCGTTTCCTCTATTACTTACTGGCCTACATGTTTTTCAATACCGTTTTTACCATGGTAATGGTTCCCTACAACGCCCTTCTCGCCGAAATGACAAGCGACTATAAAACCCGGTCAAAAATGATGGGGATCAGAATGCTTTTCTCTCAGGGCGGAACTCTTGTCAGCGCCGTTGTCCCGGGCATAATATTCTCCTTTACGGGAAGAAATGATCTGGGTTACTTCTATTTCGCTCTCATCATCGGAATATTCTACGCCACCCCCTGGCTTTTCACATACCTCGGGACATGGGAAAGAGAGGTGACGGAAGAGGAGCGGAGCCTACAGGCCCGGAGCCTGGGAGACGTATTCCGGGAATTCTTTTCTACTTTCAAAAACAAATCATTCAGAAGCCATATCGGAATGTATCTCTCGGCGTACGCGTCCATGGATATTTTTATGGCCCTTCTCATGTATTACCTGCTTTTTCATCTGAGATACAGCGGCAGCGAGTCTCTTGTGCTCGGTACGGTGCTGATCGTCCAGATTATCGGAGTGGTCATCGTTTCCCGGTCCTGTATGAAACAGGGAAACGCCAGGGTCTACCGCCGCCATATAGCTATCTGCATGAGCGGTCTCGTTCTACTCTCCCTGCTTCCCAAAGGTGTTCCCTATTGGGGTATTCTCGCGGCCGGGGCCGTTTTTGCCCTGGGGATGGCCGGAGGAGTTTTCGTCCCCTACAACAATCTCGCTTTCGTTATCGATGCCGATACGATTATCAGCGGCAGGCGCCGCGAGGGGATATATTCGGGGATGACCACTTTCATAAGAAAGATTGCCCAGGCAATGGCCTTACAGATCGTGGGTATAGGCCTTTCGCTGATCGGATTTTCACAGGGTTCAGTGGAACAGAGCACCTCGACAGTAAACGGCATCCGGATCATGTTTACCTTTCTGCCTCTGGCGCTTTTGCTCGCCGGGTTCATTTTCTCCCGAAGCTTCCGGATCGATCCGGAAAACCATAAACTGATGCTGAAAGAGATAGAGACCCGGGAGAAAGGGGAAAACTGCTCGCAGGACAGGGAAGTCGTCGAAGCCTGCGAGCTGGTTACGGGCTGTTCCTACGATACGCTCTGGAGCTGAGCTACAAATCTAGATCCTGACACCGCTCAGGATATAACAATTAAAATTATCTCGGAATCCCGCTTCCTTCAGAACTTTCCGGAAGGGACTCTCTGATACTGCCAGACCGTTCACCTTTTCGACCTTGATGGATTTGAGCGGTTCCGATTCCCGACTGAGGAGCGTGCGGAAAAACCCGAGAGATTCCAGTGAATCAGGATGGTCCGGTTCTGTAAAAAATTCCAGCTCTTTTCCGTTTTTCAGCGAATAGAGGAGAGGATTCTGCCCCCGGAAGACCATATGGTTGGAAGGCATTCTTTTGGGATATTTCCCTTTGAGCTCATCAAGTCTGATACCCGCCAGGGAAGCGGGATCGGTGCAGTTCATCCAGTATAATGTGTCCTGCTCGAGCGGATCCTTCAACATACGCAGAGCCTCCCAGCTGGCAAACTGCAGACCTCTGACCCCTTCGAAGAAATACCCTGCCACACACTCTCCGGACAGTTCCATGAGGCGGAGCGTGGGGAAAACGGCATTCCAGTTCAGTTGCTCCGTTTCCCTTTCCAGAAGCTGTCGGAACAGAACGCCGTAACGCAGGAACAGCTGACGGATCACTTCGCGCAGCCTCTCGTCGCGGGCTATCAGGTCTTCATCTTTCCCGATGGTCTCGGGAATGAACCAGCGGCCTTCGACAGGGCGGGAACGAACCCAGCGGCTGTATCCGCCCCGGCTGATTTTCCGGCCGCCCCTCTCTTTTTCCATGTCGGAAAAGCTGTCGGCATTGTATTTGTTTGCAATGCCGCTGCGGACTGTTGAAAAATGATCATTGGAAATGGCCCCTTTCCAGCAGAGTTTCCAGAGCGATTCGACCAGCTCCGTACTGTTTTTTCCGCTGTGTTCTTTTATGTCCCAGAAAGTAAAACCGCCCCGGCTGTCGGGGAGAAGATCCTCTCCCCCCTTTTTTCCTTTTCGGGGAGGGATGAAGAGGCTCTGTTCCTCATCGAAGCAGAAGGCAATTGTTTCTTTGCCGCAGCCGTACCACATAAGGGGGCTTTCCTGAAACAGCGTATCGAGCCACGTCCGGTAGTAGGGGTTGAGCCTGGCCGGGAGGATTTCCTTCTCCCATAGGGGGGCTTTGGCTCCGAAGGCTATCAGCCTCTCCATAACATCCCGCAAATCATCTTTATCTCCTCCCGAGCCAGTGAGAAGCTGCTGCTGTGCCAGGAAAAGCTGAAGGCTTTCCGCCGGCAGCGCTTTGAACTCCTTCCGCCCTTTCCGCCTTTTCAGCCTGAAGAGGATTTCCAGATTTTCAGCCGTGCAGATTTCATCTTCCACAGCCCCTTCGGTCAGCCGGTCGATGATGAGCTGATCCGACTGGCGGAGTTCCTCCAGGCAGTCCATTATGATTTGAGACGGCGCCGGATAGAGTTCCGCAATGCGGGTTAAGAGAACGGGGCCGAAAAAGGAGAGCCACTGAGGCAGCACATCATCAATCTCACCAATAAATTTATCGGCATCGAATTTCTTATCATATGTGACAGAGAGCACGATCGGTTCTGATGAATCGCCACTTTCCCGCAAAACGATGCGGTTCTTCACATCTTCCAGGATTTCCGCACAATTTTCCCTGTCACGGATCAGGGCTTCGGTCAGCTCTTCCCACTGGCTGAGCGGGAGAAAGATCCTCTCCTCGATCCAGTCGAATAGATCATCGGATGCCCCCGGGCAGTAATCGGGAAAGGTCCGGGTCAGCTTTGCCTGGAACTCCGCAACCAGTTCACAGGACAGCATGGGACGGAGACCCGACTCATGAACGATTCCCCGTATAAGGTCTTCATTGAGATTGGACTGACCTCCCAGAGGGGTGTCATCTTCATACATTCTCTGGTTCGTATGATCGTAAATAATGCCTGCCGCGAAGGGCGACGGCGTCCGCGTCACAACATCGGTGATGCGGATTTTCCCCTCCCGGATTTCATCGAGAACCATAGCGAGCGAAGGAAGATCGAAATCATCGCGGAGGCAGGAGCGCCAGGTTTCTGTGAGGATGGGAAAATCCTCGTAACGGCTGACCGCCTGGAGGAGTTTCTTGGAACGGAGTCTGGTCAGCCACAAAGGAGTCCGCTGCTTGAAGGATTTTCGGGGCAGAAGCAGAGCACGGGAACAGTTGTGGCGGAACCGCCCCCCGAAGAACATGGTCGATTCGAGCCTTCGCCTCAGAAGAGATTCGAGATTATCCGCATTGACCAGAGACAGAACGTCTTCCGAGGAAAACTGATGGGGAAGATCGAGAATGACAGCGTCATCGTCACAAAAGACCTGCAGGGGATAGCCGTGCTTGTCCTCCCAGGCCTGGGAAAGAGCTTCGCTGTAGGGATAATTGAGTGTTCCGCCCCACAAAGTGTGGAGAATGACCTGATGGCAATCCGTTCTGTTCAAAGGATCGTTAAAATGCTCGATGACGAGGTTATTCCTGCCGGGGAGAGATGCTCCGGTAACGTCTTTCTGCCTTTCCAGGAAGAAAAGCATCGATTCGGCGGCTTCGGGGCTCATATGAAATCGCCGGCTCAGCTCATCGCCTAAGCGGGGATCATTCCATTTCCGCTCTACATGATCCAGCAGATCCAGTATTCTGAGAGAATAAAAGAAGTCCCTGCCGTTGGGATCGGCTTTCCAGAAAGGGCTCATAGCTCCGTTCGAGTCTCCGGGGCTGACCTCCACAGCCCGGTCTCCGATCCTGTCAATCCTCCAGGTCTGGGTTCCCAGTGTAAAAAAGTCTCCGGGATTTCTCTCCCAGACAAACTCCTCGTCAAGCTCCCCTATTTTGGAACCGTCCCCCATCAGTCTCAGCTCGTAGTAGCCTCTGTCGGGGATAGTGCCGCCGGACATGTAGATGACTCTTTCCGCTCCGTCTCTGGCCCGCGCCGTTCCCGCCGCTCTGTCGATATTGAGCCGGGCTTTCAACTCGCCGATACGCGTATCGCTGTACCGCCCGTTCAGCATATTCAGGACCAGATCGAAATGGCGCCGGGGGAGATTCCTCCAGTGATAAACCGATGTTATAAAAAGATAAAGCTCATCGAGGTTCCACTCTTCGGTACAGCACATGGACAGAATAACCTGCGCCAGAACATCAAGAGGGTTCTCAGGTATCTTCAACGCCTCGATCTCTCCGGCCAGAACGGCTTCCGCCGTAATGGCGCAGCTGACCAGATCGAGGCCGAACATGGGAAAGATGGTGGAACGGCTGACATCGCCCACATTATGCCCTCCCCGACCGATCCGCTGAATGGCAGAGGACAGCGAAAATGGCGCCTGAATGAGAAGAACTTCATCAATGGAACCGATATCGATTCCCATTTCAAGGGAGCTGGTCGCGACTATGGCTTTCAGCTCGCCGGCTTTCATCTTCTGTTCAACGAAATGCCGAATCTCCCGGGACAGCGATCCGTGATGGGCGAATGCGACAGTCTCCCCCATATATTCATTGATCATCCGGGTCACTTTCTCGGTCTGCCGGCGGCTGTTGCTGAAAATCAGCGTGGACCGGTTGGAGCGGATCTTCCCGGCAAAGACAGCGATGGTCGACGGCCACTGGGATCCCTCCCCTTCCGGCGTATCAGGGAAGGCGACGGAGAGCTCATACTTCTTCCGGATTTCCGAACGGAGGATTTTAACATCCCGGGGCCGGGATGCCTCTTCCTTATGATATCGCCTGTAATAACCACCCAGCAGCGAGGCGACCAGATTCATGGGCTGAACCGTTGCGGAAAGGCCGATGCGCTGAAACTCTCCGTTGATCAGAGTCAGCCGCTCCACAGCCGAAAAGAGATGGACTCCCCGCTTGTTCGCCGCTATGGCATGGATTTCATCGAGAATGAGAACGGACAGTCCTGAAAGCAGGCTTTGAGCCGCTCCGGAAGTGAGCATGATGTTAAGGCTTTCGGGAGTCGTTATGAGGATTTCCGGCGGCCGTCGCATCATTTTCTGCCGATCCGATCCCGATGTGTCGCCGCTGCGGGTCTGAACGCGGATCTCGGGGAATGATTCTCCCCTCTCTTCGAAAAAGGCCCTCAATTCTTTCAGAGGCTCAGTAAGGTTGCGGCGCACATCATTATTTAATGCCTTGAGCGGGGAAATATAGAGAACCCGCACGGTTCCGCCCGGCCATTGTTCCGTAACCAGCTGATTGATGGACCAGAGAAAGGAAGCCAGCGTCTTGCCGCTTCCCGTCGGCGCCGTCATCAGGACATGAGACCGGGAAGCGATTTCCCTCCAGCCTTTTTCCTGGATATCCGTGGGAGCTGAATATTTCCGAGTAAACCAATCCTGAATGAGCGGATGAAAAAGTTCCAATACCTGTGCCATAGCTAACATATTAAGGGATATTCGGTAAAAAACAACCTGTCATGCATTTTGCATTGGAAATCACAACAAGATTGCCATAAACTCAGATATTGAATATCCATACATTTAACGGGGAAAATCATGCGTTCATCACTATGTCTCACATTAATAACAGGATTACTGTTGCTTTCCGGCTGTGACTTTCTATCATCTCTCTCATCGGATAGCGATAGCGAACCTGCCGAACCGGATTCGGCTAATTCGGCACCTTTAATTACAGTTGATTTCGACTACCAGGAGAGTCAATATACCTCTTATACCAATATTTACGTCATATGGCTGGAAAACTCTTCAGGAGATATTCAGCATCTTTACGTTTGTGAACGCCTTCTGCCCGATGACGGAACCAGAACTTCAGATTATAAAACGATTACAGATCGATTATCGGCGCTGCCTTTCTGGCATCTCAATCGCTATGATGAAAATGATGCGGACCTGATGAATGATGCAGTTTTCCAGGACGATGTCGACGCGGTTACGGGAGCGACTCAAAGGAATTCAGACTTCACCGTAAGCAGGGCGATCGCTGAAAGGATGGGAAATGAATTTACTCTTTATCTTGAAGTGGATGAATCCTTTGAATACAACGAGTGGTTTCCCGGTACAAAATTCGATATGACAGATCAGCCTGCAGTACTCTATTCTGCCGATATTGACTTATCGTCGGACAAAACCGATTATACGTTAACACCAATAGGTTTCACTCCTATGTACAGCTATGAGACTTATTACAACACCAGTTTTGCCAGCTATAACAACAATAGCGAAGTCACTTCTTTTTTTGAACTGACAGCCGACGACGAAACAGCCCGGACAAATGGGACTTTATCATTTGAAAAAGGTATTTTGTTTGAAGATATGAGATACATTACCCACAGCAGAACGGAAACGGCGTCTTCCGATTATATTTTCGGAACAGCCGCCCCTTCTGAAAGTTCGATCCGCTCTATCTCAGGCATAACCGCGGCAATCAGCCGTTAAGAAAAAGACAATTATTTTTCCTGCTTGCCCGATCAACAGAACCGGACCTAAAATATTAAGTTATGAACCATTTAATTCCAGGCCTGATCGCGGCTGTTCTGGCAGTCGGCATCATCATCACTCTTACCATTTCAGCTGTTATCCGCATCAATCATATGGACCGCAATAAAATCCATGAAGTAAGAGAACTGTACAGGAAGAGAAACCGTGTCTGATAATTCCATAAAAACCGAACTATCGCGGGAACTGAATCTATTCCACCTGACCATGCTCGGACTGGGCATGATGATCGGTGCGGGTGTATTTCTGGGAATCGGGAATTCGATCCACCATGCCGGACCGGGAGGAGTGATTCTCACCTTCGCCTTCAACGGGGTGCTGGCCCTCTGTACGGCTATGTCCTATGCCGAGCTGAGTTCGGCTATTCCCAGAGCGGGAGGAGCCTTCAATTTCGCCAAACTGGCTTTCGGATCCCATATGAGTTTTCTCGCCGGCTGGATGGAGTGGTTCGCCTCCAGCGTAGCCGGTTCCATGTATGCCGTTACATTTTCAATCTATACGATGCGCTATCTCGATACGCTGGGGTTTCTCCCCGCAGGACTGGCGGATACTCTGATAAAGCCTGTGGCTGTGGCAATAGCGCTCCTTTTCCTGATAATCAATTACAGGGGAGCTTCGGAAACAGGTAAGGTCGGAGCCATTATGACGCTGGGACAGACGCTCTTCCTGGTTCTGCTTGCCATTATCGGGATTTATGTTGCCATAAAAGAACCCCACAGACTTCTGAATTTCCAGCCCTTCCTTCCCAAAGGATGGGGACGGCTCTTGATGACCATGGGATTCACCTATGTGGCTTTTGAAGGGTTCGAAGTCATCGCCCAGGCGGGAGATGAAGCCATCAATCCCCGAAAGAACCTCCCCAAGGCGATGATTCTCTCAGTATCAGTAGCTGCTCTGACGTATATCGGCGTAGCCTTCGCGACCATAGTGTCTGTTCAGGCCGGCCATGAGGGGATCGACATTCCCTGGGAGTGGATCGGTTCTTTCGGAGAGAAGGGATTCGGCGAAGCGGTATCCCGGCTGATACCGGCGGGAAATATCCTGCTGACCATTGCCGTCATTTTCGCATCCACATCCGCTCTTAACTCGACGGTTTTCTCGGCGACCCGGGCTTCCTATGCTCTCGGCAGGGATGAGCTTTTGCCACCTGTTTTTGCTAAAATCTCCCCGAAAAGAAAGACCCCCGTCGGCGCTCTTACACTGACAGGAGTGATCATCGTATTCGTCGCTTCATTCCTGCCTACGATGGATGTGGCTTCAAGTGCCAGCATCATGTTTCTCTTTCTCTTTTTCGTCGTCAACCTGAGCGTCATCATCATCAGAAGAAAGTTGGGTGATGAGATGAAATACGGCTATATCATGCCGCTTTTCCCGCTCTTTCCCATAATAGCTATTATCATGCAGGCCGTTCTGGCCATCTGGCTGGTTGAAATGTCACTTGTAGCCTGGATAATCGCCCCTCTCTGGATCATCTCAGGCTCAGCTATCTACTTCCTTTATGCCAAATCCCATATGAAGCCCTCGGAAGTGGAGTTGGAAGTCATTGAAGAAGATCATAGTGAAACTAACGGCAGATACAGGGAACAGGTGATGATGGCTGTAGCCAATCCGGAAAATGTCCCGCTCCTGGCGGAAGTGACCCGGTCGCTGGTTCCCGATAATGAGGCTCTGGTGGAATTCCTTCATATGGTTCCCGTACCGGGGGCCGTGGCGCTTTCCGACGCGGAGAAATTCCTGAAAAGCGGCAAGGAAGCCATTGATAAGGCGGAAGAACTGCTAAGCGAAACGTACTCTACAGCCAGTACGATCCGCTACTGCCGCAATATCTCCCGGGGCATTATAACCACGGTTAAGGAGCGGCACAGCAAGACCTTGATTATGGGATGGCACGGCAAACCGGGAAACAAGCAGTTCTCTCTGGGAAGCACGCTGGATCCGGTTATCTGCGGGACTCCGGGAAATGTGATAGTCGTCAAAGGCGATGTGAAACCGAAAAAAATAAAAACCGTTCTGGTTCCCCTCTTCGGCGGACTGAATGACGCTCTGGCCATGAAAGCGGCGGAAAGGCTTCTCCCCGATGAAGGTGGAGAGATAACCGCCTTCTATTCCAACAGGGCCAAAATGCGGCCGGGCCATATCTACAACATCATGCGGAATATCGTCGACAATCCCGACGTGATCATTCACGAAATGAACACCCATCACGCCCGGATGGAGAACCTGATCGTAGAGGAAGCGAAATTTCACGACCTGCTGGTGCTGGGGATCTCGGAACCGCGGACTTCCAGGCTCGGCTTCCCTTCCCTTTCCGAGAGGATTGCCGCGAGGGTTCCGAGTCCCATGCTGCTGGTCAAGACGAACAGCATACTGCGCAAGCTGGCGAAGCGACTTTTTTAAACCTCGACCTCATCGACAGGAGTCTCATCATCGACGAGAAACCACTCGTTATCAGCAAATTCCTTCGATGAAATCTTATCGATCGCCATCTTCAGGTACTTGCCCGTGGCTGAAACGGCCACCTGCCCGTCAGGGAGAATGATTTCCCCGGAACCCTCAAAAATAGCGCCCCGTTCCGATGTTATCCTGCCGACAACTTTGAGCTCCTGATTGAGAGGAACCGGCTTCTTATAGCGAAGGGTGAGCTCCGCCGTTACGCCCCATACCGTATCTTCATAGCGGGACATGATGGCCCGGCCGATGATTTCATCGAGTATAGCCGAAGCCATACCGCCGTGCAGCCTGTCGGGATAACTCTGATGATGGTCCCGTGGGGTAAAAAGAGCGACGACTTCATCATTCTCTGTCTCATAAAACCTGGCTTTCAGGCTCAGATTATTATCGGTACCGCAGACCAGGCACATTTTGGAATTGTTCTGTTTCGATTTAATTGTGTATTTCATTATTCCATTATATATGAAAACAGATATTGTTAAATCCTTGACTTTTCCCCGGTTCAGGAGTATATAGAACACAGGAAATCCCGGAAGAGACGCCGAGCCGTCGGCAGGCAATCTCAAAAACCTCCGGAATTTACAATAACGTTGGAAAATCTTTGGATGCTGAAATATTTGTTTCAGGACCAAGGCATCCGGCGCGGAGTTTACGAATGTAAATGAGCACCGGATAACGCAGGGCCTGTAGCAAAGATGAAAGCAGGCAAAGATTTTCACAGGACTTGATCTATAAGGACAGGTACCATGAATAAAACACGCCCCTGCGCCATTGTGGGAGACGGCCGCATGGCCACGCACTTTGCGCGCTACCTTCAGCTGAGCGGAATCCCCTATAAACAGTGGTCCCGCAAGGCCAATTCAGAAGACCCTTCTGACTATCTCAAAAACTCCAGAGCCGTTTTCCTCCTGATCAGAGACGATGCCATCGCTTCATTTGCCGAAGAGAATCCCGGTCTGAAAGAGATGCCCCTCATCCATTTTTCCGGAAGCCTCTTTCTCGAAGGAATCCCCTCGATCCATCCCCTGATGACATTTTCAAAAGAACTGTACAGTCTGGAAAAATACAGGACCATCCCTTTCATTCACGAAAAGGGGAAGATGTCTCTCCGCGATGTTCTGCCCGAACTGCCTAACCCCGTTCAGGCCATGGATTTCCGGATGAAATCGCTCTATCACAGTCTCTGCGTTCTCAGCGGGAACTTTACCACCATGCTGTGGCAGAAAGCTTTCAGCGATTTCGACGAGAAGCTGGAACTGGACGACAGGCTGCTGATTCCCTATATGGAACAGACATTCGAAAACCTGAAAAGCAACTGGACCGATGCTCTGACCGGACCTCTGGCCCGGAGGGACAAAGAGACTGTTGAGAGGAATCTCCAGGCTCTGGAAGGCGACCTCTATCAGAACGTCTACCGGTCTTTCGCATCTACCGTTTTTACTGGAGGGAATTTATGACGACACTCGATTTCAGAAAATACAAAAATGAGAATAAACCCATATCCATGATCACCTGCTACGACAGCTGGAGCGCGGCGATTATAGAAGAAACAGATATAGACTGCATACTGGTGGGAGACAGCCTGGCCATGACCATGCACGGCTATGACAGCACACTTCCCGCCAACACGGAACTGATGGCCCTGCATACGGCAGCCGTACGGAGAGGCGCCCCCAATGGCTTTATCATCGGCGATATGCCCTTTCTCAGCTTCCGCAAAGGACTGGTTCCGGCGATGGAAGCGGTTGAGAAAATCATGCGGGCCGGAGCCAATGCGGTCAAACTGGAAGGATATGCGGGGCACGGTGATATTATCAGTCACATTGTCGATTCCGGTGTTCCGGTCATGGGCCATATCGGCCTGACGCCCCAATCGGTCCATCAGCTCGGCGGATATAAAGTCCAGGGAAAGAGCGATGAAAAGGCACGAGAGCTTATGGAGGAAGCGGTGGCTCTGGAAGAGGCGGGCTGCTTCGCCGTGGTTCTCGAATGCGTGCCGGCCCCGATCGGACAGGCCATATCGCAGAAACTCACCATACCGACCATAGGCATAGGAGCCGGGAACGGATGCGACGGACAGGTTCTGGTTCTTCAGGATATGCTCGGGCTCAACAATAAATTCCAGCCTAAATTCGTAAGAACTTATATGAAGGGCTTTGAAACAATCAAAACAGCCCTTAACGAATACGACAGGACGGTCAAGGATCGCTCCTTTCCTGCAGAAGAGGAGAGCTACAGTTAATGAGAATCATCAGATCCATAGAAGAATGGAGAGACATTTTCAGGTATCATAAAAGGGAAAGACGCTCTGTCGGACTGGTGCCCACAATGGGAGCCCTTCACGACGCCCACATCAGTCTGGTAAAAGCATCGATGGAAGAGAATGACCTGACGGCCGTTTCCATCTTCGTCAATCCGACCCAGTTCAACAATCCCGACGACCTCAATAATTACCCGCTGACCTGGGATGAAGATGTGCGGAAGCTCGAGGAAGCGGGAGTCGATTATCTCCTCTACCCCTCCTATGAAGATATGTACCGCGACGGTTATAAATACAAACTCATTGAAACTGATTACTCGCAGGATCTGTGCGGAACCGCCAGACCGGGCCACTTCGACGGCGTTCTCTCTGTCGTTATGAAACTGATCAATATCACGAAAGCGACAAGGGCTTATTTCGGAGAGAAAGACTGGCAGCAGTACCGCCTTATCGCCGGCATGGCCGAAGCGTTTTTCCTCGATACGGAAATCATCCCCTGCCCCATTGTCAGAGAGGAGAGCGGACTGGCCATGAGTTCCCGGAACAAGATGCTGACTCCCGAAGAGCTGGAGATCGCTCCTAACTTCAACAGAATCATCACTTCTGGGAAAAGCATCAATGAGATGAAAGCGGAGCTGGAGTCCCTGGGAATGAAAGTGGATTATCTGAAAGAAAAGGAAGGACGGATATTCGGTGCCGTTTTTCTCGGAAAAGCGAGGTTGATAGACAATGTCCCCCTCTAAAAAAATACTCATATGCATCAGCGGATCCATATCCGCCTACAAAGCGGCCTCTCTCGCATCGGCCCTTAAGAAAAAAGGCCATGAGGTGAAGACTGTCGCGACTGAAAGCGCTCTGAAATTCATCGGTCCTGCCGCACTGGAAGGTATTACAGGACAACCGGTCCTGACTGATATGTTCAATCCCGGTTACGAAATCCCTCACATCAATCTCTCCGAATGGGCCGATATGATCGTCCTCTACCCCGCTTCGGCGACGACGCTGGCCCGTCTCAGGATGGGACTGGCGGAAGATCTTCTTTCGGCGATCTTTCTCTCCAACAATTTCAGGAAGCCCTACTGGATCTGCCCGGCCATGAATATCAATATGCTGGAGCATCCGGCGGTTCAGGAAAACCTGAAGATTCTGGAAAAATGGGGAGCCCGGATCATCGATCCCGACGAGGGCGTTCTGGCCTGCGGCACCGTGGGCAAGGGAAGAGCTCCCGAGCCGGTTCCTCTGGCCGAAATGATTGAGGAAGCCCTGTGAAGATACTGATTACTTCGGGAGGAACGGAGGAACCGATCGACGGCGTCCGCTACATAACCAATTTCTCCACGGGCAAAACCGGTGCGGTCATCGCCGATAGACTGACAGATCTTGGCGCGGATGTGACACTTCTCCATGGCAAGCGAGCCCATCTACCCGAAAAAGATATGGAACAGTACAGCTTTACCAGCTTTGCCAGTCTGGATGAAAAGCTTGAAGAGCTCCTTTCATCGGAAGATTTTGATGCGATTATTCATCTGGCAGCCGTCAGCGATTATACGGTCGACTATATCGAAACCGAAGATGGAAAAAGAATCACCCCTGATGATAAAGGGAAAATCAGCTCTGACAGCGACGGCCTGATACTCCGGCTGAAAAGGAATTACAAAATTCTTCAAAGGCTGAAGACTTACAGCCGGAGAGGGAAAGAACTGTTGGTAATCGGTTTCAAGCTGACCGATACGGACTCGAAAGTGGAGATGGCGGAAGCTGTGACAAAGCAGCTGAAAGGCGGCTTTGTCGATCTTGTTGTTCACAACAATCTGAGAGACATCACGCCATCGGTCCATCCGGCCGGGCTCTATCTGCCAAAGGGAGAGCTGCTCTGCAGAACCGGAACCAAGGAAGAACTTGCCGAAAAGCTCTTCAGTTTTCTTCAATCGGAAAACAACCGGAAGGCTAAGGCAGAAAGTTTACAAAAAGGAGAATCAAACTGATATGATATTATGTCTCGATGTGGGAAATACCCAGTTATACGGAGGGCTTTTCAAGGAAGATAAAGTTATTTTCCGTTTCAGAAAAGTTATGAATAAGGGGATCTCTTCCGATGAGATAGGGATTTTCCTCCGTTCCGTCATAAGAGAAAACGGACTCGATCCTTCGGATGTCAGCCGCATTGCCTATTGCAGCGTCGTACCGGATCTAAATCACTCCTTAGAAAACAGCTGCCGCCATTATTTCGATCTTGAGCCCTTTTCCCTGAAACCGGGAGTGAAAACGGGATTGAAAATAAAATACAGCAACCCCGGTGAGGTTGGGGCGGACAGAATCGCCGACGCCATCGGAGCCTATACCCTTTTCCCCGGTAAAGATATTATCATTGTCGATTTCGGGACAGCCACGACAATCGAGGTTCTGACGAAAAACAGGGAATATCTGGGCGGAGCCATTGTACCGGGGATGAAAATTGCCATGCAGGCGCTGGAAGAGCGAACGGCGAAACTGCCGAAAGTGGAAATAGTGAAACCGACCAAAGCCTGCGGACGGTCGACAATTGAAAGCATCCAGTCAGGTCTTTATTTCGGGAATCTCGGAATTATCAAAGAAATTACCAGAATGATTACAAAAGAGAGCTTTGAAGGCGGCAAACCGATGATTATCGGGACGGGGGGCTTCTCCGGTCTCTATCGGGATTCCGGCGTGTTCGACGAGATAATCCCCGATCTCGTTCTTGACGGGATATACAAAGCACAGGAGCTGAACAAATGATTATTGAAATGCTGAAAGCAAAACTACATAGAGCCACCGTTACCGATGCGGACCTCAATTACGAAGGCTCCGTATCAATCGATCCTTCACTGTACAAAGCGGTGGGGATGATGGAATTTGAAAAGGTCGATATCCTCAATATAAACAACGGAGCCCGGCTGACGACCTATATCATCAATGGCAAAGAAGGTGAAGTCTGTCTCAACGGAGCTGCAGCCAGACTGGCGCAGAGAGGCGACAAAGTGATCATCTGCTCTTATTGCGGACTCGATTCTGAGGAAGCGAAAGGCCACAAGCCCCAGGTGGCTCTACTCGATGAAAACAACCGGATTATCAAAGAGGGGATTAAGTAAAAAGGAATCCTTGACTGCCTTCGCAATTTGGCTACAATTGAAAGCATGATAAACATATTGCATGTAGAAAGAGGATCGTTCTTCAGGAAGGTAATCAAGGATATCGCAGCTCAGTCGGGACTGATTCATTATGAAGCGGACAGCTCCGAAGCGGCACTGGAAATTCTCAAAAAAGAGCCGGTCGATCTTGTAATCACCGGCCTGGAGCTGGCAGATGTCTCGGGAGAGGAATTTGTCGAGAGATTGAGGCGGACTCAATTCAACGATATCCCCGTCATGGTGATTTCATCCAGCGACTCCATGGAAGATTACGAGAAGATGTTCAAACTGGGGGTTGTGGATTTCATTCATAAAAAAGACATCTCCTACGACCGGTTCAATCGTTATGTCCAATCGATCGTCAAGGAAGACCGACTGGTTACGAAACTGAGAGAAATCAATATCGCCGTACTCGACGACAGCCAGGTGAGCCTCAATGTTATCCGTAATATTTTCACTCTCAATAAAATACAGAATGTCGATTACTTCAAGGATCCCAAAGAACTGCTGGCGTCCAATAAGAACTACGCGATCTATATTCTTGATTTGATTCTGCCGGAAGTTTCCGGCGACGAAGTGATTATGAAGGTCCGGGAGAAATCGAGCGATAACGTCATAATATCGATTTCCAGCGTTAAAAATTACAAAACCATCTCCAATATTCTGCTCATCGGCGCCGATGACTACATCATAAAACCCTTCGACTCCAATGTGTTTATGGCCAGGTTGAAAGCGACAGTCAGAACGCTGCTGCTTCTGGAGGAAATTAAAGAGCTGAAGAGCCGGCTCAGGTAATTTTTTTAATATTCTGATTCGAGATACCTATCGCGGATCGTAAATCGTTCCATAAGCGTCTCAAGCTGCAGAGCCTGTCCCGCCAGTTCCTCGGAAGCCGAGGCGCTCTCCTCGGCGCTGGCGGAGTTGCTCTGGGTGACACGGCTGACCTGCTCCAGCCCGGCTGTCATTTCATCGAGGGAACGGGTTTGCTTCTCAGTCGCATCGGCGATCTTGTCGAGCAGATCAGCAACTTTCGAACTGGCATTGACAATGGCCTCGAGCTGCTGGAGAGTTCTGATGACAGCTTTGTTCCCGTCCTCGATTCTGTGGGCCGACTTATCAACCATATCTGTCGTTTCCTTTACAGCCCCGGCGCTTTTGACCGCCAGGTTCCGTACTTCATCTGCTACGACGGCAAATCCCTTCCCGTATTTTCCCGCTCTCGCCGCTTCCACATTGGCATTAAGTGCCAGGAGATTGATCTGAAAGGCAATATCATCGATGACTTTTACGATATTCCGAATTTCACCGGAACTGCTGTTAATCCCCTCCATGGCTTCTTTCATTTTGATCATCTCATCGGAACCGTTTTCCGCTTCCTGACGAGCCTCCCCTGCCAGGCGATTCGCATCTTTTACCAGCAGTGAGTTTTCATGGGATTGATTGTTCATCTGCTCTACCGATGAGGTTATCTCTTCCAGTGTCCCTGCCTGATCCGAAGCGCCCTGCGAGAGATTCTGGCTTCCTATGGCGATCTGATCGGCACCGGAACGGACCTGATATATGGCATCGGTTATCTGCTGAACCAGATCTCCCAGAGACTCTGTCATCTCTCCGATTGAATGGCCCAGGGCGTCGCTGTCGGAAAGCAGATTGACTTCAACGGCGAAATTGCCTTCGGCCACCTGCTGCAGCACAACTGATTTCTCCCGCAGAGCCGCTGTCATTTTTGAAAAGGAACGGGCCAGCTGTCCGATTTCATCTCTCTGCTTTATGGACAGATCATCGAGATCGACGACTCCGCCGGCTATCTGTTCGGCATGAGCTGTGAGCTTTCCAAGAGGTTTGATGATAAAAGCCGCCAGTCCGACAACAGCAATGATCGTAGCTGAAGATCCCGGAACAACGATGACAAGGAAGGTTCTCAGACTCAATCCCTCCATCCCCATATAGAAAGCCATAATGGCGATTAAACCTACAGTCAGGCCGAAGGTTAGCGAAATTTTAAAGATGATATTGAAACGGTATTTGAGAAAGAATGTGATGTTGGTCAACATGACTATTCCGCTAATGATAAGCACGACCTTGAAAAACTCGGACATATTCCCCCCTATTCAAATAAAAATACTCTGCTGATACATTAAAAACGGGTTCCAGCCGGTAGAATCCGGTATCTTATTCATCCGCCGGGCAATCCTTATTAAAGACTAGATGAGCGTCATGTTATTTTCAATCAAAATACGGGTCGCCGCCGATCCGCCGGACATCGGGAAGATCGCTCCAGACCCAGTTTCCTTCCTGAAGTGTCGCCATATGCCTGTCCGTCCCCTTCATGGGCAGCGCGATGACATGTTCCTGACGGGCGTGTTCCAGATAGAGATATTCATAATCGTATTTCATCTGCTTGTATTCTATCTCTTCCGCGCCGGTCTTAAGTATCCAGGTACCGTTGTTTCTGTTGATGTACTCCCCGCCGCCGTCAGCTGCAAATGTGTATTTCTCCGGAAGCTGAAGATCTTTAAGAAGGGGCTTGAAAACGCCTTCCGAATCCTTGTATCGCTTCATGCTGCCCACCATGGCGACCGGATCCTGAGTATAGATATTTTCGATATACTGCCCCTTGCTGTCATAGAGAAACACTGAGGGGTATCCGGAAAAATCAAAATTATCCAGTTCGGGATTTCTGGCACCGTTCACCTTGTCGAGCAGTTTCAGAGGAATGTAGTTTTCCGTCAGATAAGACTGGAATTCCGGTTTGGACAGAACATTTTCCTCAAGACGCTGACACCAGATGCACCAGCTGGGAGCGGTAATAAGAACAAATATGTTCCGCCCCTCACTCTCTGCGGCTGCCAGCGCCATATCATAATCGCTGTACCAATTGACTGTATCGGCAAATAGACCAGACAGAAGCAGAATAAATATTATTGAGAAAATCCTGACTTTCATTATGCCCTCCCGGGGAAAAAGCTATACTAATAATTTTATGGAAAGTTAAGGAAATTTCAAAATTTGCCGGGGAGACAAAAAAACCGCCGGGAGCTATAGCATAATCCGGCGGTCTTCTGATTTTTAAAACCAGAGAAAATTATTAGTCACAAATGAAGAAAATCACCTTCTCCGCAGTTGTAAAGGATAGAAATGTTTTGTCGAAACGGGGATTCTCATAAGCAGAGACGATACTGGTATAGATAAACCTGGAACTCTCGTCTTCTCCGGCAGAAGGGTTATAGACAAAATCGATCAAATACTGACTGGGTGTCGCGGTCAAACCGCCGATTCTGTCATAGGCATCCTTGCTGAAACCGATGGAATGAGACTCATTAGTATCACCGTTCTGAGTTGTTTTAGCTGTAATTTCAATAGCTGTTTTAAAACCTAAGTCTGCAAAAGTTCTTTTTTCCGGGTCATTAGGTACTACATTGTTCAGGTTTTCCTGAATTTTCTGATTATAGTCGACGATCAGTTCGACAGATTCGTTTTTTGTTACGTTCAGCGTATCTTCATCAATATTTGTAATCAGTTTCCCGGAGAAAGACTCCTGGGCGAAAACTGAAACCGTGGTCATAAGAAGAAAAGCTATTATTAATTTCTTAAGCATTCAATGCTCCCTTAAGTTGTTGGCTTGTGAATCACAATCTTAGACTGATCAGATCAATTCTGTCCAGAATAAATAGAGCCGTGTTTTGATAATAAGACAACTCCCGGAAGCGGAAGTTACGGTAAAAAAAGAATTACCGCATGGTCGTCAGATTAAGAATCGCCTCGCCGACCCGCACTTCATCCTCCGCACCTGTCTGCTTTTTCCTGAGTCCTCTGGTCTGAGCCACAACGGCTTCCATTGTTGAAAAAACTTCATACTCTTCTCCGTCGATGAAATCGACAATCGTATTGGGCGTCGGCGGTTCCTTTGAGAAAGCGGTAACGATCATCTGCTCCACGCCGAAGGGTCCCTGGACTTCGAATTCGTAAGGAAGTGCTACGGCCCTGTTAACCTGATCCATGCCGATGTAGAAAGAGCGCTCGAGAAGAACCATCTCTCCTGTCGCCAGCCGATAAGTAATCCGGAGGAACGAAGGCTGATTGACTCTCAAATAAAGCTGAAGCGTCTCGCCATCCTCAAACACGAGAGAATCGCTGTCCCTTCCTTTATTGGTCCAGACATCGACATTAATACCGCCGTCGGTCAAAGCGCCGACTGAGAATTCCTTCAAGGCGACCATAGCCTCTTCGAAATTCTGAGGCTTCAGATCATAGGATCTCAAGTCGGCCGAGTAGGGAAACCTTACCGATGCCTGCCCCAGCTTATTGCCCCGTTCATCGACAGCTAGAACCCGGAACCGTATCATATTGCCTTCCATCCAGTAGTTGGAACGATAGATGGTCTTTGCATTGGATCGTGACAGAGACCCTATAAGAGATCCTTCCAGCCCCGAAGCGGCATAACGCCCGAACTCGCTTGAGAAAGATGATGTTTCAAAAGTACTGGGAGGTACGGAAATATTCCCGGCATTGAGATCCTGTCTTTTCAGGATAAGGGCGATTTTATCCATAGCCGCCTGATAATTGCGCAAATCGAGATCATCCAGTTCCTGTATCCGGCGGTTCACATCATCTTCAAGAGTTCTGACAAAACTCTCCTGATCCGTGTCATATGCGGATAACAGCCTCTGAAAGGAATCCCTGCTCCTCCGGGGATTCACTGAAAGATACAATGACTCCTGTTCAGATAGCAGAATAAGCTCTTTCTGCGCGTCGTAAAGAGATTCGAGAGCCTGTACATTCTTCCCCGAACCGATCAGCTCTTCCGCGCGGTCATAGGCGCTAAGGGCTTTACCAAGAGCCAGATCCGCTTTCTGCACATAAGATGAAGATAAATCCTCAATGGAAACATAGGCCAGAGCATAGGTTTGGGAGGAATCGTCATACACAAGATAATCTACGCCGGAAACCGTAACCTGAACGGAATTCCTGGACAAAATTGTCAAATCAGAGCTGTATCCCCCCGAACCATCTTCTTCAGATAATGTCATGACCGAGTTGACTTTGGTTTCAATTTTTCCCGAGAGATCGGCAAGCGCACTCTCTTTCGCTTTGGCAACGGCATCGCTTGAATAGCGGTTATACATGGCAAAACCCGTGAGATACCGGTCTGACGAATAGGGAGTGCTGGTTCCCATTGAACGGACCCAGCCCGGTTCGGCATAGAGATGTATGGATATTAAAATGAGAATAAGTGTCGCAGGCAGTTTTTTCATGGCGTAATCTCTCCGTTTTTTTGTATTATACTACACTGGAATCATCTTTTCAGTTTTCCTTAAGGCTCAGCAGTATTAAAACCGAAATGGGCAAAAATATTATCGCGGTCAGCAATCGATTTCAGATGTTTAGCGATTCCCGGGTGGCAAACTGCCTATAACAATAAATGGATACGATGCCCTTTTCTTCGCTGTATACTTCTCCTGAAAACGCTATATGCTGATCACTTTGGAAAACTTCTAAATAAATCGCTTCCTTAATAAATTTTATTTATAATGTTTAATATTATACATCTTTTATTATTTTAGAACCAACTATATAATCTCAATATCATTTATCATATTCAGGCAATAGCTGAAACAGTCAGATATTGCCGGATGAAATTTCATAAGTTAATTAATCAAATGAGGCAGATATAATGGAATTGGAGATACATGAAATTTCAAAGCACTTCAGAGAAAAAAAAACTGTAAACAAATTCTCATTAAAAATCACGCCTGGAGTCTGGGGGCTCTTAGGTGCAAACGGGGCTGGAAAAACCACATTGATGCGGATTATCGCCGGTATTATCAAACCGACTTCCGGCTCTGTCACCTATAACGGAATCCCCATAGGCGAACTGCAGGAAAAGTACAGAAATATTTTGGGATATCTTCCTCAGAATTTCGGTTTTGATCCGGATTTTTCAGTCAATGACTACCTGAATTATATCGGTGCGCTCAAAGGGCTCGGCGCGGCAGATGTTTTGGAAAGAATAGAGGATCTGACAGAGAAGCTGAATCTTACCGAGCTGAAAAATAAAAAAATTACAAAATTATCGGGAGGCATGAAGCAGAGAGTCGGTATTGCCCAGGCTCTGCTCAACGAACCGGAAATTCTGATCCTCGATGAGCCGACGAGCGGTCTGGATCCGGGAGAGAGGATCAGATTCAGAAATCTGATTTCAGAATTTGCCCGCGATCGCATCGTGATCATTTCGACTCATATCGTTTCGGATGTTGAATACATAGCGACCATGAACGCTGTTATGAAAGAGGGAAAGCTCCTCTCTTGCGGCACAACGGCAGATCTGGTCAGAACAGTGGAGAACCATGTATGGAGCAGCGTCATATCTATCAGAGATCTCTATGAATATGATCGGAAAGTGAGGATTGTTAACACCAGGAACGTAGATGCATCGAGGGTTTCGATCCGGTATCTGGCTGAAAAACCGGTAAACGACAGCTCTATATCCCGGAAGCCGTCCCTGGAAGATCTGTATTTATGGATGTTCCCGCAGGAAGAGAAAGAGGCGGAAGACCTATGAACAGATTATTGATTCTTGAATTTAAAAGAGTTTTGAAGAGGCGGCAAACGATGATTATCATCTTTGTTTCATTTTTCTTTTCCATAGTTCTGGCTATGATACCTGTTATCTCCCAGGAAGCATTCCACTACGACAAATCGGGAAAAGCAGAGACGCTCAAAGGACTGGATGCCATCGTTTTCAAAAGAGATCTGCAGAAAGATATTATCGGCATTGTGACGCCTGAGAAATTCAGGCTGGCTGTAGAGATATCTCAGAAATGTCTCCGGGAATACGGAGTGGAATCACAATATGATCTGCCGGTCGAAGTATACACAGAAAGAATAGAGCCTTATTCGCTTTTGGTGCACAAAGTCAAAGAAGTCCTCGCCGATCCGGATACGGGATTTGCGCCTTCTATTCTCCAGATAGATCCCGAGACCTTAGACGGGAACTTTTATGACAGATTCGAAGAGAGATTGGAAGGCATAATGGAAACAGAACAGAAGGATCATCGGGTGGTACGGTCAACGTCGATAGAAATGTATAAGAGGGTTCAGCTGCCCCTGTTTTTTTTCGGCACCAACGGAGACGCCATGGATTATCAGGTCCTGCTTTCCTTCATCATACTACTGGCATGTACATTTCTGGCGGCTCCGGTTTTCTCATCAGATTATCAGAACGGAGCTGAAGATATTTTGCGGTGCACGAAATATGGAGGGATACGGCTGGCCAACGTAAGAATTATAACATCAATTTGCGTAAGCGCCCTTTTGTACGGGGTTAGTATTTCCTTATATATATTCATTTCAAATAGTCTTTTCGGTTGGGAATGCACTGAAACATCCATGCAGGTAGTATATTCAGCCGTAAGTCTTCCCGACTGGAATATAGGGCAGCTCCAATGGATTATGATGTTTGCCGGACTGGCCAGCGTAATGGCCACGGTGAGTTTCACCCTGCTCATCTCTTCAAAAAACAGAAATGTTCTCATCCCTCTGGCCATTGGCCTCATAACCTGTATTCTGCCTATGATTATCTATTTCCCTCTTCGGAAGATCAATGAAGATCTGGGATTGTGGGTTCAGGCGATCGTGGCATCCAATGGAGCGGGGCTGCTGGGCAGCTTTTATTATGAAGCGCTGGATCTATATTTTCTTAGAATCGGGAGATTTGCTATCTGGGTGCCTTTGGCCATGGTGGTGTTTTCAGTCGCCGAATTCGGCTTTTTCATAGCTGTGAGTAACGTCTCGTACGACAAATACAAGGAGTACTAACTCACAATTGAGGAACATAGAGAAATACCGAGGAGACACATAAGTAGAGACTAACATACCGGAAACTCTAAACGACACTACTGATATCTAATCCATAGAATGAATCACTTATATAGAAATGCTTCCTGTCTCCGGGATTTAAAAGAATTCGAGAATCTTTATCCGATTACTCTGCGTACCAGATCCGGTTGATGATGATTTTTTCCTGATCTTTTCCGCCAGGAGAATTGGCAATCCTTTCGAGCGTGCACTCGACAAGGGAAACTGAATTATCTCTGATTTCCAGATTGTCCGCTGCGGCAACAGGTCTTGAGCTAACAGTTCCTCTGCCTCCACTGAAGGACAGGAACTCCATTCTGTTGTTTCCTCTGTTATGTCTAAAGACACCAAGCATTACTCTCGAGCCTTTGGGCGGTTCATAAGTATTTGTCTGGCAATATAGAAAAAAATCTTTCCACTGAACTTTTCCCGAATTTCCGTCCGCCATATCAAAATTGATAACTACGTCATCGCTCCAGTTAAAATCTTCAATCCTGATTTCCCGGGGAAAACCTGCCGACATGCGGTATATGACAGTAGCCCCATTATACCTAAGGACCTTATAGCTATCAGAAGGATTAGTTTTATAGAAACTGATAATTCGGGAAAAATCCGGCCTATCGTAAACCTGTTCGTCATCAATTGCGCCTCGCGGAAAGCCGAAAGACATTGCAGTTATCAGAATCAATATGGAGAGAGTCTGTTTCTTTCCGCATCTGAGATATTTCATTTTCGCACTCCTTAAAAGGAGTCCCTGTGCAGGAACTCCTTGAGCATAGATTTAATTCGCAGGAATGCTGATCCTATAGAAATCGTATTCCTCTCCATCCAGATAGGCATTATATGTCTGTTCCGGATTGATTACATAAGCGTCAGCTTCCGTATCATTCGGTTCCATATCATCATTTCCATCTGTCAACGCTGCTGAACCGGTGTATGAGGATGGATCCGGATTATCTTCGGAGATGCGTATGGCATAATGGCCGTCCAGGGGAGAACCGTCCGAGACATAAGCGGTAATGCCGATGACATAATCCTCTCCCCTCTGAAGGGGATACTGAGTCTGATCGAGAGCCCCTCTATCATAATCCAGAATGAATTCAAATGCCGGATTGGCCGGGTCGCTATCGTCCACACGGTACAGTTCAATAACTGTGTCTGTTCCTGCCGTTCCTTCGTTCGTCGCTGTAATGATGTTATAGATCGGAAAATCATAGGCGAAATCTACAACGACATTCCCAAGGGGATTGTTAAAAGATACAACTTTTACCGGATCTGAATCATCGGAAAGAGATTCGCCGAAATAGAAAGTTTTTAAAATGTAATCCCCTTCTCTCAGGAGCCCGAATGAAGCTATGCCGCTTTCGCTGGAAAGAGAGCTTGCGACAAATTCTCCCGTAGACTTGTAGAGGTAAACCGGCACCGCCGCAACTCCGATACCGCTGTTTGTCACATTAGCCTGAAGGAGATATTCCGAATAAGGCGATGAATCGGAGGGACTGAGATTGATAACGGCCTCTATGGCTGCGGCGACATTGACTCTGCCCCAACCGTAATCCTCATCGAACCCGGGAGCGCCTTTATCGTCGGCCGTCGATTCGAGTATGTGCTTGATCATAGCGGGAGAAAGGGTCGGATCATGGGTGAGCATAAGCCCGACCAGACCTGTTACGAAAGGCGTTGCCATAGATGTCCCGGACATATACACGTATTCGTCTACCGCCGTGTTTCCAGCGGAAATGATATTGAATCCCGGAGCCGAGACAGACAGATGTTTGCCCGAATTGGAAAAGTGGACTTTTTCGTCCCTCCCGTTTGTCGCGCCCACGGCGATGACGCCCTGGTAAGCGGCGGGGAATGCGGAAATGTTAAATCCGTCATTACCCGATGCCACGACCGCAACGACTTTGTTTTCCAGACCATAGTTGATCACATCAATGGCGTAGTAGCTGGCATAATCGCCTCCGAGAGACATATTGACCGGAACGGTATAATCGGAATCGATATTGGCGACTTTGTAATCAACCAGATGTTTGAAAGATCCGTACACGGCCCATGTGGAGCCGCTTCCGTCCACGCTGTTTCCGTTTTCGTCATCGGCGAAACATTTGTAGAAAAGATAAGTCGCGTTATCGGGACAGACGCCGGTCACGCCGAGCCCGTTATTTCCTTCCGCCAGTATGGTACCCGAAACATGAGTTCCGTGGCCTTCCCCGGGATTGCTGTCCCAATTGGAGCCGTCCATAGCAACAGGATCATTTCCGGGCCCGACAAAAGTATATGAAACAGATCCGGCATCTCCGGTTTTATCAAACATGGAATACCCGGGATGGGCGCCGTAGACAGAGCCGAACTCCTCATGTGTTTTGTTTATTCCCGAATCGATGGTAGCGATAAAAACGTCATATTCCCCGACGCCGTAAGTCTTCAAAGCTTCTCCGAGGCCGGTTATATGATAGGAATACTGGGAACTGTTTATCCTGGGGTCGTTCAGATCATCGCTGTAGGTTACGGCCGAATACATCTCATTGATCATATCCGGCTCGGCGTAAACTACGCCCGGAGCATTATTGAGAGTTTTGAGTAGCTTGAGAACTTCTCTGTTTTTCCTGACATATAAATAACGCCCGCCATTCATTTCCATTCTGTTCACCACTACGGCTCCCGCGTCGGTGATGACCTTTTCCTTAAAGGAATCTTCAATCCTGACAATCAGATATCCGTAATGGGTCTCGTTTATCAGATCCTGTTCCGAGCCGGGAGAAAAGAAAGAGCTTTCCCCGGGAAGATCGGAATAATCGAAGGAGACTTCCTTTTCCGGAACAACTGTGGCAGGATCGCCTGAGATCCCGGGTGCCAATGCCGTATCACAACCCGTAACAAAAAGGGCTGCTGAAAAAAATATGGCAATATATTTAATTGATTTCATATTCTATTCCTCCTACTGCGCCATATCGGAAATGGTCAGTGTAAACCATCCGTTCAAGGTTCCCTGTCCGCTGGCACTGTTTGAAGCCAGAGACTGTTCCTGTCCGAGCAGTATCGTTCCGTCGTTGTTGTAGTATTCATTGGAAAAATAGGTGCCGTGGCCTTCATCTATGATATTCCATTCATAAGTTTTCCCTGCTTCCAGACCGGATAATCCGAAAATGAGATTGAAACCGGAATAATAAACCGTAATGGTTCCGGCTGCCGTATCCTCATTGACAAAATACCCGACATATTCCGAAGGCACAGCATTCCCTAAAATATCAAGAGTATTGTTAACTCTGTCCCATTTTATGGGAAGTGAGTAAATCGGCGCCGTAGTATCGCGGATCTGGAGTTGAAACTGTAAATACTGAGCTCTATCAGTATCAAGAAGTTCAGTATTGGTAATGGAAAATGTGAATTCAGGCATCAGCGAATCGGATGTCGACTTGTTGGCCGGAGCAGTCAGCAGCGTGTTATGAGGAGGCAGAAGAGTCAGGCTGACTGATTCCGATTCCTCAGATGCCCCGCTGCCGTTATAGGCTATAACTTTATAAAAATAAGAATGTTCCAGTTCGATTGTCGGATCAAAATCGGAGTAGCTGTAATTTCCTGCGCTGGTCGGGTTGCTGAAAGTCAGGTTTCTGTCGAGAACCTTATAGGTGTTGCCGCCGTCGTCGGAACGGAGGACATCTATCCTCCGGATTTCTTCTGCGATCGAGATATCCAGTGCTATATAATAAGTCGTACCTTCGCCGTTGAATGTAGTCGATCCTTCGGGAAGCGCAATCCTTTTTACCGGATCGATCGGGGTTCCGTAATAATCTCTGGAAACACTGTATGTTTTACCTGTGAACTGGGTAATGACGGGTATAACTCCGGCTAGAGAGGCATCTGCTGAAGGGGCATCGGTTGTAATGATCAGTTCAGAAGTCTGCTCCACCCTGTTGGCCGCCACATCATAGGCATTCACAAACAGAGAGTAGCTTCCGGCCATGTAATCATGAGTGGAAAGATCGAAAAGGGCAACAGTTTCATAATATCCTGTAGAACCGATCTGCTCACCTTCTTTTTCAAAAGAAGAAGCCGCCAGGCCGTCCCAATGTGTAATGATGCCGTTCAGGGATATTTTTATTCCGTAGCCGCACCAGCTTGTTTCTTTAATCTCCGTTCTGGCTCTTGCCGAGACGCGGATATAGTTGAGATCAGCCGAATCGATCGAGCCTTCGGCAACAAACCAGTCCGTTCCGTTCCCGGAGTATTCCACAGATGTTATGGAAGGAGCTTCAGCAGAAAAGCTGGTCATCATAAGATCGTGATTATACAGGACGGGAAGTTTTCCATTCTCAAAGGAAAAGCTCTGTATTTTGCAGGATGCCCTGTCATTTTTAGCTGATACAATATCATAGAGAATGTCAGCCTCATCTTCATTTACAGCGATAATGACTGAACCGTCGCTTCGGGAAACACCTGTATAAGCAGGCGAGCTATCTCCCTCAGGATAGAGCTTCACTTCGACTCCATCGACAGGAGATCCGTTCAATGAATCCAGAACCAGAAGTTCCAGATCAACCTTGTTTTCCGGAATGTCGGGATTTTCAGGATCACCGGGTCCCGGCTGCTGACAGGATCCGAGCCAGAAGAGCAGAAAGACTGCGCTTAAAGCAAAAACACTTTTTTTCATAATATACTCCTTTTGATTTAATATTTTACTTTCCATTAGAGTATATTTACAATAATTAATTTTTTATTTTTAAACTTATAAAAAAAATCAGAGACTATTCGATAGGACATAAGAGATTTGGAAATCTATAATGATACAGGAAAGGACCTGTCAGAATCAATCGTCAAAAAACAGCTCATTAACCTCATCCCAGGCTTCCGGCTCATCACTGCGGAGCCTGCTGAGCAAAGTAAACCGTTTCAACAGCAGTTCCGCTCTGCCGGCCTTTGCATACCGGCTCCAGGCTTCCTCTGTCATGGAGCCGTCATAAGGCTTTTCGATATTAATGCTGCTGCCCAGCTCATCGAAACTCAGTTCTTCTATTTCCTGAAGCTGCCTTTTCACATCGCTTTTCGCCAGGGTTGAAGCATGGATTTCCAGCCGGCCCAGGCTTAGATCGGCATTCATGCCGGAGAGCTGCTCCGCGGCGATCCTAATGGCTTCCCGATCGTGATCGGGAAGGCTCTCGAGAGTATGATAAGCATTAGCCATAACATTCATATAATCTTTTTCTGTCATGAAGTACCTCCCTTTTCTTCTAATTTTAGACAGAAAACTAAGTAATGCAAATATATATAAAAAGGTATATACTGCTCCCCATGAATAAAAACGATGATAAATTCAATGCTAAAAATGTAATTATTATATCACTGGCTCATCTGACCCATGATACCTATTCCGCTTTTCTGGCTCCGATCCTGCCCATTCTGATCGATCAATTGGGAATCACCTTATTTATGGCGGGAATGCTCGATGTAGTCCGGCGCGTTCCCCAGCTTCTGAATCCCCTGCTGGGAATGATTGCCGACCGGATAAGAATCAGCGTGTTCATAATTCTGGCACCCCTGGTCACCACTCTCTCCATGAGTTTCCTCGGTCTTTCTCCCAATGTCATAGTTCTGACGGCTCTCGTTTTCGTATCGGGAATCAGCGCCGCCTTTTTTCACGTTCCCAGCCCGGTTCTGATCAAACATTTCTCGGGAAATAAAATCGGCCAGGGAATGAGTTTCTATATGCTGGGAGGAGAACTGGCCAGAACGCTGGGTCCTCTGCTCATTCTTTCAGGTGTCAGCCTATGGGGGCTTCAGGGAACCTGGCGTCTCGCGCCGCTTGGAATAGCCGCTTCGCTGGTCCTCTTTTTCCAGTTCCGTAAAGTTAGGGTCCACAAGCCGGAAAGACGGGAAGAATCCAAAGGCTACGGTAAGACATTTATCAACCTGCTTCCCCTTTTCCTCACCATAGGCGGAATCATCTTCTTCCGGGGAGCCATGAAAGCGGCTCTGACGATTTACCTTCCCACCTATCTGACAGGCAAGGACCAGTCGATCTGGATGGCGGGGATATCCCTGTCAGTTCTGCAGTTCTCCGGCGCTGCGGGAACTTTTGCCGCCGGTCCTCTCTCCGACAGGATCGGGAGAAAGAAAGTCCTGCTCATAGCTTCGATTATAAACCCTTTTCTGATGCTGCTTTTTGTCAATATATCAGGAGTTCTGGTCATACCGGTGCTGATACTTTCGGGATTCTTTCTGTTTATGACAGGTCCGGTTATCCTTGCGACTGTTCACGATGTCAAATCCGATCAGGGAGCTTTCATCAACGGGGTCTATATGACAGTAAACTTCTTCTTCGCTTCGGTCATGACTGTGCTGGTGGGATTTCTGGCTGACAGATTCGGCATGGACAGAACCTACAGCGCCACTGTGCTTCTCTCGGCTCTGGCCATACCGGTCGTATTATTTATGAAAAAGAGCTATTCCGCGACCCGGTAAGTTTTCATCTCTTCCCGGAGGCTGTTGACCGTCTCGACATTTTCCTCATTGGACTTGCGGATCAGATCGAAAGAGCTGAGAATCTCTTTGGTACCCAGCGTTATTTCCCGGATGCCGTTGAATGTCGATGAAGAGTGCTCTCCAATGATTTCCATAGAACGGTCAAGAGTCCGGGAGCGGTCGCTAATGGTGCCAATCCCCTGACTCAAGTCGTGGCTTACCTCTTCCGATTCCCGCGATGTCCGCTCGACTTCTTTTCCGCTGGCAACAAGCGAATCGAGATATTTATGAACGTCATCCATAACCTGGGAATAACGGAGCACTTCCTCTCCGATCTTCTCGAATGTCTCATTATTTTCCCGGCTCCGCTCAAGGGTTATATCCATATCCTGAGAGATGGTGGAGAGGAACTTATCTATGCGGGAAACATTTTCTCCCGACGATTCGGCCAGCTTTCTGATCTCTTCGGCAACAACGGAAAATCCCTTTCCGGCATCTCCCGCATGGGCTGCTTCGATTGCGGCGTTCATCGCCAGTATATTGGTCTGGTCGGCAATGCTTTTTATTACCGTTACGATATCGTGTATCCCCTGCATTCCCGTCGCGACCGATTCCACAGCTTCGATGGATTTCTCAAGTGAATCGCGGTTTTCCTCGACCAGCAGAAGCAGATCCCTGGCGCGGGCATTCTGTTCCGAGGAAATGCTTCCGACTTTACCGATATCCTCAACCATGACCTTCATCATATCGCCTGATTCGCGGGCCTTCTCAGCCTGCACAGAAACCTTTCCCGAATAGGTCTGCACATCTCCGTCGAGCCGGGCGATCTGCTCCCTCGACTGAAGAAGTTCCGAATCGAGCTTCTCGAACTGCCCTTCAAAGGATTCGATATTCCTGAAAATCTCCTCCATGGCCGAAGCTGATTCGGTCATCCCCGAAGAGAGGATCTCCTTCAGTTCGTCGGCCCGGTAGATCGTTCCGTTGACGCTGGTGAAAAAATCTCTCAGAGAATCGAGAACGGAATTGAGGTGACCTCCCAGATGACCTATTTCATCAGTTGTTTTCACATTGTACCGGACTGTCAGATCCCGTTCCGCCGCCCTGTTCATCAAACCCTCTATTGTGACGATTCTGCCGGCGAGATTGCGGCTGAACAGAATAACGAAAACCGATGAGAGAAGCAGTATCACCATAAATACCGCTGCGGAGATAATCATCCAGCGGGAGTTTCTCCCGTCGATCATCAGAATCAGATTATCAACGGTCTCCTCGATCCCGAAAGCGACAAATTCAGAGGAGCGGTCAAGTTTCTGCATCCTGTCCTCCAGAACCATGACATCTTTATAGAGGTCGCTCTCTTCCCGGGACCAGTCGGTGCTGTACCGGACGCGGATAAAGCTGTTGTTTCCCAGTTTTTTTATCAGCTCAGAAGTTCTGATCGCCACAATGGCATCATTTGCCTGCTGTATATCTTTTTCCAGATGGGTCCATAAACCGCTGACCTTCCGGGCTCTCTCCCGGATTTCTTCCGGAATGTAGGAATTTTGAGAGATCTCTTCATACTCTGTCAGAAGTTCTTTGAAGCCGCGGACGGCCTGTAACCAGTTCTCAGCCACTTTATTAAATCCCGTATCGTTTATGAGAACGGCATTGGACTGGTTCTGAATCTCTTTAAACTGATTGAGCAGCCTGTAGGAACGACTCATATAATGGTCGAGCTTAACCGTCGTATAGTTGTTGTAAAAGAGGATTAAAGAGTTAACCGATAACATGAGAATCACTGTAAAAACAAACAGTGACAGTTTACTCTGTATTTTCATCTATTTTCCTGTTCAAAATTGATTTTAAAATATTACTTGAAGAAAGACATTCAATGCAAACGCTTGCATTAAGATTAGCTCTCAATCCGGGATCTGTCAAGTTTTCGTATTTAGTAAAGAGGAAAGAATAATAAACGAATTATAACTGTTGACAAGCTCATATTTCAGGATTACATTACTTGAACAATTGGTATATACCAATTGCAGGAGTGGTACAGTTGCTGTATATGAGAATTGACAGGAACTCGACGGTTCCCGTCTACAGACAGATTACCCAGAACATAACCCTTATGGTTAAACAGGGAAAGCTGAAACCCGGCGACAAAGTCGTCCCCGAGCGCGAACTGGCAACAGCTTTAAATCTTTCGAGAGGGACCGTGAAAAAAGCCTACGGAGAACTGGAGAACAACAATGTTCTGGAAGTGGTTCAGGGCCGCGGCTCCTTTATTTCCCGCAATCAGGATGTGCTCATCCAGAGCCGGAAAGACAGAGCCGTCCAGCTGATCGACAATGCCCTTACGGAACTGGAAGCCCTTAACTTCTCCCACAGGGAAATCACCACTTTTTTCCAGCTCATGCTTATGAACAGGGAACAGAAAATCAACAGTTTTCATATAGCCGCCGTCGATTGCAACAGCGAAGCCCTCACGGTTTTTGAAAAACAGCTCCGGTACATTTCCGGAACAAGAATAAGCAAATACCTTCTCGATGATGTCGTTGAGAATGGAGATCCCGAAAGGCTCCTGTCAGGTTTCGATGTGATATTGACGACATCGACCCATTACAACGAGCTCTCCGCCATCTGCCCCGCTCTCAAGGAGAGGATCCTCCAGGCCGCTCTCACTCTCGGACAGGAAACCATCATCGATCTGGCTTCCATCAAGCCGGAAAGCCGTATCGGTACCATTTGCATAACCGAGCGATTTCATCAGATCGTCAAGGACAGAATGACTCTTTTCGGATTGGAAACCGATGATGTCTCCTATCTCTGCAACTGTCGGGGCAGCGATTTCCACAACTATCTTGAAAATAAGGACGTCGTCATTCTCCCTTCGGAAATGTCGGTCAGCGACAACTGGGATCTGACTGACGCTCTGGACAAATTCTCCGCCAGGGGCGGCAAGATTATCAATTTTGATTATCAGATAGATAGAGGTTCTCTCATTTACATAGAGGAACAGATTTCCAACCGAATGGAGCGGCTGTGATCTTTGATCCGGCTCATTCGGTTTTTAGGAGTATTTAAAAGGAATGTGTAAAAAAACAATTGTTCTGGGCGTTATCGGCTCGGACTGCCACGCTGTGGGGAACAAGATTCTCGACAAGTTCTATTCCGATGCCGGCTTCAATGTCATCAATCTGGGCGTTATGGTCTCCCAGGATGAGTTTATCGATTCGGCCATAGAAACAGGAGCCGAGGCTATTCTCGTTTCCTCGCTATACGGACACGGGGAGATCGACTGCATGGGTTTCCGCGAAAGATGCACGGAAAGAGGCCTTGAGGATATCGTCCTCCATGTGGGAGGCAATCTTGTTGTGGGTAAAATGGACAAGGCTCATATCGTTGAGAAGTTCAAAGATATGGGTTATGACAGAGTTTACACTCCCGATGTGGATCTGCAGATCTGTCTGGAAGAATTGAGAGCCGATCTGAAATGCTGATTTCCATCGATATCGGTTCGACCTGGACGAAAGGGGCTCTTTTCACAGTCCGGGAAGGAAAACTTGTGGTGGAAAACAGAGAAACCACGGCAACAACCACCGATGACCTGTCTATCGGATTCAGGGAAATTCTCGGCCGGCTCAGACTGACAGCCTACGGTGATACCCCGGTCCTCTGTTCCTCTTCAGCCCATGGCGGTCTCAAGATAACAGCCATCGGAATCGTTCCCGACCTGACTTTGGAATCGGCCCGGCTGGCGGCTCTTTCCGCCGGCGGGAAACTGACGAAAGCTTTCTCCTATCGCCTCAACAGTTCGGATATTAAAGAGATTGAAGCTTCACTGCCCGATATAGTCCTTCTTACGGGAGGGACCGATGGGGGCAACAGAAGCTACATTCTCCATAATGCGGAACTTCTGGCAAAATCGAACCTTGACTGTACCATTCTCTATGCGGGGAACCGCGATCTTCAGGATGAAGTGAAAAATATTCTCATCAGAAAAAAGCTGCTCATCGCCGCTAACGTATTGCCCGATCTGAACAATCCCTCACCACAAGAGGCCCGGGATGTCATCCGGGAAACGTTTATGTCCACCATCATCCAGGGAAAAGGTCTTCAGTCGATCGTCAAGCTGACCGGTTCGGCTCCCGTACCCACACCGGCAGCGGTTTTCGACTATGTGACTCTTCTCGACAGGGAAAAGGCTTTCGAGGGAGATTTCTCTTTTATCGATATGGGCGGAGCCACGACCGATTATTACTCTGCAGTTTCATTTGTAAGCGGGGAGAAGGTCATACGGAAAGGAATCCGGGAACCGAGGATCAAGCGCTCTGTCGAGGGAGATCTGGGAATGAGGGTCAGCGCCCTGTCGGCGTTGGAATCGGACCGCATGACTCTCGAAGCGGAAGTCGAATCGAGGGGTCTCAACCCCGATGACTTTCTCGTTTATTTGAATAAAGTGAGCACCATGACCGAATACATCCCCGTCGATGCGGAAGAAAAGCGCTTTGACGCCCTGCTCGCCGGATTCTGCACAGCCAATGCGACAACACGTCACGGAGGAACCCGGAGGGAAGTCTATACAACTTCCGGTTCGGCGTTTATCGAAAGGGGAAGAAACCTGAAAAATATCAAAACCATTATCGGTACGGGAGGATATCTGGCGGCGCTCGATGACGATCCTTTCAGGCATTACCCCGTACCGGCTGTTACCATAGAGGGAGAGGAAATACTCAGTCCGGCGGAATACCGGTATTACCGGGACGAACGCTACCTGATACCCCTCCTGGCCAATGCGGCCCGGCTCTATCCGAAAGAGGCGGCGGCTTCATTGAAACCGAATTTAGCGGAAATAAAGGATTAAATGGTGGAAATTCAAAACAAAAAAATTGAAAAACAGGAATACCTTAATGCAAGGGAAGAGATTCTCGCGGCCTGGCCGACCGGTCAGGGTGTCTCCATCGAAGAGGGGGTCAAATATCAGCAGAGTCTCCCCGAATCGAAACGATTTGCGTCTGTATTGAACCAGGCGGTAAAAGAGAAAAAGGTCCTTATCCAACCCAGAGCCGGCGTCGCCCTGGTGGATGAACATATAGAGCTTTTGAAATTTCTGGAAGAGGAGTCGGACCTCCTCCCCACGACGATCGACGCTTACACCAGGCTGAACCGCTATGATGAAGCCCAGAAAGGTATCGACAAATCCCGGGCTGCGGGCCATTCGCTTCTGAACGGCTTTCCGGCGGTCAACCACGGCATCGAATCGTGCCGGAGAATCATTGAATCCATCAGCAAGCCGGTGGAAATCCGCCACGGGACTCCCGACGCCCGGCTTCTGGCGGAAATATCCTACGCCGCGGGTTTCAACTCCTTCGAAGGGGGCGGAATTTCCTACAACATCCCCTACGCCAAGAACGTTCTCCTGGAAAAATCGATCCGCGACTGGCAGTTTATCGACCGTCTGACCGGTATCTATCAGGAAGAGGGAATCACCATAAACAGAGAGCCTTTCGGCCCTCTGTCGGGAACTCTGGTACCTCCTTTCGTTTCCCATTCCATCGCCATAATCGAAGGACTTCTCGCTCTGGAGCAGGGCGTCAAATCGATCACACTCGGCTACGGTCAGGCGGGAAATATGATCCAGGATATCGCCGCCATGCAGTCCCTGACAGAACTGGCCCACAAATATTTCGGAGAAGCGGGATTCAAAGATTACGAGCTCTCCACGGTTCTTCACCAGTGGATGGGCGGTTTCCCCGAAGACGAAGCCAGGGCCTTCTCGGTTATCGCCTGGGGAAGCGTCGTAGCCAATTTTGCCGGCGCCACGAAAGTCATTGTAAAAACACCCCATGAAGCGTCGGGCATCCCCACGAAGGAAGCCAACCTTCAGGGACTGAAAGCCACGCGGCAGATGATACAGATGACCCATGACCAGTGTTACTTCAACATCGCCGAACTGGCTTTGGAAAAAGAAATGATCCACCGGGAAGTGGACGCTATCATGGCTGCCGTTTTCGAAGCTGGAAAAGGCGATATCGCCGTGGGCGCCGTCAAAGCTTTCGAGGCGGGAATCATCGATGTCCCCTTCGCACCGGCCGCCTGCAACTACGGAAAGATGCTGCCTGTCAGAGACAATACGGGAGCGGTCCGCGTTTTCGAGACCGGTAATACGCCGCTTCCCGCAGACGTGATGAACTATCACAAAGAAAAGATCAGAGAAAGAGCCGCCGTCGAGGAACGGGACCCCTGCTTCCAGATGGTTATCGACGACATTTACGCCATCAGCAAAGGCCGGCTTGTAGGGAGACCCAGATAATGAAAATTGTTAAAGCGATATTCTCGCCCGGTGTGACAGGCTTCTTTTTCGACGACCAGAAAGCCATCAAGGCGGGAGCGGAACACGACGGTTTTATCTACCGCGGCGAGCCGATGACAGAGGGATTCACGACGATCCGGATGACCGGTCAGTCCATCTCCGTTCAGCTGATCATGGAAAACGGTCAGATCGCCGTGGGCGACTGCGCCGCCGTCCAGTACTCCGGTGCCGGCGGCCGCGATCCTCTCTTTCTGGCCGAAACCTATATCCCCTTTATGGAAGAGCACATCCGCCCCTGGCTGGAAGGCCGGGACATTCAGTCCTTCAAAGAGGCCGCCGAAGAGTTCGACGTTCTGAAGGTCGACGGGGAAAGGCTTCATACGGCCATCCGTTACGGCGTGTCCCAGGCGCTTCTCGATGCAGCGGCTATTTCAGCGGGGCTCCTGAAACAGGAAGTGGTCTGCCGCGACTACGATCTGCCGGTCGTAGCCGAGCCGGTGCCTCTCTTCGCCCAGTCAGGAGATGACCGGTACACCGCTGTCGACAAAATGATAATCAAGCAGGTCGATGTTCTGCCCCACGCCCTCATCAATAATATCGATACCAAACTGGGACGGAAGGGAGAGCTTCTCCTCGAATACGTCAGCTGGCTGAGAAACCGCGTGGAACAGCTCCGCGAATACAGTGATTACAAACCGGATCTCCATATCGATGTCTACGGAACCATCGGCATCATCTTCGACTATGACGCGGACCGCATGGCCGACTACTTTCTGGAACTGGAAAAAGCCGCCGGAGAACTGCAGCTCTACATCGAAGGCCCCATGGATATGGGTGAAAAAGCCAGACAGATCGCAGCCATGAAAGAGCTTCAGGACAAGCTCCATGAAAAGGGATGCAAAGTCAAAACAGTCGCCGACGAATGGTGCAACACCTGGGAGGACATCAGAGATTTCACCGACGCGAAATGCTGCGATATGGTGCAGATCAAAACGCCCGACCTGGGGAGCATCCACAATATCGTAAAGAGCATCCTCTACTGCAAGGAGCACGGTATGGAAGCCTATCAGGGGGGAACCTGTAACGAGACCAATATCTCCGCCCAGACCTGTGTCCACGTCGGACTGGCGGCCCGCGCCGAGAGAATGCTGGTCAAACCGGGCATGGGATTTGACGAAGGACTCACTATCGTGAAAAACGAAATGGAGCGGACATTGGCCGTCCTGAAATACAAGGAGGTGAAATGATGAAAGAGTTTGTTGTACTCTCTCCCACGGCCATTCTGGGATACGGATTCCCCGAGGAATCCTTCTACAGAGGGCTGGAGAAAAACCCCGACCTGATCGCCGTTGACGGCGGTTCGACCGACCCGGGCCCCCATTACCTCGGTTCAGGAAAATCCTTCACCGACCGGATAGGGGTTAAAAGAGACCTCCGCTACATGATCACCGAAGGGGTGAAACGGGGCATTCCCGTTGTCGTGGGAACCTCCGGCGGCTCCGGCGCCCGCCCCCACCTGGAGTGGACAAAAGAGATTGTCGAAGAGATTGCGAGTGAGAACAATCTCCATTTTAAAATGGGACTGATCTACTCGGATATTGATAAAGCCGTTGTCAAAGAAGCCTGGAAAGCGGGAAAGATCCAGTCGCTGGACTATGTCCCGGAACTGGATGAGCAGACCATCGAGGAATCGCATAACATCGTCGCCCAGATCGGTGTGGAGCCGATGATCGAAGCTCTGAAAAAAGGCTGTCAGGTCATACTGGCGGGAAGAGCCTACGACCCGGCCTGTTTCGCCGCCCTCCCCATCAAAGAGGGTTACGATGAAGGGTTGGCAACCCATATGGGCAAAATCCTCGAATGCGCCGCCATCGCCTCGACGCCCGGTTCGGGATCGGACTGCGTTCTCGGTTTTCTGGGAGAAGACTACTTCCGCCTGGAAACGCTCAGCGACGAAAGGCGCTTCACCAAAGAATCAACCGCCGCCCATACGCTTTATGAAAAATCGGACCCCTATCACCTGGTCGGGCCCGGCGGATCTCTGAACCTGGAGAGATGCCAGTTTATCGAGCACCCCGAAAAAGGCGTCACCGTTAAGGGCAGCGTTTTCGAGAAAGCGGAAAAATACACAGTCAAGCTGGAAGCGGCCCGGAAAATCGGCTACCGCACCATCAGCATCGCCGGCACCAGGGACTCCATCCTTATCGGACAGATCGATTCGGTTTTGGAAAAAGTCAAAGCCCGGGTGAACGACCTGCTGAAAAAAGAGAGCATGGAAGGCAATGTCCATTTCCACGTCTACGGTAAAAACGGTGTCATGGGATCTCTGGAACCGGAAGAAAAGACAAGCCATGAAATCTGTATCGTCATCGATGTTGTGGCGCCGGTTCAAACCATGGCCGATACGATCTGCAGCATCACCCGATCAACTCTACTCCATTACGGTTACGACGGGAGAATCTCGACGGCGGGCAACCTGGCCTTCCCCTTCTCGCCCTCGGATATCAAAGCGGGAGAGGTTTACAACTTCAGCCTCTACCACATAATGGAAATCGATAATCAGGACCTTTTCAAAGTGGAGGTACGGGACATATGAAACAGCCCATAACCGATCTGGCCCGGGTCATCCGGTCGAAAAACGCCGGCCCTTACGAGCTGACCCTTGATATGATCTTCAAAACAAGCGAAATTTACGAAGCGATCAAGAAAAAACAGCTGATTAATGCTGAAAAGATCGCGGAAATCTATAAAATAGATAAAGAGATGATTAAGGGAGTGATCTATTTCGACCCCTCCCATGCCGTGAAAGTAACCATGAAACGGGAAATCCCTTCGGGAGCTTTCGGCGACAGCGATATTTACGGGGCGCAGCAGCACGCGCCTCTGCTCAAACTGGAGTTTGATATATAGTGGAAAACTATTCGACGCGGATGCTTCGGGAGAATCTCATATTCTCCACCTATTACGCCCCCCGGGGACGCAACCGTCTATACGCTCTGGGAAAGCTCCTTTCCCAGAGATATATCTCCTCCCACGACCAGCTGATCGGCGTGATCGGTTCGGAAGGGGCGGGAAAATCGACTTTGATCAAAGCGCTCTTCCCGGGCCTGGAACTGACCAATGACGACGACGGGGTCAACGTCCGCCCCACTCCCATATACGACTTCAAAGAGGATGACTTCTTTTCGGGCCATACCTTCCACATAGACTACCGGTACGAATCGGCCTTCCATCAGCAGTTCGAAATCGTCGATGCGGTAAACAAGGCCATCAACAGCGGACGGCGGGTTATTATCGAGCACTTCGACCTTATCTATGAAGCCCTGGGATACAACGCCCAGATCCTCTTCGGGATCGGCGAGGAAGTTATCGTCGCCCGTCCCAATGTTTTCGGCCCCTCGCCTCTGGCGATCAAAGAGGTCTCCCACAAAACCATAAAATACAGATTGATGGCCCATTCGGCGGAAGATATCACCAGTATGGTTCTGGAACAGGATTACAACTATAAAAATCCCATACTCCATTCCGATGTCAAGCACGGCTTCGTCATCAGTTTCGATGAAAAACCGGATATCGATATCCGGGAACTGGAGGCCAAAGTTCTCGATATAATCAATAAGGACATCAAGATACAGAACTCCCGGGAGCAGCATATCAAGATCGGCGATCACGAGATGTTCTGCACCGGCGTGCGGACCCATGTCAAATCATCGGGACAGATACAGGATTTCAAACTGAGGAAAGAGTTCACTTACGATCCCTATACAAAGGAATACCTCCTGGTGGGAAGAGTGGGCTCGAAAGAGGAAGCGGCGGGATTCGAAAACATCCTGATGGAACCGGAGACGGAATTATGAAACATATCATAGAGAGAGCGCAAATCTACCAAGCCCTGAAAGCGGGAATCAAAAAGACGGGCGTCGTCCTCCCCGGCGATGTCAAAAGGGCTCTGCACCAGGCCATTGAAAAAGAAACCGGACCGGCCGGAAAAGTTCTCCGCTTCATCGCGGAAAATCTCGAATCGGCTGAACGGGAAAATATGCCCATGTGCCAGGATACGGGGATGGTCGTTGCCTTCGTGGAGATGGGCGATAAGGTTGAGATCAAAGACGCTTTTATCGATGATATTATCCACGATGCCATAGCCGATGCCTATGAGGAGGGTTATTTCAGAAAATCCGTAGTGGAAGACCCCCTCAACGGGCGGAAAAACACGGGAAACAATCTCCCTGCTGTTATACATCACGAACTGAAAAAAGGATCCGATCTCAAAATCAGCCTTATGCTCAAAGGGTTCGGAAGCGAAAACTGCTCCCGCCTGGCCATGTTCAAACCGACGGCAGGCCGCGATGAGGTTATCGAGTCCATCGCGAAGATCGTCGTGGAAGCGGGCGGCTCACCCTGCCCGCCCACCATACTGGGCATCGGTATCGGCGGAACTATGGATTACGCGGCGAAGCTCTCCAAAAAAGCGCTGATCCGAGAACTGGACGACAGCCACCCCGATCCCTATTATGCTCAGCTGGAAGACGATATCCTAAAGAGGGTCAACGAGCTGGGAATCGGAGGCGGCGGACTGGGAGGTGATATTACCACCCTTGCCGTAAAGGTTGAAAAATTCCCGACACATATTGCCGGACTCCCCGTGGCGGTAACGGTGAACTGCTGGGCCGACCGGAAAACGATTGTGGAGTTAAAAGGAAAGGATAATTAAAAACCAGTAAAAATAAGATCTACGGCTGCAATCAATTCTGTTCTTAACGATTCTAAAGATCCTTTTTCTTCACCAAGGTACTTCACAGGAACTGCAGCCATTTCTGAAATGTAAGCGGTATATTCCTGGTTGTCGAGAATAAAGGGAATATGGATTTTTGAAATTAAAATGGCTTCTGTTTTGGTTTTTTTTCTGACAGGAGCCACAATACGGGTAGCAAGATCGCTGAGAAAAGGCGTCTGTAAATCGAGAAGGAGAGGTGTTTCCCCTGATGATTTTCCTTTGTTCGTGTAGAGGTGAAACTGCATTAAAAAGTTCTCATATCTTCACTGAAGACACATGTCTCATCAATTTGCTGATTGTATTTATCAATGGCCTCTTTATTCTCTTTTTTCCAGGCTTTTTCTTTTTCCTCAGCCAGTCTGACTCTCAAGGCCCCTTCAGCAACAGCCGAAATCGAAATATTCATATTTCTGGCTTCAGAGAGCAATTCGCTATCAATACTCACATTTGTCCTCGTCTTCATATACATATATTATACACACGCCCTGTGTGTAGTAACAGAATAAAATGGGATGATGCTTCAAAGAAAAAAGAAATAAGGATAAAAAAATGAAAATTACACTGCCCTTAAGAGCGGAAGATATAGCAAAGATGAAAGCAGGAGATGAGGTCTATCTGACGGGAACCATTTACAGCGCCCGGGACCAGGCCCATAAAAGACTCTTCGAACTGCTTGAAAAAGGCGAGGATTTCCCCGTGGACCTGAAAGGCCAGACCGTATTCTATATGGGACCGGCCCCCACTCCCGACGGGAAAATCATCGGTTCCTGCGGCCCCACGACAGCCTACCGGATGGACCCTTTTGCTCCGGCCCTGATGGATTACGGTCTGAAAGGAATGATCGGGAAAGGCCCCAGAGCACAGGAAGTGGCCGATTCTGTCGTCCGCAATAAAGGTGTTTATTTCTATGCCTACGGCGGATGCGGCGCTCTTTATGCCCAGAAAATAAAAGCCAATGAACTGGCGGCTTTCGGCGATCTGGGACCCGAAGCCATCTATAAACTGGAAGTGGAAGATTTTCCCGTTGTTGTGGCGATTGATTCGGAAGGCGGGAATATCTACGGCTGATTATTTCGCGGAATATCAGCCCTCATAAACCCCTTTGTGTAGGAATAGTCCTACAAATCTTTAAAAACCAGTCCTACTTACAACTTCATCAATCGGGATCATACTGCTGAAAAATACTAATAAATACAGTATTCAGCAGGAGAATTCAATGTTAAACCAGGGACTAACCCTGACCTTGGCCGGCATGGCTTTTGTCTTTAGTTTTCTGATCCTCTTAGTGGTCGTTATGACTCTGAGTTCTAAAATTATATTGCGTTTTTTTTCGGAAACAGCGCCTGTCCCCGTTCCGGAACGAAGAGCCAAACCGGAAATCGCTGTAGCCGTGGCGATCGCGGCCGCCAGGGCTAAAAAGGACGGCAGAATCCAATGAGAGAAGATCTTATCCAATCCATAAGGGAACTCTGGTTCTCCACAGGCCTATACGGTTTTCTGCAGGAAGGCGGTTCGGGCAATCTCATTATGATCGCCGTGGGAATCCTCCTCCTCTACCTGGCCGTCAGGAAGGGTTTTGAACCGCTGCTTCTCATTCCCATCGGCTTCGGCGCCATTCTCTCCAACATCCCCTTCGCGGAGATCGCCGGTCAGGCGACCTATTTTCTCAGCGATGGCGGTGAAGTCATATACAACAAAGAAGCCCACAGCATTATCGAATCCTTCGGCGGTTTCATCGGGCAGTTTTACAACATAGGCGTGGCGAGCGGGCTTTTTCCCCTGTTGATCTTTATGGGAGTGGGAGCCATGACCGATTTCGGTCCCCTTCTGGCCAACCCGAGGACCCTTCTTCTCGGAGCGGCCGCCCAGTTCGGAATTTTCATAGCCCTTCTGGGAACTGTTGCCCTGGAGCTGATTCCCGGTTTCAGTTTCGTCTCTACCTCGGAAGGAGACACTCTGGCCCGGTCCATCCTCCATGTGGCCGGTTCGATCGGAATCATCGGAGGCGCCGACGGCCCCACAGCCATTTTCACAGCATCCAGATTAGCGCCTGCTTATCTAGGTCCCATAGCAGTGGCCGCTTACAGCTATATGGCATTGGTGCCTATCATCCAGCCGCCCATCATGAAAGCGCTCACAACTCCTGAAGAACGGCGGATAAAAATGGAACAGCTCAGAGAAGTGAGCAAAGCGGAGAAAATCGTTTTTCCTCTGATTGTGCTAATGCTATGCATCCTTCTGCTGCCCAGCGCCACACCACTTGTCGGCATGCTTATGTTCGGCAATTTATTGAAAGAGAGCCTGGTAACCGACAGACTGTCCAATACAGCTCAGAACGCGCTTATGAATACCGTGACCATAATGCTCGGCCTTTCCGTCGGTTCCAAAATGCAGGCCGCAGTCTTTCTGAACGCCACCACTCTGGGAATTCTGCTTCTCGGCCTGGCGGCTTTTGCCATCGGAACGGCTTCCGGCGTTCTTCTTGCGAAACTGATGAACAGATTCAGCAAAAGACCTATCAATCCCCTCATTGGAGCGGCGGGAGTATCTGCCGTGCCCATGGCGGCCAGAGTGGTCAATAAAGTGGGGCTTGAAGAGAACCCGGGAAACTTTCTGCTCATGCATGCCATGGGTCCCAACGTGGCGGGAGTAGTGGGTTCCGCTGTAGCGGCGGGCGTGCTGCTGGCGCTGGTCCCGATTCTGGGCAGCTGATTCTTGAAATTCGGTCAGGCGGCTGTAACTACGCCTGACCGGGAGTTTAACCTTTTCCCCGTCCGGCTCATTCAATTTTTCTGAATAAAACAGCAACAGAAACAACTTGTCAAAATTGTGAATAAAGCCTATTCTTGGAATTAAAAACCAGCAAAAAAAAAGCAAATAAACCGTTGCCTTACAACAATTTAAATGCTTATACATAAATAATAATGCAAGCCGGTTTATTTGTCAAGAGGAGATCTGATTGACCGAATTTCAAATTGATGCCGACAGGCTTATCGGACTGTTTAACGAAGAGAAGCTGAAGAAGATTTCATCGCTTATTATCGAAGCCTACAGAAATAGCGATTATCAGTCCCTCAGAAAATATGCCTCTGCTCTGGACATCAAAGCGGGTGAATTTGAAGCGAAACCGGCCGGAACTTTCCGGAAGATGATGCTCTTCTATCATCCCGACAGACGGGCTGTCATCCATAGAAAAATAAGAGAGCTCTCTGCAACAGGGCAAAGAGAGATGCTGACGAAAATGGAACAATCTGTCAGTAGAGATATTATTCAACCTCCCCGGCAACCACGCCATTCCGGAAAGAAAAGGAAATTCTCCAAAGATTTTACCTTCAGAGAGGAGTACTGGACCAACCCCTTTAATGATGATTTCGAAAGCGATGATTTTCTCTATACCAGCGAAGACAGGACAAGAGTTACCGAAGATGACTTCTTCGAGTTCATTGAGGCGGTCAGAGCCATGATGTACGGAAACCTCCCCGGTGAATTCCTTCCGAAGGACCTTTATCATCTGGACGGAGAACTGGATTTAAGCGAAGAGGGGATCGGAGATCTGACGGGTCTGGAATACTGCATCAATATAACGGAACTGATTCTCAGCCGGAACCGGATCTCCCATCTCTCCGACCTTTCCCGACTCACTCAGCTCCAGATGCTCGATCTGTCGTGGAACCAGATTACTTATGTCGATGAACTGGCAGCCCTCACCTCGCTCAGGATTCTGGATCTATCCTTCAACGATATTGAGGACATTTCTCCTCTCATCACCCTGGAAGATTTGAAGTATCTCAATCTCATAGGAAATCCTCTGAGATCTGCCGATGACGTAAGGATTTTAAGGGAGAGAGGAGTCATAATCATCTTCGACTCATAAAAAAAGCAGCAATCCTTTTTATATTTCTACAGAGTTTTACAAATCGGACCCGCCATTAGTAACGATGGCTTTAAAATGATCTTCCAGATGATGATCCCCATACTGTTCAGCGATATTATCCATCGCCATAGCCGTGAGAAAAAATTCAACGGGACCATATGTTTTAGAACCGGTAAATATTCTTAACAGGCTGATGACAGCTACTCTGATCCAGTCGGGCAGGTGAATGACTTTGCCATGGCTTCCGTAAGCCGCCAGAGCCAGTTCCGCCAGTTCATTCTGAGAGAAGAGATCTGGACCTCCAATAGTCAGCTCACAGCTTTTCCTGTTCAAATGATCGACGCAATAGGAGGCCAGATCTTTCCCGGAGACGGGATTGAGTCTGAACGATCCATCTCCGAAAAGATAGACCTTGCCACTTTTGGCCATATTGAGAAAATCAGCCATATCGGAAAAGTAACCATTGGGACGGATAATAACATAATCCAAACCGGATCCGACAAGTTCCTGAACAAATCGTTCTTTCGCTTGAAAAATCTTAAGATGCGTCATTTTATCGCCATTAATGGCGGATATATACATAAAGGATTGAACGTTCGATTGTTTCGCTTCATTCAGGAGATTGGCATTGCCCTGATAATCGACATCCATATAGGTCAGACCGTCTTTCTGCCTTGTAATGCCGACCGTACTTATAACTCTGTCTATACCTTCCGTTACCCCTTTCAGAGAGTCCGGATCTGTAATGGAGCCGACAAAATAATCATCCATATTCTCCAGTTGCTTCTTCTGCTCTTCTTTCCTGATGAGAACCCGAACCCAATAACCTTTTTTTTTCAGTTCCCGGGCAATATGATTTCCCAGATAACCGGTAGCACCGGCCAATAATATCTTTTCACTCATCCATAACACCTCATAACTTTGATTTAGTAATAATCTAATAGAGGACGGGATTTTCGTATTGTAAAAAATCAGCGCTGTTTCAGCATATGTTGAAGAGTGATTTCTTCGGTTCCCGTTATTAATTCGGTGGGAGTCTTGCCTGTGTATTTCTTACAGGCTTTTATAAAATGAGATTGATCGTAAAAGTGATCGATAAGCCGGTCTCCCTCATTTAATTGCTTCAAAGCCACAGCGAATCTGACTATGTTCGCATAGGCTTTTGGAGTCATACCTACGGTTTTCTTAAAGAATCTCTCGAAGGCACTCAAGGATAAGCCATACTTATCGGACAGTGTCTGAATAGCTATGTTCCCCTCAGAAGACTCTATCACTTCCAGAATTCCATTCATACGCTCAAGCTGCTGTCCGGTTCCTGATTTCTCTTCAACATAGGTTTCAAGCAGTGATGACGACTCTTCGAAATTCCTGCAGACCTTCAGTTCGGAATATAAATCAGATAAGTTCCAGGGAGACTGTCGGCCATCAATTATCGAGCCGGTATAAAGAGCTCCGGGGACATGAAACAATTTGAGAAACCCCGCCGGTGTAAGCGAAAGACCGATCTGATTCGTATTCTTTCCATAACGGATTTCCCATACCCGGTCGAGCTGGCCGGTTACGAGAATCGACGGAAGCTTCATCCCTTTCCCGCCATTCTCTGCAATATAATAATCATCACAGAAATTGAAAACCACATGAAGCGTACCTGTCGGCATAATTAAATCCCGCGTCGAGACCTTATCGCCTTCAGCAAATTCAACATGCCAGATCTCCTGAACAATCGGGCTTAATTCATCTCCGGCCGGTCTTGATATTACCTGCATGGTATTACTTTAATGGATTTCAGCTATTAGGAAAACCTGGTTATTTCTTGACGGTCCTATTATCCCTTCTTACTTTAGTAACATGAAAAACAAAGACGTAGTACTTATCACCGGAGCTTCCGCCGGATTCGGACATGATACAGCAAGAGAATTATTAAAAATGGGTTATGATGTTTATGCAACAGCCCGACGATTGGAGCCTATGGCTGACCTGGAAAAGATGGGAGCCACGCTTATAAAAGTTGATGTCACCAGCGATGACGATGTAAAGAACGCCGTCGACAGGATAATAAGCGAGAAAGGACAGATTGATATCGTCTACGGAAATGCCGGTTACGGTATATACGGCAATATAGAAAACATATCTCTCGATGACCTTAAATATCAATACGATGTCAATCTTTTCGGCCAGGCAAGACTGATACAAGCGGTGCTGCCCCATATGCGGGCCAGAAAATCGGGAAGAATTATCCTTACGGCATCGCTGATGAGCCATCTCTCCACTGCGGGACTGGGCTGGTACGCCTCGACAAAGCATGCCCTGTTCGCCATGGGAACGGCCCTGCGTCAGGAAGTGAGAGGACTGGGCATAAAAGTGATTATGATCCACCCCGGAGCCGTAAAAACGAATTTTGACAATGTGGCGATAAAAACCCTGGATAAGATTGACTATCCCGATGACTACAAGCCTTTAATGAAAGGGTTCAGGGAATACATCATCCAATCCTACGAGACCTGTCCGGGACCGGAAAGCACCGTAAAAGACATGGTTCACGCCGGAACGGCCCGAAAGCCGAAAGCCATTTATGACACGACGGGACAGGCCAGGATCATGAAAAGGCTTATTAAGTGGTTAAACAGTTCCCTGTTGGACCGGATAGTGCTTTCCATGTATTCCAGGCCCTCTCATGTATGAAGGAACAGAGATGAAACCCGGGAATCCTATTGACAGTTTTCAGGTCGGCAGCGATCTCTAAGTGGACAGATGTTCTAAGGGTAGACTGAAAACCGGAAAATGATAAGTCAGAAAATTGACAGGCGCTCTTCCAGATCGGCGACCCGGCGGATCGTGATGAAACGGCCCTGCTTAACGAGAAGATTCTCCTTTTCCAGAAAAGATACGGTTCTGGAAAGGGCTTCCCGGGAACAGTCCAGGATATCAGATAATAAAGAGAGATTTGGTTAAGGGAATCGATCTTAAACTTCCAGGATTTCTGTTCCTATACCGGTAAAGAAGGTTCTGTAGCTCTCCTCAAGATTTCCATCGGTGATAATACAATCGATATCTCCGGGAGGACAAACCGTCCGCACTGCTGTCTTTCCGAATTTGCCTGAATCGGAAAGAACATAAATCGTCTCCCCTTTTTCGACAAACCTGGCCATGACTTCCGCTCTTTCAAGATCGCGGCACATCAGTCCCTCATCGGACGTAAAACCGTCCATTCCGAGAAAGACTTTTGAGAAGTTATAATAGCTGAGATATTCGGCGACCAGGGGACCGACCAGGGTTTCGCTTTCCTTCTGAAACAATCCCCCCATGAGAATGACATTGACCGAAAGGGAGTTTTTAAACTGCCGCGCGACAAAAGCGTTATTGGTGATGACATTGAGATCTTTCCGCTCTGCAAGAAAACGGGCCATAAGGGAGATAGTCGATCCGGCTTCGAGAAGAATGGTCTCTCCATCCTTCACCAGATCCGCAGCTGCGGCGGCTATTCTTTTTTTGGTAGGGAAATTGATGCTCAGGCGATGGGTGATATCATCGACAGGGGGCAACGCAGCCCCTCCGTGAGTTCGCATCAGGAGTTTCTCTTCCTCAAGAGCCCTGAGGTCACTGCGTATTGTGACAAGCGACACCTTCAGAAGTTCCGCCAGACGGTTGACCGAAACTTCATTCTCTCTGTTGACGATATTCAGAATCTGTTCATGGCGGTTAATCATGCTTTATCATACAGTTTCGAACGAAAACCTTCAACTTCTTTATTGTTTTCGTTATTTTCGTTTTTGACTTTCGCATGAAATTACTCTAATATAAATCAGGGAGTATGTATGACCGAAAGAATTAATCGATATAGGGAGAGAATCCTATCATCCACACCGTCTATCTGCACGGAGCGTGCCCGGTTTTACACCGATGCCTACCGTCTCCGCGATGATCAGCCCGTCATAATAAAAAGGGCTTACGGACTGAAGAAAACTCTGGAAAACATGACGATCCGCATAGAACCGGAAGACCTTCTGGCGGGGAATCACTCATCGGCAATCTATGCTGCACCGATCTTCCCGGAGTACGCAGTGGAATGGATCATCAAAGAAATCGATGAATTTGAAAAACGGCCCGGAGACGCGTACTACCCCGAAAGGAAAACGAAAGAGGAGCTTCTGCAAATCTGCCGGTTCTGGGAAGGCCGCACGACTCTCGACAAAGGACGGGCCCTCATGTCCGGCACACTCGGGGAGATTCACGATACATCGATTATCCGGGCGGAGGGCAATCTCACCTCGGGAGATGCCCACATTGCGGCTCATCACAGAAAGATTCTCGAAAAGGGTCTGGGGTGGTATGCAGCTCTTACCGAAGAGAAGCTCCGCCAATCCGAAGCCTCAACTGAAACGGATCAGGAGAAGAGAGATTTTTACCGTTCAGTACTCATAAGCCTCAAAGCTCTTCAGGTTTTTATCTCACGATATGCCGCTTTGGCTTTGGAATCGGCAGCGAAGGTAAAGAATGAGAAGAGATGGAAGGAACTGGAGTTGATAAGCGAAAACTGTCTTCATATCACCCATTCCAGGCCGGAAAACTTCTATCAGGCCCTTCAGCTCACTTTTTTTATTCAGCTTGTTCTCCAGATCGAAAGCAACGGCCATTCCCAGTCTCTGGGCAGGATGGATCAGTATCTCTACCCGTTTTACAAAGAGGACAAAGAAAAGGGGCTGATATCCGATGATTTTGTCATGGAGCTGCTGGAATCCCTTTGGCTGAAACTGGTCAGCATGAAAAAAATCAGATCCTGGTCCCACACCCGATTTTCCGCCGGCGGGCCCCTATATCAGAACGTGACCATAGGCGGTCAGTTGCGCGACGGCTCCGATGCGGTCAATGATTTAAGTTATCTGATTCTCCGTTCCGTGGGAGAAACAAAACTGACACAGCCGAATCTCTCGGTTCGGTTCCATCAGAAAATCAATCCGGCTTTTCTCAAAGAGTGCGTGGATGTAATCCGCATGGGATTCGGCATGCCCGCTTTTAATAACGATGCCATTGTCATTCCCTCCTTTCTGAATCTCGGTGTGGAAGCGGAGGATGCCTGGGATTATTCGGCTATCGGTTGCATAGAAACGGCAGTCCCGGGCAAATGGGGCTATCGCTGCACGGGAAAACACTTTCTCAATTTCATGCGCGTATTTATGGCGGCGCTCAACAACGGCACTGATCCGGTCAGCGGAAAACAGTTCTGTCCCGGAACCGGCCGTTTCGAGGATTTCACAGATTTCAGCCAGGTGATGAAAGCCTGGGAAAAACAGGTTCGCTTTTATGCCAAAGTGGGAATCGAGATCGATACGGCCATAGACACCGTGCTTCGCGATGAAACCCCGGACCTTCTCTGTTCAGCCTTCACCGATCCCTGTCTGGAACGGGGAATGACAGTCCACCAGGGCGGAAGCAAATACGATTTCGTATCGGGACTTCAGGTGGGAATAGCCAACCTGGCCGACTCACTCGCTGTTATAAAAAAGCTGGTTTTCGAAGAGAAACGCCTGACGCCCCTTCAGCTGATGGAAGCAGTGAACAGCAATTTCGAAGGTCCGGACGGAGAAAAAGTACGTCAGCTTCTTCTGAACGGCGCACCCAAGTATGGGAATGACGATGATTATGTCGACTCTCTTATCGGAGAAGCTTATCATTATTATATTGATGAAATCAGTAAATACGGCACTATCAGGGAAGGGAAAGGCCCCATCGGAGGCAAATACTATGCCGGAACCTCCAGCATATCGGGGAATGTTCCGGCAGGCTCGGTCGTTCCGGCGACTCCCGACGGCAGAAAAGCCTGGCAGCCTCTGGCTGAAGGCGCCTCACCGAGCGCCGGAGCTGACAGACAGGGCCCGACGGCTGTAATGAAAAGTCTGGCCAAGCTGCCGACCGGAAAAATACTGGGCGGCGTCCTTCTCAACCAGAAACTCTCTCCGCTCAGCCTGCAGACAGAAGAAAAGAGAGAGAAGCTTATTTCCCTTCTTCATGGATTTTTCGACAGATTGAAAGGCTGGCACATCCAGTTCAATATCATAGACAGGGAGACTCTTCTGGCCGCAAAAAAAGATCCCCGGCAATACAGGGATCTTATAGTCAGAGTCGCCGGTTATTCGGCCTTCTATACCAATCTCTCAGAAGAGACTCAGGACGATATAATAGCGAGGACAGAGCAGGCTATCTGATCAGACAGAGCTAAGTCTCCCGGCTATATAAGCGATATGGCTATTAATTCTGGAGAGATAGGAAATCATATCCAGATGAACTGAGGATGTAGCGAGAGATTCGGCCTGCCCCCTGTGGAGTCTTTCTATATGAAATTCTTTGTATTTTTCTTCTTCGCGCCATTCATAGGATTTAGTCAGAGAGAGAGCCAAATCCCGATTCTCTGAAAGAAGAGCCTCGGAAAGAGTCCTGAAATTCCGGTTTACTTTATAAATCAGGTGTTCCAGCTCATGAAAACCCTCTTCGGAAAAAAGGAGATTCCTGTCCATCTTCTTCGCTGCCAGAGACATGATATTCTTGTCGATAACATCGCCGATGGATTCCAGTTCATTCTGAATATAAATGTAATTCAGGCATTGCTGAGACTGAGCAGATGAAAGCTCTACCTGTGACAGCCTCGCCAGAAAAGTAATTATGGCTTTATGAAGAATATCGACTTTTGAATCAAGCGAGCTGACTTTGTTTAGAACCGAATTATCTCTACTCCTGAATGCGCTTTTCATCTCATCTATCATTTCCTGGATGTAAACAATCACCCGGCCTATTTCCTTCTTCGCCATGACAAGCGCCAGATCTACATTCTGCTCGATAAGGGAATCATTCACATAGTCCGGACCGAAGGGTCCGGGGGATTCTTTAGCGGGGAAGAACCTTTCGAAGCCCTTTAAAAGCAGAGACAGATTCGGAAAAAGAATCAGATGATTAATAAGCGGCATGAAAGTGAATCCCATAGCAATCTGCCGGGCCAGACTATCAGTTCCCAGAACATGAAGGGTAAACCATTTTATCCACCATATGTACAATCGTTCGCCTCTGAAACTGATTAACAGCAGAATGACGACCCAGAAAGCACCGATCACCTGAAATACAACATGAATATAAGCTGAGCGCTTGGCTTCCCAGTTGAGAGTCAAACTGCCGAGAATGGCTGTAATACAGGTTCCGATGGCCGCCCCGAGATTGATGGGAACGGCCTGTTCGATGGAAATGGCTCCCGCCTGAGCCATGGCGATCGTGATGCCGGTTGTTGCTCCCGAAGATTGTATCAGCATGGTAAACAGAAGCCCCAGCAATATACCGAGAAAAGGGTTTTCAACACTTTTCATCAGGTGGATAAACGGTTCATAGGTTCTCAGGGGCTTAAGAGAAAGGGACATCATTTCCATCCCCAGGAAAAGTAGTCCGAAAGTGAATAGAGTTTTCGCGGCTTTCCTTCGTTTCCTGTTTTTTACCGTAATCATCAATATAAACCCGGCGAAAACGATAAGGGATGAGAATTTCGTTATTGACGGAAAGGCAACCAGCTGGGGCAGAAATGTCGAGCCCAGCTCTGCCCCGAGAGTAACAGCCAGACTCTGTTGAAACGTCATCAGTCCGGCGCCGACCAGTGCCGCTTCGAGAACGGTCGTCGCCGATGAGGATTGATTTATCATCGTAATCCCGAGTCCCGTGGCATATCCTCTGACCGGTCCCTTAGTCAGCTTCAGCATAAGAGATTTCATCCGACTCCCGGCAAGAGAAGTCAGATTTTTATTCATCTCCATCATTCCATAGAGAAAAACAGCCAGTCCGCCTAAAAGAGAGAAAATATTCCAAAAGCTCATCAGTCCCACCTTTCCATGAAAAAAACCCCGCCGGATGGCAGGGCAAATTGCTATTGATAAAAAAGTAAATCTTTATTTCAAAATCTGAAACGCCACGTCATCAGTCGGTTTACCGCCGATTGTCGCCCGGATTGTGGAAATCCCTCTTTCCTCAAATGCCGATGCGACTTTATCCTGAAGTTCTTTTCCCGGAGTGAGGGCGACCATATATCCTCCCCGTCCGCCTCCCGTGACCTTGGCTCCGTAAGCCCCGAGAGAATTGGCCAGATCGCAAAGCTCTATCAGTTTGTCATGGGACAATCCCATATCTATCAGAATTTTGTGATTCTCATTCATAATACGGCCTGTTGCTTTCAAGTCACCTCCCGAAAGGACAGTACCGAGCTCCTCCACCTGTTTTCGAATCAAATCCAGCCGCTCTCTGAAAAGCCCGGGATCGGCTTTTTCCTGCTCTTCAAGAAAACCTTTCAGAGAAGCGGTATTAGCTGTAACGCCGCTGTTTCCCAGCACGATTTCGATCGGCTCCGATAGATGAACGCGTTCGAACTGTTTCACACCCTCTTTTATCCGGTACTTGATTACGCCGCCGTAGGTTGACACAGTATTATCAAGCCCGCTGGGCAGTCCGTGATAACCGAATTCCCCCTCCCAGGCAACATGATTGATATCGAGTATATCCATTCCCAGATCAAACTCTTTATTGCATGCTCTGGCAAAAGAAACGCATATGGCTGCGCTGGCTCCGACACCGCTTCCAGCCAGAAGATCTCCGGCGACAGTGATTTTTATAGGATTCCTGTTCAGATCGAGCCCCATCACTTCTACCATCCGGTCAAAAGAAACCTTGCAGTCTGCTTCTTTGGCTTTTTTATACCCCGGTACTTCAATGCGGTTATCTTCAAGAATCCAGCCTGACCCATCGTTCAGCCGCTCGACTGTACACAGGGTCTCAAAAGGAATTGCCGCCAGTACGGCCGGTATTTCCCACAGAACAAACTGATCCCCGATAAGTATGGTTTTGCCAAACCCTTTCCCCACGCTACTCATTTCTCATTCTCCTTTTAACCAGAACTTTTTCCGCTTCATTTATTAGATCCCGCTCCTGCCCGATGGAAACAGTTGTCGCCGCCGATAAGCTGTGACAGGCATCTGCAAATCCTCCGAGCCTCAGGGTCGCTTCCGGAAGAAAATCGCTTAACCCCGGTTCGTCTCCTCTCCGGATTGCCTCGGTCAGATCCGCAGAAACCCGCATGGAGACTTTAGTCGATCGAAAATCAATATCTCCGAATCCCGGAACCATATCGGGCACCTGCTGGAAACCCGCCAGATACCTGGTTCGGTCCACGAGGTCAGAATCTTTGATCAAAGTGCAGAATACTCCGATCATTTTCACCCCCATGGGTTCGAAACGTCTTCCGACGTCGAACCACTGAATGCTTCCTGTTGTAATAAGATTCTTCGAGAGATTCTCTTTCTCTCTATCGAAAATTTCATTCTGGAGTTTTTTAAGCGATGTCTCGTATTCCCGTATCTCATCAGTCATCCCCTCGAGACAAACAGTTATTCCTCTGTCGGTACCACCACTGTAATAAGCGACTCCGCCCAGAGTATCAAGGAGCGAACATATATAATCGGCGGAATACTCCCCTTCGCCGAGCCTGATGTAATACTGTATGCCGGCTTCTGTTTTTTCAGATCTCATTGTACCGGCTTTTTCGGCTCTTTTAAAAAGATCGCTATTAATACCGGAAAGCGCCCCGTTTACAAAGAAACCGTCACCAATGGCTCCGAGAACCCCCAGATGGACTAAAGAATCGGGACTTAATCCTCTGGACTCCAGTAAAAGAGAGGAAAAGAGGAAAGCCGTAGCTGACGCGGATATGTCGCGGTCGCCTTTCAGACCGTGCAGTTCACCATCCAGATTGAAAACAGTATCATCTTCAATATATTCGGCAGGGTGATGGTCGAGAATGATGACCAGATTCCTTCCTTTGTTGATCCGTGAAATCTCCGGGGCTATTTTACCGGCGAAATCAGCAAAGACAATAATGTGTCCTTCTGTTTTAAAAACTTTTTCCAGAACCTGAGGATATGGTTTCTCCAGAGAATAACGGGTAACTTCATAGCCGCACCGATTGAAAGCCTCCATGAGAACAGCACCGGAACTGAGTCCGTCTGTATCGTTATGATGAAAAAGCAGGATCTGCTTCTCTTGCTGCCTCTCCAGAAGAGACAAGGCTTTTTTCATTGCTTTCAATAAATCATCAATCATTTTTCAATCCATAATGAACGTTTTCGATCATTATACACACTCATTCTGATCGTTTGCAACCATTTTATTTGATTTGTTATAGTTGATAAGTGAAGACATGAGACCTATAATGTCCCTATGGCTGAATCAGATAACCTCCAGATGCAGGACCTTGTTTCCAGACAGAAAAGAATTCTCGAACTACTTCAAAGGGATGGGCATGTACGGGTTCCCGATCTGAGCCGGCTTCTCGATGTGTCGGAGATTACCATTCGCAGGGACCTGACCTACCTGGAAAACAAGAACCTTCTGGAGAGAACTCATGGAGGAGCCATTTCCAGCCGGAGAATCACAAAGGAAATCAATTATTCGAACAGATCCGATCTCGAACTTGAAAACAAAGACCAGATTGGAAAAAAGGCTGCGGAACTGATTGAAGACGGCGATACGGTTTTTATAAACGGCGGTTCGACAACCTTTCACGTATTCCGTTACATAACAAGTAATAATGTTAAAATTGTAACGACAAACGCCGGGGCAATCGGTCAGGTTCGGAATGAGAATGTCGATCTTATCATCGCCGGAGGCCTTTACAAGCCTCAATACAATACTTTTCACGGAAGCTTTACCAATGAAATTATAAACCAGGTAAATGCGAGCAAAGCAATTCTGGGAGTCCATGGAATCAGCTTCCGCCACGGCTTGACAACCCCCAGACAGGATGCGGCTGAAACAACGAAACTGATGATTAACCGGACAATCGGTGAGATTATCGTCGTTGCCGACCACAGGAAAATAGGTCTTGTTTCCGATTTTGTTACATCTCCGGTCAACAGAATAACAACCTTGATAACCGATCATTTTCTCGATGAGGGCTACAAACGGGACTTCGAGGAACTGGGAATCAAAGTGATTCAAACAAGAATCGAAAACTGATTCACTACGATTGATTCCAATCTTTTTTTTTCAATTTTCTTTTGACAGCCAAAATCACCCATGATATTGTTTTATTATGATCGTTTTCGATCATTGTATGTTTGATAGTATTCATCAAGCAGAGAGAAATGAAAAAACAGGAGAAATTTATGCACAAAAAAGCACTGGCACTGATGACAGCCATTCTCCTCTCCGCATCATTTATTTATGCGGGAGGACAGCAGGAAGAAGGAACGGGAGATGATTATAAACTGGTTCTGAAGCTCAGCCATGTCTTCAGTCCTGCAGAGCAGCTGACAAAATCCATGGATTTAGTTGCCGAAAGGATTCTTGAAAGAACAAACGGAGCTATTGAAATCCAGACTTTCCCACAGGCTCAGTTACCTGCCTATAAAGAAGGTGTGGAACAAGTTGTTCGCGGCGCCGATTTCATTTCCGTGGAAGACCCCTCTTTTATCGGTGATTATGTTCCCGATTTCAAAGCGCTTTACGCTCCTATGATGTACCGCAGCTTCGATGAGTATGTAGAATTGACACAAAGACCGATCGTTGAGGAAATGAAAGCCAAAGCTGAAGAGCAGGGAATAAAAATTCTCGCCCTCGACTATATCTACGGTTTCAGGAATCTGATCACCAAAAAAGTTATAACGACCCCCGCTGACCTTAATGGAATGAAGATCCGTACACCCGGATCAAAATCCTATATTGATACCCTGACAGCCATGGGCGCCAACGCGACACCTCTTCCCTGGGGAGAAACACTTTCCGCCGTACAGCAGGGAGTCGTTGACGGACTTGAAGGTTCTGAGTTCACAAACCTCGGAACAAAAGTATATGAAGGACCAACAAAGAACGTAGCAAACACTCGCCACATCCTGGGAACCTGCGGTGTATACATATCCACAGAAGTCTGGGACAGGATTCCCGAAGAGTACAGATCTATCGTTCAGGAAGAATTTACAAAAGGCGCGGACGAGATGGTCAGCCTCTTGAAATCCCAGCATGGCGATGTCGTCAAAGAGCTTGAATCTTACGGAGTCATGTTCAACGAAGTCGACGGCGATGCTTTCCGGAAAGCCCTGGCTCCTCTTTACAAAGAACAGGATGGAATGACACCGGGCATCTTCGATTCCATTTTCGCAGAACTCGATTCCATGAGATAATTTATTAAAACAGGTAAGAAAAGTCCCTGCCGGTTGCAGGGACTTTTTTCTTGACGGGCAGGTTTGAATATGAATCTTTTAAAGAAATTCACACAGAATTTTGAAGTTGTTTTCAGCGGTTTTTTTCTGCTGATAACAGTCTCGGTTGTTATTGTCAACGTCATATTGCGATACTTATTCCACAGTGGACTTTTCTGGGTGGAAGAAGTGGCTACTACGGCCTTTATCTGGAGCGTTTTTGTCGGCGCTGCCGCCGCTTACAAGTACAAGATGCACATAGGCATTGATATTATAACAAAGCTCTTTCCCGAAAAAGTCAGGGAAATTATTTCCATCATCATTAATTTCATGATGATTATCATTAACAGCTATATCTGTTACCTGAGTACGCTTTTTATTCAGGCGAATAAATTGAAAAGGACTCCGGTCCTGGATATTCCAGCCCTGTATGTCAATCTGGCAATTACGGTCGGTTTCGGCCTTATGACAATACACGCCATACGCTTTCTCGTAATAGAAATTCGGCTCTTCACAAACAGGGAAAGCCAAAAAGAGGAGACTGAAGCATGACTGTTTTTCCCATAATTATTGTAATGATCCTCTATTTTTCCAGCATTCCCATAGCCTTTGCCCTGATTGCGGCGACTCTTGCCTATTTCACGTTCGCCAGTGTGGGGACGCCTCCCGATCTTATTCTGCAGAAGTTCATAACATCGGCATCATCCTTTCCCCTGCTGGCCGTACCTTTTTTTATCATGGTCGGTGAAATCATGAATTACTCCGGAATAAGCTCGAGTCTTATGAAAATGGCCGATGTTCTCACCGGGCACATGAAAGGAGGTCTGGCGCAGGTCAACGTCGTTCTCAGTACCATGATGGGAGGGATCTCCGGTTCCGCCAACGCCGACGCGGCGATGCAGTCAAAAATACTGGTTCCCGAAATGACGAAAAGGGGTTACGGAAAAGCTTTTTCAACTGCTATCACAGCGGCTTCGTCCTCTATTGCACCGGTTATCCCACCGGGAATCAATCTGATTATTTACGCCCTTATCGCCCAGGCTTCCGTTGCTAAAATGTTTATCGGAGGTTATGTTCCGGGCATTCTCATGTGCATTGCCCTGATGGTCGCTGTAAACCTCATATCCAAAAAGAGAGGGTATCTTCCGACAAGAGAAAAGATGTCTCCCCTGAAAGACATATTGGTTCAGCTCCGGGAATCCATCTGGGCGCTGCTTCTCCCCTTCGGCATTATTCTCGGTATCCGTTTCGGTGTTTTCACCCCGACGGAAGCCGGTGCCATAGCCGTACTGTTCTGTACTGTCGTAGGGGCTTTTTTCTACAAGGAACTGAAGTGGAAACATTTCCCTATAATTATAAAAAACACCATATACTCGACTAGTTCGGTCGTTCTGATTATCATCGCCGCCTCTGTTTTCGGGCAGTATATGAGCTGGGAGAGAATTCCTCATCAGCTGACCCAGTCTCTGATGACTTTTTCCGGTTCTCCATGGCTCATGCTGATAATCATTAATGTCATGCTTCTTTTTCTGGGTATGTTTCTGGAAGGAGGAGCTGTCCTGATTATCGTAGCCCCCCTCCTCGTGCCGGTTATAAAAACCATGGGAATCGATGTTGTACATTTCGGCCTGGTGCTTATCGTCAATATCATGATCGGAGGAATCACACCTCCTTTCGGATCCATGATGTTTACGACCTGCTCGATTACGAAAGTTTCGGTCGGAGATTTCATGAAGGAAATATGGCCTTTTATCATAGCCCTTCTGATCGTGCTGCTGATCGTAACCTACATACCGTCCATCGTAATGTTCCTGCCGAATCTCCTTTAATTATACCCTGGCTGTCCTGTTCGATCAGGACAGCCTTTTTTTACCGGAAAACCTTTTTCGGGATTGGACGCTTTGGCTTTAATAAGCTTTTTCTCACAAGCGAGAGTATGAACATCTATTTGACCGCAATTCTCCGGTCCCCATTCCAGCTTGGTATTTAAGAATAAACAGAAAGCGGAGCAGATCATCTACTACCCGCTCCGCCAGAGGCGGGATAGAGCTATTTGATGAGAAAAGCATCCCTGCCCTAACTAATTATACAGTACAGGAACAGGAGATGCTACAGATAAAAGGGAAATATGAAAGCGGAAGAATAATCTTCGGTTTCAGCTTATGCTAGCGGATTTTTCGAACGGGAACAGCTTCCACATATCCTCTTTCGCCAAGCGGAGCCAGTTGGTATCGGGGAGAATCCTCTTCAGCCCACTCAAAACCGTACGATTGAGGTTTATATTCCTTTATCCCCTGTTGGACCGCTTGAATGACTTCAATCATCTTTTCATCGCTTTCTTCATAGGGTTGGCTCTGAAAAATCATAAATGTTCCTGCCGGCAATATGACGGATTCAATTCCAGCGGGGATATCGCCGGAAAAATCAATCGGGACTTCGACCCCCTGAACATAGGGAGAGCAGGAATCTCCGCGTAGCTTTTCCGGAAGCCACAAACCGAGCGGTTCATCGAGGGTCCCCTGGATTTCAAGAAGCTTACCCCAGATATCGCATCCGAGTTCATCGCAATATTCAAAGTAGTGTGTTGCTTTTTTTCCGGGGTAAAACAAAAGCCGCCTTTCCTCTTTCTCCATGACCTGCGTAAAAATAATTAAATTCGCCATATTGTTCTCTCCATAGTCCAAAGGGAATACTTTAAGCCCCTTCGGCATAAAATGTTTTATTTCCGGCTTAATCTTCCGGAACCTTTTAGGAGAAATACCGAAGTATGTCGAAAAAGCTCTGGTAAAGACTTCATGGGAGTTAAAACCGTGATCGAAAGCGACATTGATTATTTTCCCTCCTTCATTCTTCAACCGCTCAGCCGCTCTCAGCAGCCTTCTGCACCTTATGAAATCAAAGAGATTCTCCCCCGTCTCTTTCTTGAAAAAGCGGCTGGTGTGCTCTTCGGAATAACAGACGGCGTCACTGATTTTTTTCAGAGTGATCTCTTCATTCAGATGAGAATCGATAAAACTTATAATTTCCTTTACGACTTCTTCTTCATACATCAAGCATAATCCTAATATAGGATTCTACAGAATGGACAGAATAATTCTTGATTTTAAATGACATGGAGAATATCAGCGGAAGCGGAGGATTTCCCATCCGTTTTTAATTGCAGCGGATTTCAGTTTCCGGTCGGGATTGACAGCGACGGCTTTGCCGACATATTCGAGCAATGGAATATCATGGTGCGAATCGGAATAAAAGACGCAATCATTTTTATTAATTCCCCGATCTTCCAGATAAGCCATTACCTTGGTTTTCTTTGAATCGCCGAAAGCAGCCCGGCCCTCGATATAACCGGTGCAGGAATCTCCGTCAAATTCGAAAGAACTGGCTATCACATCATCAATTCCGAAGTATTCGGCTACGGGACGAACGGAATAATCAAAAGATGATGTTGCGAAAATAACATGAGAACCTTGATTTTTCAGATTTTGAATCAGATTTTTAGCGTCTTCATAGACATCTGAAAGCCCGTATTTCCGGAAACCGGCTCGACCGATTTCTTCAATATCCTTTCTGGTCAGCCCTTTCATAAAGGGTATTTCCCGTTCGACGATATTTCCTTTTAGGAAACCCATGCGGTATTTGATGAGGACAATGGGAATTCTGATTAATTGCCGTCTTTGAAAGAACTTGCGGGTAAGCCCTTCTTTGACGAAATAGATACCGGTCGCACTTCTTAGCAAGGTATGATCGATATCAAAAATATAAGTTTTCACCTTCTCTATTTCCTGCCCTGACTCTATCAGGAATGGATAGTATATCCTTTTCGTAAAGTATTGGGAAGTTTGGGATGTAAAAAACCCGGAGCTACGCCCCGGGTTATATTTTGCAACATATATGCAGATCTTACTGAACTACAGGATTTCCTTCTACTTCCCATCCGGAACCGGCTGTTCCTGCGTTACCCATACCGCTTTTGATGGAAACGGCATCGTATCCGAGCATTCTCAGAACGCCGACAGTCTGACCGGCAGTCTGACCGGAATAACAGTAAACATATACTTTCTCATCTTTGGGAAGCTGAGCGAACTGTTTCTGCATATCTTTTCCGAAGGGGATATTGATCGCGCCTTCAATGTGTCCTGCCGAGTAGGCATCGGGCTGTCTGATGGAAACGATAGTCATTTCTTCTTCTGCATCCATTTTTTCTTTCAGAGCGGAAGAAGCGATAATGTTGCTTCCTTTATCGGGAATGGCATTAAAGAAATTTTCCGCAGCCGTTTTTACAGCAGCGTCATATTTAACGCCGGAAGCATCGGGAGTCATGTTTTCAGTCGTCTCGACATAGTTCTCATAACCTTCAGTTTTGGATATACCGAGGTTCCATCCTGATTTAATGGACTGAGCCTGGATTCCGGCAATATTGAGAACAGCGACAGTCTGTCCCGCAGTCTGACCTGTATAACAGTTTACGTATACGGGAATATCATCGGGAAGCCAGTTGAGAGCATCAGCGAGAGCAGGACCCCAAGGTGCGTTTACAGCGCCTTTAAGATGGCCGTTTGCATAGTCTTCGGCTCTTCTGATATCGACGATAAGAAAATCCTCATTGGCATCGATTGCAGCGAAAACCTTGTCAGCGGGAATAATCCGCGAACCGGGATACTCTGCGAAATAAGCTTCACTTGCGGCTTTTACTGTATCAACAGAAACTTCTGCAGCTTTTTCTACTGCTTTGACAGGTTCCTGTTCAGCTTTTGCACAGGAACCGAGAATCAGTGCTGCAGCCAGCAGCATCCATAGCATTTTTTTCATATATCACACTCCTTCAATAATCAGAACTTTTCTTAAAAAGTTCTGCATTAACCAAAATAATTTACGAGTTGTCCGATTGGGTCGTAGTGGTTTTCACCTCCACTTCCGTTTTGATAACCGGCAGTTTCTCTGCGGACCACTCCAGGTAGGCGCCGTCATAGACCTTGAGATTTCTGTAACCGGCATCGTATAGCGCAGCATAGGTATTGGCTGCCCGGACAGAGCTTTTGCAGTACATGACTATTTCCTTTTCCGGCGTTATTCCCAACTCTTTATAGAGGATTCTATTATGACTGTAAGGTCTGAAAGTCGTACCCTTATCCTCGTTTACAAACATATTTTTTTCGTGATTGATATGGATGGATCCGGGGATTGTTCCGGCATTGAATTCTTCATCGGACCGAACGTCGATCAGAACGAAATCCGGTGAAGGATTATCGATATTTCTGAGGATCTCCTCTTTAGTGGCAAGCATATCACTATTGAGAGGTGAAGTCCTGTAAGTTGCTTCAGAAACGGCAGTTACGGCATCTGTGATTACAGCTCCCTCCCCTTTCAGCGCGGCAACCCCTCCGGAGACTATAACAATATCCCCTTTATGCCCGTATATCTTGAGAGTCCACCAGAGACGGGAAGAATCCATATTCATATTATCATCATAAATGACAATATTGCTGTTTTCCGTCAGTCCCGCAGCTCCGGCTGCACGGGCCACAATTTCCGCTGTTGCCAGAGTGTTTGCCACCGGCTCTTTGATCATAATGGCATTCCGCTCGATATTGACGGCGTTTACAAGATGTTCCTTTCCATAGGAGGATGCTCTCTGGGCATCTACGGGAATATATCCCGATTCAATTTTCTTCAGCGCATCCGAAGCACTGACAATCAGAGTTCCCGAATCTGCATAATTCACAAAAGAGCAGGCTGCCAGAAGCAGAACAGGAATTAAAATAAAGGTCGAAAACCTGATTTTCCCCATTGATTTCATTTTATCAGCATCCTTAATCAATAAATTTTTCACAATATGATAGAAAATTAATAACACCATTAATTCTTTATTGTCAATAAGTTCCCACAAGTAAGAAACTTTACATAATTATAGTGTTTTTGTGAACTTTATTTGTTCTAACTAATTGTGTTCATATGCAAAAAAAAGACGTTTTTTTTAATTTTACAGGGTGGACAAAATTGGGGACAAGGCTGTTTAATAGTTATTGTATATTGAATAACTTTTTATACATAAATTATTATCTATATATATTATTTTTCATATCTAAGGAGTTTAGAATGGCCAGGAAAATCCTTGTTGTCGGTGGAGTTGCCGGCGGTGCTTCAGCAGCGGCGCGATTGAGAAGACATAGCGAAGAAGATCAGATAATCGTTTTTGAAAAAGGACCCAACGTCTCTTTTTCCAACTGCTGTCTACCCTATCACTTAAGCGGTGTAATTGAAAAAGCCGAAGATCTGGTTTTGATGACGCCTGAGCTTTTTAAAAGCCAGTACAACATCGATGTCAGAATCAACAATGAAGTTGTCTCCATAGACAGAGAAGCTAAAGAAGTAAAAATCAAAAACCTTGATACAGGGAAAGACTATACAGAAACTTATGACAAGCTGGTTCTTTCTCCCGGAGGAAAACCCATCGTCCCCCCGATTCCCGGCCTGGAGAAGATAAACCATTTCACAATCAGAAATGTTGTCGATATTGACAGGATCGCCAAAGCCATCAAAGAAAAAGATGTGAAAAAAATCAGCGTAATCGGCGCCGGTTTTATCGGGATCGAAACAGTTGAAAACCTGAAAGAAGCCGGTTATGAAGTGACCCTTATCGAAGCCATGCCCCAGATCCTGAGGATTTTCGATTACGACATGGTACAGACTCTCCATAAAGAGCTTTACGACCAGGGGGTCAACCTCATTCTCGATGATAAAGTAACAGCATTCGATACCAGAATGATTCACCTCGAATCGGGCCGGAAAGTCGATGCCGATGTGGTTATCATGGCTATCGGCGTATCACCCGAAACGGATCTTGCCAAACAGGCGGGACTGGAAATCGGGAAAACCGGAGCGATGAAAGTCGACCAGAACTTCCGGACCGTCGATCAGGATATCTACGCTGTCGGCGATGCCATCGAAGTTTACAGCTACCTCTTCGACGACTACTTCAAGCTTCCCCTGGCCGGACCGGCCCAGAAACAGGCGAGAAGCGTTGCCGACCATATCAACGGACAGTATGTGGATAACCGCGGCTATATCGGTTCCTCCATCCTGAAAGTGTTTGATTACAATGCGGCTTCTACCGGTCTGACCTGCGGTTTCATCAAGAACAGCGGCCTTAAAGTGGATTACGACTGCGTCCGGATCATACCCGGAGACAAAGTGGGATTAATGCCTTCCAGCAAAAACATGCACTTCAAGCTGATTTATGAAAAACCGACAGGAAAGATTCTCGGGGCCCAGGCTATCGGAAAGGGTAACGTCGACAAGAGAATCGATGTTATCGCCACGGTTATCAAGTTCAACGGTACCATCAACGATCTGAAAGACCTCGAACTCTGTTACGCACCTCCCTTCGGAACGGCAAAAGACGTTGTCAACTTCGCCGGTTACGTCGCCATAAACCTGATGCACGACGATTTCAGACAGGTTAATGTTTACGACGTAAGACCCCTTGTAGAAGACGGCGCGGCGATTTTCGATGTGAGGGAAGAGAACGAATACGAACTGTCCCACCTCAAAGGGGCTGTGAATATTCCCCTGAGCCAGCTCCGCGACAGAATCGATGAGTTCCCCAAAGACAAGCCGATCTACCTCCACTGCCGGAGCGGTCAGAGAAGCTACAACGCCTGTCTCGCCCTTCAGAACAGAGGCTTCAAAAATGTGTATAACATCTCAGGAGGATTTATGGGAATTTCCTTCTTTGAATTCTACAATGATAAAGTAACCGGAAGAGAGCCGATTCTCACGGGTTACAACTTCGACTGATTTAGGAACGAAAGGAACAAACTGATCATGAATAACAAAATTGAAAATATCCTTGGTTTCGCCGTGATAGCCCTTGTGCTGATTTTCGGCGGCGCCTTTCTCGGAACGCAGATGCTCCTCTTCAGACTTCTGGCCGGAATGGGATTCGGATATGCCCTGACAAGAGGGTTTATGGGATTCGCCGGCAGCGTCAACCGAGCCTACAGAACCGGATCGTCCAAACTGATGAGAGTTCTCATGTGGATGTTCGCCGGAACGGCAGCGGTTTCCGTCGCTTTTCTCTACGGAGTCGATGCGACGACATACAACCTCTGGGTCAATCCCATCAATCTGGGGCTGATTCTCGGAGGACTGTTCTTCGGTTTCGGTATGACTTTTTCCTCATGCTGTGCTTCAGGTGTTCTCACCGACCTGGTAACGGGGCTTCCCAGAGCCATCATCACGCTGGTTTTCTTCGCTTTCGGAGTTTTCATTGGATTTCCCGTACAGAAAACAGCCTCATGGGTGACTGATTCCTGGTTCTCCACCGTTACGGGCGAACAGCTTGCCGGGGGAGTTTATCTTCCCGACCTGTTTATGTGGGACGGCATGAGCGGCTACCTCGGAGCGGTTCTTCTGACAGCGCTTTTCGCCGCCATCGTGGCATGGATCGCCAAAATATACGAAGACAGAAAGAAAGCCGAAAATAAATTCGTCGGCGTGGGAACGGAGCTGGATCAGGATAAAGTCCTCGAAGAAGCGGCTGCCAAAAAGCCCTTCAAGCTATTCAGCAGCGACACTTACCATATGCTTTTCGTCCGCCCCTGGCAGATGAGAACCGGAGCTATCGTCATCGGAGGGATCTTCCTTCTGCTTATGGGTATTACCAAAGCGGGATGGGGTGCTTCCACGATCTACGGCATGTGGTTCGGTAAAGTGATCATGCTTTTCGGCGCTTCTTCCGAAGCTCTTGCGTCATTCACTCATATGCCGGCATCTTTCTTCGAAATGTCTATTTTCGCTCATCCCGTATCGGTTCAGAATATCGGAATCGTCATAGGAACGCTTGTAGCCCTCCTTCTGGCGGGATCGTTCAAAGCCACTTTTACTTCCGAACTGAAAATCCGCCCCATGCAGATTCTTTTCTTTGCCATGGGAGGACTGTTCATGGGATTCGGAACCAGGCTGGCCAACGGTTGTAACGTCGGGGCTCTTTATACGCCGATTGCCAACTTCTCCCTTTCGGGATGGATCTTCCTCGCGGCGCTGGTCGGAGGCGGTATCATCGGCAATATTGTTGCCAGAATGACTGTCGACAACTGCGTTAACTGATATAATTGAAACAGGGGACTTCGCGTCCCCTGCTTTGGCTTTACTACATTCAATCGTTATGGATAATGAATAAGTATAAAAAACAGAAAATTCAGGAAATTCTGATCTCGCTTTCAGCCGTACTGGTGATTTTTATCGCCTGGTCCGTTATTGCGGCAATGAAGATCTTCCCGGAGTATTTTATTCCGGCTCCGGCCAGCGTTTTCAGAGCATTCAAAGAAATAGCCTTTGAGGGATACCGCGGAGGAACTCTTCTGGAACACCTCGGGGACAGTCTTTTCAGAGTTCTCACCGGTTTTATTCTGGCCTGCCTGATCGCCATTCCTCTGGGAATGCTTATGGGTTTCAACAGAAAAATCAAAGCGCTCTTCGATCCCATCGTCGAATTCTACAGGCCTCTGCCTCCCCTTGCGTACTATACGATTCTCGTGATCTGGCTGGGTATCGGGAACGCCTCGAAAATAACCCTGTTATTTCTCGCCGCCTTCCCGCCGCTATCCATAAACTCAATGGCGGCTGTGGCTTCGGTTCCTCTCGAAAGGATACACACGGCCCAGTCCCTGGGAGCCAATAAAAGACAGATTTTCTCCCGGGTAATTTTTCCCTCCTGCCTTCCCGGTATTTTCACGGGGATGAGAGTCAGTATAGGATTTACCTATACGACACTTGTTTCTTCGGAGATCGTTGCGGCGACTTCAGGGATAGGCTGGATGGTTCTCGATGCAGGTAAATTCCTCAGAGGCGACGTTATGTTTATGGGAATTCTGGTAATGGGTATAACAGGCATTATTCTGGACAGACTGATCCGGATTGCTGAGATGTTAATAGTTCCCTGGAAAGGGAAAGGATAAAAAAGGAACAGTGAAAATGAAAAAAGGAATATTACTTCTGCTTCTTGCGGCGTCTTTGCTCACAAATGGCGCGGCGGCAGGAAAAGATGACAACGGATCGGGCAAACCGAAAAAAATCGTTATAGGCTACCAGGCCATTCCCAACGGCCAGATTATCTCCAAAGATTTCGGCTGGCTGGAAGAAGCGACAGGTATTCCCGTCCAGTGGGTGCAGGTCAATTCCGGTTCGGAACTGAACACAGGACTCGCAGCGGGAAGCATAGATATCGGTCTTTCGGGAAGCAGCGGCATTGCAGCGGGTATTGCCAACGCCGTTCCCTTCGATGTTATCTGGATACACGACATTATCGGAGACAATGAAGCTCTGGTGGTTAAGAACGATTCCGGCATTACCGATGTAAAGAGCCTTGCGGGAAAAAGGATAGCCGTCCCTTTCGGAGCTACGACACACTATCATCTCCTGGCAGCGCTCGAGCTGGAAGGAATTGATCCCGAAACTGTTGAGATTTTCGACATGCAGCCCCCTGATGCTCTGGCGGCATGGCACAGAGGGGATATTGATGGAAGCTTTATCTGGGAACCGACCCTGGCTAAAATGCTGGAGAGCGACGGCAAAGTGGTAATCTATTCCCGGAAACTGGCGGCTGCCGGATACCTGACCGGAGACATTACTGTTGCCAGAAAAGGTTTTGCAGAGAAGTATCCCGAAATTGTGACGGAATATATCAAAGGTGAAATCCGGGCGGTCGACTACTACAACACAGACAGCGCAGGAGCGGCCGAAGCGGTGAGCCGGCAGTTCGACATACCGGCGGCCGAAGCGGCAAGACAGATGAAAAGCCTGGTTCTACTCACCGGCAGAGACCAGCTGACAGATTCCTATTTGGGAACCCCGGGTAATATCGGAAACCTGGCATCGGTCCTTAAAGCGACAGCCGATTTTCTCGTAACCCAGCAGACGATTCTCAAATCACCGGATCTTGAAGTGTTTAAAGCGGCTATCCATCCCGAATATATTGAAAAGGCGCTGGAGCAATAGATAGTTGAACCTTCTGGAACTGGCGGGAATTTCCGTAGACTTCGAAACAAATAAAGGAACCTTATCGGCGGTAAAAGATGTCTCCATGACTGTAAAGAAAGGAGACTTTATCAGTATCGTCGGTCCTTCGGGCTGCGGAAAATCCACGCTGCTCAATGTGATCGGAGGGTTTCTCCCTCCGACTGAGGGAGAGATTCTGGAAAGCGGATCGCCTCTGACCGGGCCGGGACGGAACAGAGGGGTCGTGTTTCAGAAACCGGCCCTTTATCCCTGGCTGAATGTGGTTCAGAACGTGGCTTTCGGTCTGAAACTCCGGGGTATGCCGAAAAATGACATCAACAGTAGTGTAAAAGAAAACCTGGAACGGGTTCACCTCTCCGATTTCGGCCATATGCACCCCTACGAACTCTCGGGGGGGATGCAGCAGCGCGTTGCCATAGCCCGCATTCTCGCCAACGATCCGGAGATTCTGCTGATGGATGAGCCCTTCGGGGCTCTCGATGTTCTCACCCGGGAACACCTGCAGGATGAACTGCTGAAAATCTGGCGGGAAACCCATAAAACGGTCCTCCTCATAACCCATAGCGTGGAAGAGGCGATCTATCTCTCCACATCTGTGTATGTCATGTCGGAGCTTCCCGGCAGAATTCTGAAAAAAATCGATACGCCTTTCAGTACCGATTATAGGGACAGGGACAGCCGGGAGATCAAATCCCTGCCGGAATTTGTGGCGCTCAGAGAAGAAGTTCTCAGCTATATCTGGTCCTGATGAAGGGGAAAATCCTTAAAGAGAACCACTATGTTCTCCTTTTTGCGGCACTCTGGTTTACGATCAATCTGCTGTTTTTACAGAGTTACCCTTTCGTCCACACTGACGAGCCGTGGCTTAGCGGGCTGACCCGCTCCATAATGGAATCCGGTTCCCTTTCGGCTACGGAAGATTTTTTCGATCTCTACCCGCGCCATCCCCATGCCATAAAGATTCTCTATCACCTTTTACAAATTCCCTTAATCGCCCTCTTCGGATACGGCATCTTCTCTGTGAGACTGCTGTCTCTTCTGGCAGGAGTCCTGACCATTCCACTGTTTTTCCGGCTACTGAAAAATGTCTATCCGGAATCCCCGGGAGGACTCCGCTTTATCATTCTACTCATAATGTCGGTGGATATTCAGTTTCTCTACGGAACCCATATGGCCCGGCAGGAAAGCCTTCTCCTGCTTCTGGAAATAACATCTCTGGTTATCCTGACTGAAAAAAATCTGCCGGCACTGAGGCGGGGAATGCTTGCGGGACTGATAATCGGGGCAGCAACTGCCATTCATCCCAATGCTTTTATCATTGCCTGGCCGGCGGGACTGTATCTTCTCATTTCTATTATAAAGAACTATTTACCCCGCGCCCGAAGGAAAGCCGATCGATCCTTGAAAGAGGGACTTCTTTTTCTGGTCGGCGCCGCCATACCGGCATTGGCTGTTGTACTCATCAGCTTTTACTTCAATCCCTCATTTATAGGGGATTACAGAGCTTATGGAGAACCGCTTGGCGTACTTGATCCGACTGATGTCAAATGGCTCAGACTGCCGGGCTATTATAAAAAACTGTTTCTCCGCATCGGGGGAACATACCACACGCCCCCGGTATACCTCCAGATGGTTCTCTTCCCCTTTTTTCTGGTTGCGGATTTTATCAGGAACAGATCCTGGCTTAACGGCGCGGGATTTTTCGGCTTTAATATTGCCCTTGCCCTGATCGGAAAATACAGCCAGCCTTCGATCATCTTTCTGCTGCCGTTCTACTATCTCGCCGCGGCGGGAAGCCTGGGGTGGATTTTCGAAGTGTACAAGAGAAAATCAAAGGGAGTAACGGCCCGGGCGAAGAGGAGGCTCTTTCTATTCCCGGCCATAGTTCTCCTTTCCGCAACGGCATTTTTCTCATTCCGGGATATCACCGGTGAAAAAGAGAGCTTTGCAACCTTTCTGAAGGAGCTAAAAAAATCCGTTCCCTCCGATGGGGTTCTACTGGGAAATCTCTATGGTGAATACCTTACAGGAGAGGAGGGCCGATTCTATGACTGGAGAAATCTCTCCTTCCTCAATGAAAGCGAACTGACACTGGAAAATTATCTCGACATGCGGTCCATTGAATACATCGTACTCAGTGATGAGCTGGATTTTATCTACCGGAACCGGCCTGTCTGGAATGTTCTGTACGGAAATATCGCCCACTGGTATCCGCAAATGCTTGAACTGGTTGAGAAAAAGGGAACGTTGATTGATGGATTCAACAGCCCCGGTTACGGCGTGAGAATAGCACCTTATCGATATCGAAGAGACTGGCATGTCCGGATATACCGGATTGATCAGTCAGATTCAATAAGCGAATAGAGTTCGATTTTCCTCTTCCGGAACTCATCGCAATGCCTGTCTCTCGGTCTGGGCAGAGGGTTGTCATACAGGCCGAACCGCCTGTTTCTGCTTTCGAAAACCAGAAGCCTGTCCGCCAGAAGCAGGGCTTCGGAAATATCATGAGTCACAAAAAGCACGGTTCTCTTTTTTTCCTTCCACACACGAAGCAGAAGATTCTGCAGTTCCATCCGCGAGGGGGCGTCGAGGCTTCCGAACGGTTCATCGAGAAAAAGGATTTGCGGATCGGCAAAGAGAGACCGGGCTAAAGCCGTTCTCTGCTTTAATCCTCCCGAAAGCTGATGGGGGAGATATTTTCTGAAAGAATTTAAACCCGTGACTTCGAGAATCCCCTCCAGTCTGCTCTGATCCCCGGATCGAACAGCTTTCATCTTCAGGGGCAGGAGGAAGCGGTATTGAGGGAAGAGGATATTCTGCTCAACGGTCAGCCAGGGAAAGAGCTGATTGAAATCCTGAAAAATCATCTGTCCCGCTCTGTCCGGGCGGAGGACGTCTCTTCCCTTTCGGCTGATTTTCCCCGAACCGGGGCGGAGAAATCCCGAAAGAAGTCTGAGCAGAGTACTTTTCCCGCAACCGGACGGTCCGATGATCGCAAGGAATTCTCCATCGTCAATTTCAAGGGAGAGCTCCTCCAGAACAGGATGCTTCCCCTTATCGAGATCATAGGCGAAGTGGAGAGATTCAGCTTTGAGAATAGACATGGGCAATCCTCCTCTCCACAGATTGGAACAGCAGATTCTCAACCGCCAGACCGATAAACATGAGAATGAGCACGCCGCCGTACATGCCCGGAGTATCCATAAAAATCCTCTTATTATAAATGAACCAGCCCAGACCGCCCCCGGAACCTATGGTGCCGAATATCATTTCCGCGCTGATAACGGCCCTCCAGGCTCTGGACCAGCCGATTTTCAAGCCGGCGAATATCTGGGGGAACGAAGCGGGAATCAGAACGGAAAAAAACCTTTCCCCTTCGGTAAGTCTGTTGTTTTCCGCCACATCTAGCCAGACTTTCGGAACCTGCTGGAATCCGCTCCGAATATTGATATAAAAAGGCCAGAGAACGGAATGAATGACAATGAGAACGATTATGTGTATTCCCAGCCCGGTCCACAGAATGAGAAGTGGAAGCAATGCGATACCGGGCAAAGGGTGCACCAGGGCTGAGAGCTTTTCCGCCCAGGGGTCGAATCCCCTGAACCGGAAAGCCAGCCAGGCGAGAAGAAAAGCCAGAATCAGAGCGGGTATAAAGGAACCGGTTATGATAGCCAGTGAAAAAAGGATTGATAGGGGCAGTTCTCCGGTTTTCAAATCCCCCAGAAGAGATTTCGCCACTTCAAGAGGAGAGGGAAAAATCAGAGGTGAAAAAACACCGCTCAGAAAAAGAATCTGCCAGAGAAGCAGAATCGCAATCATGAGAATCAATCCCTTTTTCAAAAGGAAACGCTCCCCTTTTCAATAGCCTGTTTCAGATACCCCGTCTCTGACATAAAATGGATGAATCTATCGAGCCCGCGAACATCCCTGTCGTAAACCATCCCCCTGTTATAGAGATAATCCTCTACAGTCTTCTCATCCATATGGTATTTTTCAGCCAGAATGCTCACCGTTTCACTGCGGTTTTCCCGAATAAAGAGAATGGCTTTATCCAGAGCTGAAAGAAAGGCTTTATACAAATCCGGTTCATTATTATAAAACCGTTCCGTAGCCACTCCGGCTATAAATGTAAAAGGACCGCCCATGGCCTCATCGCCGCTGACCAGGACATCATATCCCTCTTCCTCTTCCATAAAGAGATAAGGCGGAGAAGTAAAATGACCGCTGACGGCTCCGGAGAGAAGGGCATTCATCCCGTCGGGGTGCTTCATGGCTATGAGATTTTTATCGAGAGCTGCGGGATTCCCTGTTTCCCTTTCGAGGGCCATGGACAGGAGGATATGCTGAATGCTTCCCGGCTGGGGAAGTGCGATCTTCGCATCTCCGGGAATATCGGAGAGAGAGGAATACTGACCGGCCGGCACGACAAGCCCTAGGGGACAGCGGGACAGGCCTGTGGCGATTTTCCATTCCATACCCTTGTCCCGGGCGATGAGGAAAGGGGGAATCCCCATAAAACCGATATCGAGGTCTCCAGCCAGAACAGCCTCTCTGATAGCAGCCGTATTGCCGAGGCGCACCCACTCCACCTCCACCTCCCCGGCTGTTTCCTCCAGGAAACCCTTCTCGATGAGAATCTGAAGGGGGGCATAAGCCAATCCGTACTGTTCTGCAATGCGGATTTTTCCTGCGGAGCCCTTTTCTTTGTTACAGCCCGCAAACAAGATGAGAGACATCATAATTAATAGAACGCATTTAGTTTTCATTGGGAAACATCATCCTCTCATAAAATTGCAGCATATTCCCTCCCGATTGATCTTCCATACGGATAAGATTGTACGCCTCTTTGATTGTCCGGTTCACCGAATCACGGGACGTTCCGGTTACGATGAAATAACCCGCACGCTGGGTCGAGTTCTCCCTGTCCACGATTTCCGTTCCCGGCGGGAGAAGATAGCGGCCGGACAGTACTCCCGGAAGAGAACGGACAGCCTCCATTCCCTCCAGAATATACAGGATACCCGGCGAAGCGAAAAACATCTGGAGAGACAGGTATTTTCCGCTCAGTTTTTCATCGACATCAGCCTGATCGGGAAGGATCCGGTCTCCGCCTCTGGTCAGTTCCAGCATGTTATCGAGAAGGGGAAACCCGGTCATAAAGGGTATGAACTCATCTTCATAAGCACCGCCGAGACGACAGGCGATTTCATTAACTTTGAAGCCCTCTTTTCCGGCGAGTATCTGGAAATACAGAGGCCCTTCTTCCAGACCGATCATAGAAGTGATTCTGCCGACCAGTTCCCGGAGCTCCCCTTCTCTATGATGATAAAGCGAGGGATAACGATGAGAAACACAGACACCTATATGGGGACCGTTATCAATAGTGATACGATCGGTAATCATAAGAGTAAGGGGCTTTCCCTTCACAGCCCATCCATTGACCGTCAGTTCATCGGAAGGATAATATTCTTCAGCCAGAATCTCCCTCTCCCGGGAGAAAGAGAGGAGTCGCGGAAAATTGTTCCGGATTTCCTCTATGGAATTCACCTTCATGACTCCTCTCTGTCCCTGGCTGTCCAGAGGTTTGATGACGAGAGGAAAGGTGAGTCCTTTCAAATCTTCATGGGAAAAATCCTCATTCAGTACTGTAAAAGGGGCTGTGGGAATGCCATGACGCAAAAAGGCGTTCTTCATCACTTTTTTATTGGTGACCATCCTGGCCTGAGAAACCGAGAGAAAATAGGGAAGTTCCAGTTTTTCCGAGACCATAGCCGCGGTCAGAACCGGCTGGTCCGTCCCTGTCGTCATGAGAAAGGAGGAACCGTATTTGACAGCATCGGTTTCAACGGCTTCTGTGTCAAAAGTGCTGGCATGGGAATGGTAGCGACTGTAGGAAAGAGCCGGAGCCTTGTCATCGAAATCGGAGACGAGAACATCGAGTCCCAGCTCCCCCGCCCTTCTGACCGCTGCGATCTGCGCCGGTCCGCCACCGAGCATATGAAGAATCACAGGACCTCCTCGATCCGGTAGGGTTCACCGTGATGTAAAAAAAGAAACCGGAAAGGTCCGTAATGGCGGAACAACCGGGAAAAAAGTCTCACACGCCCCCGAAAGGAAAAACGGCTCGGCTCCCGGTGGACTGACGGAACTTTGGAGAACCGGAAGGAACGGACTTCCGCTCCCGGCCTGAGACGGAAAACTAGAGCGGAAACATAAATGAACGCTCTCTTTTCTCCTTTAATCCTGTCAACCAGAGAGCGGGTGAAGATTCTGTAGCTCCCGATCTCAACCCGCGATGGCTTACGGAGAAAAAGGGTAAAGAAGAGACTGTTCAATGCCGTCCCTCCGCGAAGGAGAAAGGGACGCCCCTTCCCTCGGGAAACAGCGTACACCAGATCCGCTCCATCTGACACCCGGGATATCAGTTCGGGGATCAGTTCAGGGGGATGCTGAAGATCATCATCCATAGTGATAATCAACTCGCTGTCTGCCTGGCAGAGACCGCAGTAAACGGCATTCTGCTGTCCTCTGTTCTCCGCCAGTCTAATCCCTCTGATCCGGGAGTCCGACTTGCGGACTTCCTTCAGCTTCCCGAAAGTGCCGTCCCGGCTTCCGTCATCGACAAAAAGAACATTCCACAGAAGCGCCGTGCTCTCGAGAACGGGAACGAGGCGCTGAAGAAGAGGATCGATATGGCGCGCTCCATTATATAAGGGGATAACGACTGTCAGATCGACCAGATAAATACCCCTCCGCTGATTAATAGAATGCCCAGGGTTTGCAGGAATGAACCTTTTTCTCCCAGCACTGTCACTCCGAGAAGATAGACAATAATATAGGAGATCCCGTTCAGTCCGAAAGCTCCGGAGAGACCGGCGGTCTGAACAGCTTTCATATAGAGGAAAGGCGAGAGAAGGACCAGAAAAACTCCGGCGAAGATATAGAAATCCCAATAATAGGGCTTCTTTCTGTTAAGCCCTTTTTTAACCAGAATCTGTCCCGTCGATGCAGCCAGACACATGGAGATCATAAGAAGATAAATCATGACCGTACCGCCTTAACGCCCGCGGAGGACTGGCGTTTTTCCCCCAGTGCGAAAAGAAGAATGCCGGGGATGATAAGTGAAGCGCCCAGAAGATATTTCAGCTCCAGATTTTCCTTGAGGAAAAACCGGGAGAGAAGCGGCACAATCAGAAAATTCACACTGGAGAGGGCATAGGCTTTAATCAGATCCATCTTTTTTAAAATGAGAATCCAGATAAAGCCGCGGAAGAAAAGACAGAGATACATGAGCGCTGTCCAATAATTTAAAAAAACGCCCCGAAGAGCCGCCTGCCCCGATGAGAGCTGACCCGCCCAGAGAAAGAGAAAATAAAGAGAAAACAGAATGATATTGCGCGCCGGCCCGCTCTTTTCCATATGAAGGAAAGAGTATCATTTTCCGGACTTTTTTACGAGACCTCTTCTTCGCGGAAAAAGCGCAGAACCGTGCTACCCAGCCGGATTCTGTCGCCGTAGCAGAGCTGCTGTTTTTTCTTCAGCCTTTTCCCGTTAATGGCGCTGGAATTGGTCGATTGCAGATCTTCGATGGAGAAGTGATTCCCCTCCTCTCTGACAATACGGCAATGTTCCCGGCTGATCAGATCGTCATTGAGGGAGAAGTCGGCTTTATCGCTTCTTCCTAAAATACAGGAATCGCTGTCCACGATAAAAGTTCTCCCGAAATAGTTCGGTGAGAGAACCAGAAGTATGCCCCTTGAAGAGAGATGCCCCCCCGTTTTCAGGGAGCGCGGATTGTCGTTTATTACTGTTGTGTCCATGCCCCTAATTATTCCCCTTTTTTTTATGTCTATCAAATCTTATTTTTTCGTCGATAATGAGAGGAACAAAGGTATAATAATGAACTGGATTGATAGATATTACAAAAATGCTCCCTATGAAGTGGAAAAAAAACTTAAACCCATTTTCGCCATAATGGTTATTCTGACCTTTATGTCAACCATACTGCTTATAGGAGACTTGCTCAGTAAACAGCAGCTGGTTACCTTTCTGGCCCATTTGGTTCTTATCATCGCGACGGTTACATCTCTCATCGTTCTGCTGAGAGGAGGGTTCCATTTCACATCCCGGGTTTACTTCGCTTTTCTCTTCTGCGCCATGGCGCTTCTCAGGCTGAAGGCCGGATATGAAAATCCCGGAAGCGTAGCCCAGGTAACAGCCATACTGGGTTCCTTTCTGGTTCTCAGCTCTGTATTCATCAGCAGTCTGAAACTCATAGCGGTGTTGTCCGGAATCGGAACTATCAGCTTTATCTATGTAACAACTGTTACCATCCTCAGCCCCGATATGGCAAAGGGGATAATTTCCATGGAGCTTATCGTCTACCCTCTGATAGCCCATATTTCCATTGTCACGTCCACTCTTATTACCAGGGTTGTATTCGACGGCATATTGACACAGACCCTGTTGAACCTCGAAGAGATGAAATCTAAAAGCGAACAGGGTAAGATACTTGTCAAAACCTCTCTGGACCAGCTCGACAAGGCGGAGGAGCTCCTGGAAAACTCTCAGGAAACAGCAAGCGCCGTTGTTCAGATAGAGAGGAACCTCCAATCCATCAAGGAAAATATGGGGGGGCTGGATGGGAATATCCGCTCATCGGTGAATATTCTGGAAGAACTCACCGGTTCGGTTACGGAAATGCGCGGAGCGATCAGCAACCAATCGGAAAAAGTATCCGATTCCACCGGAGCCATTGTACAGATCGTTCAGAATATCCGGTCTGTGGAAGATATTGTCGGGAAGGAAGAGCAATCCGTTTCAACTCTTATAGAGAAATCCCGCGAGGGAGAACATATCGTCGACGAGGCGATGAAAGCCTTTGCCAATGTGACCGACCAGATTGACAATATTCGGGGCATGACATCGCTCATATCTAAAATCGCCGCCCAGACAAACCTTCTGGCTATGAACGCCGCTATAGAAGCAGCCCACGCCGGAGATTCCGGCCGGGGATTTGCCGTCGTAGCCCAGGAGATAAGGAGCCTGGCCGAATCCAGTTCCGCTAACGCCAAAGATATTACCAATAGATTGAAAGATCTGATACAATCAATTGAAACAGCTAACGACAAAGTAAATATAACCGGAAAGTCTTTTCAGGATATTTCCACTGAAGTGCAATCGGTATCCCGGTCCATGTCCCGAATAAAAGACGATGCCGCAAAACTGTCCGGGGAAGGATCGGTCATCAGCGAATCGGCCGCGGGGCTCGACTCGGCTTCCCGGGAAATCGATAGCGAATTCGCCAAATTCAGCCGTGCCCATGAACAGATCAGCAGCGAGGTGCGTTCACTGGTCGATATGTCCGCTCAGATATCCGGCGGAATGACGGAAATAAGCCAGGGAATGAACATGATTTCCGAATCGGTTCTACAGATTTCCGATCTGTCCAAAGGTTTGAAGGACCACGGGGAACACCTGAATAAAGAGATAAAAATTCTCGAATCTTGACAATTCCCATAAAGTGCCATACTCTGAATGTGTACGTTAACGCAAGTGTGGTTTGAGAATGATTACAATCAAGGAAATTGCAGAACAGGCCGGTGTTTCCATCGGCACGGTCGACAGGGTCATTCATGACAGAGGCCGGGTTTCAGAGAAGACGAAAAGCAGGATTCTCTCCATAATGGAAAAGGAAGGATACCGGCGGAATATCGTTGCCAGCCAGCTTTCCAACTCCCGCAAAACCCTTCTGGCCGTACTGATCCCCCATCCTCACCAGAACGACAGTTTCTGGGGAATGATCGGCGAAGGAATCCGTGAAGCCAGTGAAAAACTCAGCTATTTCAAGCTCGATACCCGCTTTTATTTTTTTGATCGTTATTCCCCCGATGATTATATAAAACAGCTTGATTCGGCCATAGCCGCCAGCCCTTCGGGACTTCTGATCGCCCCGATCCTGGCAGAGGAAACCATGAAATTCCGGGACAGCATACCGGAAAACTGCAAAGTGGTGTTTTTCAATTCCGATCTTCCCGAATTTCCCCGTCTTTCCTGTATCGGGCAGGATTCCTATGAAAGCGGAAGGACAGCTGGAAAGCTGATGCATATTCTGACAGGAGACAAGGGGTCCATTGCCGTAATAGAAGTAAACCTGGAAGATTATCATATCAATACAAGAGCTCTGGGATTCAAGGACTATATGAAAGAGCACACCTCCATGGATATCAGTTCCTACTTCCTTCCTCCGGAGAACAAAAGAGATGAATTCGAAATCACCGCGCGGCAGATTCTGAAGGATCACAAAGATCTGACCGGGCTTTTCGTACCCAATTCATCGGTTCACTTTTTCGCCGAGCGGTTGCCGGATAATGTAAAGATCATAGGTTTCGACCAGGTGGAAGCCAACACCCGTCAGCTGAAGGCCGGCCAGATCGATTTCCTTATAAATCAGCAGCCCTGGAAGCAGGGGGAACTGGCTCTTGAAAATTTGATAAAATGCACGATTCTGCAGGAAGAGATTCCCTATAATATAAAGCTCCCCATTGAAATCCTCTGCCGGGAGAATATCAATTCCTATGAGTAAAAACGCACTAGAGTAACTGGAGGTTCTTATGAGCAAAAATCCTATGGAAATTATCAAATCCGGTCAGGCTATGGTCGGCATCGAGCTGGGATCGACGAGAATCAAAGCCGTTCTGATAGATGATGAAAAAGCGCCTGTTGCAGCAGGCGGGTACGGCTGGGAGAATTCTCTGGTCGACGGCATATGGACCTATTCCATGGATGAAGTGGAAACGGGTCTGAGAGAGGCGTACCGCGATCTGAAGAGAGATGTAAAAGACAAGTACGGCGTTGAGCTGAAAGCCGTAAAAGCCATGGGCATAAGCGCCATGATGCACGGATACCTTGTTTTTGATAAAGAGGACAGGCTTCTGGTTCCCTTCCGGACCTGGCGGAACAATATTACGGGACAGGCTTCAGAGGAACTGACCGAACTTTTCCATTACCCTATCCCCCAGAGATGGAGTATGGCCCACCTCTACCAGGCGATGCTCAATAAGGAAGAACACATTCCCGAAATAGGCATACTCACAACCCTTTCGGGTTATGTCCACTGGAAACTGACAGGACGCAAGGTTGTGGGTGCCGGGGAAGCGTCGGGAATGTTCTCCCTCGACAGTAAGACTCTTCAATTCCGCGGAGATCTTGTGGAAAAATTCGACAGAAAAGCACAGGAGTTCAATACGGGATGGAAACTTCTCGATATCCTCCCTGAAGTTCTGACCGCGGGTGAAGAAGCGGGAACCTTAACGGAAGCCGGAGCCCTGTGGCTCGACCCGACGGGAGATCTGGAACCGGGCGCGCCCCTCTGTCCTCCCGAAGGAGATGCGGGAACCGGCATGGTCGCCACAAACAGCATTACAAAAAGAACGGGAAATGTGTCGGCCGGAACGTCGACCTTTGCCATGATCGTCCTGGAAGAGGATCTGAAGGATGTCCACCACGAAATCGATCTGGTGACAACCCCCGACGGTTCGCCCGTGGCTATGGCCCATTCCAATAACTGCACCTCCGATTTCAATGCCTGGGTCTCGGTTCTCGCCGATGGAGCCAGACTTATGGGAGCCGGTTTCGATACCGACACCCTCTATGAAAAAATGATGAATAAAGCTCTGGAAGGGGCGCCGGATTGCGGCGGACTGCTGTCAATCGGTTATCTATCCGGAGAACACATTACGGGATTTACCGAAGGAAGACCCCTCTTTGTCCGCAACCCCGACAGCCGTTTTTCGCTGGAAAACTTCCTCAGGGCCAATCTCTACAGCTCTATCTGTGCCCTGAAGACGGGAGTGGATATTCTCACGGAACGGGAAGGCGTTCAGGTAGACGAAATCCGCGGACACGGCGGTTTCTTTAAAACACCGGTTGTCGGTCAGAGAATCATGGCCGCAGCGCTCAATACCCCCGTATCCCAACTGGAAACGGCAGGAGAAGGCGGTGCCTGGGGAATAGCCCTGCTGGCTGCTTTTATGGCAGAGAAAAAAACAGGAGAGAGCTTGTCGGAATACCTTGATAAAGTCTTTGCCGGTTCCATGGGAACAGCCCTGAAACCGGACCCCGAAGATGTAAAGGGCTTTAACGCCTACTTCGAGAGATACCACAAAGGACTGGCCGTGGAAAGGGCTGCGGTGGAAAGTCTTTAAAATAATCCCTCTTCGGTGTACATTACCGCAAGGGGGATTTTTTATGCTCAAACCTGAAAGACTGAAAAAAGACGACACCATAGCCGTCATATCTCCATCCTGGGGAGGACCTGGCCTCTATCCCTATATTTTTGATAAAGGTCTTGAAAACCTGAAAGAAATGGGTTTCCGCATAAAGGAATATCCTACCGCCAGAATGTCCGCCGACGAACTGCACAGGAACCCGGAACTGCGCGCGCAGGACATCAATAAAGCTTTTGCCGATAGAGAGGTGAAAGGTATTATCACATCCATCGGCGGGGATGATTCGGCAAGAGTTCTCCGGTACCTCGACACAGACATCATTCTAAACAATCCCAAACTGTTTATGGGTTATTCCGATACAACAGGTTATACATCCTATCTCAATCAGAAGGGGTTGGTCATATTCAACGGACCGGCGGTCATGGCGGGGTTTTCCCAACTGGGGTCTTTCCCTCCCGAATACCGCCGTTATCTGGAGAAATTTCTCTTCGATGAGTGGTCAACCCTCGAACTCCCCCATTTTCCCTCCTACTCCGACGGCTACCTGCCATGGTGCGAAGAGAATGCAGGAAAAATTATTCCTCCGGTAACCGATGAGGGTATGCGCTGGCTTCAGGGAGAAAAAAAATCTTCGGGAACTCTCTGGGGCGGATGCATCGAAGTGCTGGAAATGCTCAAAGGCACGGAATTCTGGCCCGAACCCTCTTTCTGGGAAGGGAAAATACTCTTTTTCGAGACATCGGAAGACAACCCGTCCGTGGACTATGTCCGGTACTGGCTCAGAAACTACGGCGTTATGGGTGTTTATGATAAAATCGAAGGCCTGTTGTTCGGCAGGGCCAGAGATTTTTCCGATAAAAAGAAAAAAGAACTGGATGAGACAATTATATCCGTCGTAAAGGGAGAGTTCGGCCGGGAGGACCTCAATATTATTTCGAATATGAGCTTCGGCCACACGGATCCTCAGATCATACTGCCTCTTGGAACGGTTCTCCAAATCGATCCGGCGGCGGAAAAACTGCTACTGTCTGAATCGCCTTTTAATTGAAATGAGGTCTGCCTTTGAATAAAATATAAGCATATGAGAGAAAGATTGCGTTCCATTCTTAAGGATCCCGCCGAACGAATAAGAGTGATAGCTATGCTGTCCATCAGCATAAGCATTATCACTATAGGAATTGTCCTCACAGTAAAAAATGTTGTGGAAGGCGATCAATCAATCAATCCTCTCTATATCGCGTCGGTAATTGTAACAGTTCTTTTCGTTGTTCTCCTTCTGTTCTCCTACAGCAAATTCCTCTCATCCGTTTTTTTCATATCCTTCACCATTGTCATAGCTTTCCAGATCTTGACCGGCGATTTCTATGAATATCAGACACTTTACCTCGCGGTCCTGATAACCGGGTCCTATTTCTTTATGGAGGATCGGTATGCCTATGCCATTATTCTAATCGCTTTGCTGTCCTTTGTGTTTCTCTTCCTTTTCAAAGAAAACCCCGGGGATTACAGTCCCGACATGTTTCCCATTTCCCTCTTCACTCTGATTCTGATCTCCATATACACATCGCTCAATATATGGGTTCATAAACTCTATATAAAAGAATTGACCAGAAACAGGGACGATCTGGAAAAGGAAGTGAACTCCCGGACGGAAGAACTGAAAAAAGCCAAGGAATACGCGGAATTTCTTTTCAGAAAAAGCCCGGTCGCCATTTACTCAATTGACAGCAGTAAAAGAATCGTCGATGTCAATGAAATGGCTGAATTGATCACCGGCTACAAACAGGATGAAATAGCCGGAAAAACGGCAGACATACTAAATCCGGAGAAAGAAGACAACAACCCGTTGTTCAGCGGAAAAAACCTGAAAGAAAACGAAACCGTCATAGTGACAGGAAAGGGTGAAAAACGAATCATCGAACGCCACAGACTGGAAGTGAAAGGATCGTCCGATACAGATATCCGGTACATTGAGAGTTTTACAGATCTGACATCGATGAAGCAACTGGAAATATTCAAGGAAGATATGGAAGGGGTCATGCGTCATGATCTGAAAACTCCGCTGAACTCCATCATCGGGTTTACCCGTCTTCTGCTGCAAGATGAATCGATCAGCCGTGAAAGCCGGGATTACCTCCGGATAATATCGAATTCCGGAAAGAATATGCTCAACCTCATCAACCAGTCTCTGATTCTATATAAGATTGAATCGGGAACTTATGAGCCTGCCTTTCAAAAAGTGGATGTTCTTTCCATAATCAGGGACATTATGGGAGAGTTGAACCTTCAGGCTTTGGAGAAGGAATGCACTTTTGTATTACACACAGACAGGAAAGAGTTTCAACTGTCAAGCGAACACACCCTCCTCTATATGATCTTTTCCAATCTTATGAAAAACGCCCTCGAAGCATCACCGCGAAATGACTCTATTACCATTTCAGTCAAAAGCGGCGAAGGCTATACTGTAACAATTCACAATGGAGGCGTTATTCCCCACAGCATACGGAACACTTTCTTTGAGAAATACGTTACCAGCAGCAAGAAAAACGGAACAGGACTGGGGACGTACAGTGCGAGGATAGCCGCCTCTGTAATCGGCGCTACACTCGATTTTACTACGGATGAAACGAACGGCACCAATCTGAATATTCATTTTCCTGCAATGTTATAAAATATCGTTTAAAATGTAACGGACCTGTCAGGCAAAAAACATTCTGGAGGATTATATGGATTTTGTTACAGATACAATAGACGGACCTGATGGAAAAATCGCTTTGACGTTCATCGGCCATGGAACACTGATTATTCAATACAACGACACAACCATTCATATCGACCCCTGGGCTGCTCTGGCTGATTACAGGGCCCTTCCCGATGCAGACCTCATATTGATAACCCATGAACATCAGGATCATCTGGACAGCGAAGCCATACAGGCCGTAGTCAGGAAAGATACGGAAATAATCACCACCGGAATCTGCGGCGGACTGCTGAAAGACAGATTCGATTCAATCACAACCATGGGTAATGGAGATACTACCAATTTCAAAAATATAAAGATAGAAGCTGTTCCGGCTTACAATTTTGAGAAACCCTACCATCCCCGGGGCATGGGAAACGGCTATATTCTGAACTGCGGAAAAACGAGAATATACATTGCCGGAGATACAGAAAACACGGAAGAGATGAAAGCGCTGGAAAACATAAATATAGCTTTCCTTCCCATGAACCTCCCCTATACCATGACGCCGGAGCAGGTGGCCGATGGGGCGACAGCTTTCAAACCTGAAATACTCTATCCTTATCACTATGGCGAGACTGATACTGACGAGCTTGTTCAACTTATGAAAGATACCGGAATAGATGTGAGAATCAGGCCCCTCAGCTGACAAAAAAACCGCCCGCAGGAGAAAGGAGACTCTTGCGGACGGTACAGGAATAATTAAAAAAGAGTAATTTGCTTTACTCGCTTTAACTTTTTTTCTTGGCTACAACATCAAAGAAAACGGCTCCGAGAAGAACCAGCCCCTTAATCGCCTGCTGCCAGTCGACGCTGACACCCATAATGGACATACCGTTGTTCAAAACACCCATTACAAGGCCTCCGACGATGGCGCCGATGACCGTGCCGATACCGCCGGAAGCGGAAGCTCCCCCGATGAAACAGGAAGCGATGGCATCGAGTTCGAACATGGTTCCCGCTTTGGGAGTCGCCGCATTAAGCCGTCCTGCCACGACAAGACCGGCCAGAGCTGATAAGAGTCCCATATTCGTGTAAACCAGAAACATAACCCGTTTGGTTTTGACGCCCGACAGTTTCGCCGCTTTTTCATTTCCCCCCAGGGCATAGACATGCCGTCCGAAAATGGTTCTCTGGGTAATAAAAGTATAGATGCCGATCATACCGATAAGCAGGATCAGAACTATGGGAATTCCATTGTAGGCCGCAAGACTGAAGGTAAGAAGATTGATTGCTATGATTACAATGGCAATTTTGAACAATTCGAGCCACATGGGGATAACTTCAAAGCCGTATTTTGCCTTGTTTTTCCGGGACTTAAACACCATAGCGGCAAAAACCAGGGAAATAACCAGACCGGCCAGAAGTGAAATGACATTTAATCCGCCGATTGTGATATCCCGGCCGGGAAGATAACCGGCCGACATGGCCTGAAAGCTCTTCTCAAAAGGAGACAGGGTCTGCCCTTTAAGAATAACCATTGTCAACCCCCGCCAGATAAGCATACCGGCTAGAGTTACGATAAAGGCGGGGATGCGCATATAGGCAATAAAATAACCGTGAAAGGCTCCGACGGCCATTCCTACGATAAGGGCGGAAATGATTGTCAGCCATACGGGAACGCCCCAATTCACCATCATAACAGCCGAAACAGCTCCGACAAAGGCGACAACCGAACCGACAGAGAGATCGATATTCCCGGTCAGAATGGCCAGCAGCATACCTGTAGCCAAAATGAGAACGTAGGCGTTCTGCAAAACCAGATTGTTGACATTCATAGGCCGGAAAAGAATCCCTCCCGTCAAAATCTGGAATAACACCATTATAAAGACAAGGGCGAGAACCATACCGTTCTGCCGGATATTATTCTTGAAATAATTCGTGAGCTGATTCATCCATTGCTCCTTTTCACTGATTTTTTCTCTTTCTGATGAGTCATGATGGTTTTCATGATGCTTTCCTGGGACGCTTCGCCCCTGTCCAGGCATCCCGCCATCTCCCCGTCGTTCACAACATATATTCTATCACACATGCCCAGAAGCTCGGGCATCTCCGAACTGATTATCAGCACCGCTTTACCTTCCGCGGCCAGCTCATTGATAATCGTATAAATTTCATATTTCGCACCGACATCGATACCTCTGGTCGGTTCGTCCAGCAACAGGATATCAGGTTCGGACATTAGCCATTTGCTCAAAACGACTTTCTGCTGATTCCCTCCGGACAGGCTTTCGACAACCTGTTCGAGACCGGTGGACCTGACTGCCAGTTTATTCCGGTATTTTTCCGCCTCGACAACCTCCTCATTGGGGTTGATAACCTGAAACTTGGAAACCTTGCCGAGATTGGCCAGGGAAATATTGTTTTTTATATCGTTTATCAGAACCAGACCGTATGCCTTTCTATCTTCTGTTAAATAGACAAGACCGTTATCAATGCAGTCATTGACCGAATCCACTCTGATTTCCCTGCCGTTCTTATACACCCTGCCGGTATGTTTCTGACCGTAGGACTTGCCGAAGATGCTCATGGCGATCTCCGTCCTGCCGGCTCCCATCAATCCGGCGAAACCGATGACTTCGCCTCTGCGGATATTGAAATTGACATTGTTCACGATTTTTCTATGTTCGTGCTGCGGATGGTACACCGACCAGTCCTCCACACGGAAAATCACTTCTCCTACTTCATTGTTCCTCGAAGGCCATCTATCGGTGATTTCCCGGCCCACCATGCTTTTAATAATCCGGTCTTCGTGAAAATCTCCCTCTTCGCGGGTCATGTTCTCAATAACCCGCCCGTCGCGGATAACCGTGATCTTATCGGCCACCTGCTCAATCTCATTCAGTTTATGGCTGATCAGAATCGAAGTGATCCCCTCGGCTTTCAATTCCTTAAGTAAGTCGAGTAGCTTACCCGACTCTTCATCATTCAACGCCGCCGTAGGCTCATCGAGAATAAGAATTCTCACTTCTTTCGAAAGAGCCTTTGCAATCTCAACAAGCTGCTGCTTCCCTACCCCGATATTGCCGATAAGCGTATTGGGGTTCTCATCGAGTCCGACCTTCTTTAGTAGTTTACCGGCCTCGTCTACAGTTTTATTCCAGTCAATAACTCCCCCGGAAGCTTTTTCATTCCCGAGGAAAATATTTTCGGCAATCGAAAGGTAGGGGATAAGGGCAAGCTCCTGATGTATAATAACTATCCCGAGCTTTTCGCTGTCCTTGATAGTTTTAAAACTGCACTCTTCTCCCTTGACGAAAATCTTCCCGTCAAAAGAACCGTGGGGATGAACGCCGGAGAGCACTTTCATAAGTGTCGATTTTCCGGCTCCGTTCTCCCCCACAATGGCGTGGATCTCATCATCCTGTACGGAAAAGCTGACATCCTGTAAAGCTGGAACACCGGCGAACTTTTTCGTTATATCGCGCATTTCCAGAATCGTGTTTGCCATAATCCCTTACATCTCCTTAACATCTCTTCCCTGACCGGCAGCCCCGCAGGGGGCTGCCGATCCCAATTTGAAAAGTATTACAGTCCTATCTGATCTTTTGTGTAATATCCAGTGTCGATAAGCGCCTCTACAACATTGCTCTTGTCCACAGAAACAGGAGTTTCGAGGAAAGAAGGAACAATTTTCACACCGTTATCATAAGTTTTGGTGTCGTTGATTTCAGGTTCTGTTCCCTGAAGAACAGCGTCGACCATGTCGGAAGCTCTCTTGGCGAGAGTTCTCGTGTCTTTAAAAACAGTGGAGTACTGCTCACCGGCGAGGATCGATTTTACAGAAGGAATTTCGGCGTCCTGTCCGGAAACGACCGGTATGGGCTTGCCGCTTCCGTATCCGACACTCTTGAGAGCGGAAAGGATACCGATGGAAAGTCCATCATAGGGAGACAGTACGGCATCGACATTTTTATCTGTGTAGAAAGCCGCCAGAAGGTTGTCCATTCTCTGCTGAGCGACAACACCATCCCATCTGAGCGTAGCGACCTGATCGAAATCGGTCTGACCGGATACAACCACGAGCTGACCTTTATCGATGTAGGGCTGGAGAACGCTCATAGCACCATCGAAAAAGTAGTAAGCATTTGTATCGTCAGGAGAACCGGCGAAGAGCTCGATATTGAAAGGACCGGCACCGGAAGCGAGATCGAGTCCCTCAACAAGAGAAGTAGCCTGAATAACACCGACTTTGAAGTTGTCGAAAGTAGCGTAGTAGCTGACATGGGGAGAGTTGACGATCAATCTGTCGTAGGAAATGATTTTAACATCATTCTGGGCAGCCTGCTCGAGAACATTAAAAAGCGCGGCTCCATCTATAGCAGCGATAACAAGAGCATCGGCGCCTTTTACGATCATGTTTTCGATCTGAGCTACCTGAGCGTCAATATTGTCTTCAGCGTACTGGAGATCGACTTTATATCCTCTTGCCTCGAGAATCTCCTTCATGTATCCCCCGTCCTGGATCCATCTCTGGGAAGACTGTGTTGGCATAGCGATACCGACAGTTGCTACGCCGTCATCCTGCTGACCATTGGCAAAGAGGGGCGCTGCCATGAGCACCATCAGTGCGGAAAGAAAAATTGCAGTGAACTTTTTCATCTAAGTTCTCCTTTATTATGATTTTCAGAAATTGAAAGCAAATAATCACAGTTTGAAAGCATTCGTAATCATTTACTTTCGTTTCTAGATTTATTTAAAACCCCTTTTTTTCTGCTGTCAACAAAAAAGTGTGTGCGTTAACGCAAATTCATATCCCCCAATTTGTTTCTGTTGTCTAGCAGCTGTTTTACCCTTAGAATGGGTATATGTACGCCATCGAACGGATCAAGCTTATCAAAACATATCTGGAAAAACACGGTCAGGTTCAGGTCCAGACATTAAGTTCCCTTCTCAGCGTATCGGAAGTGACGGTCCGCCGCGACCTGGAACGGCTCGAAGCCGAAGGATGGCTTACGAGGACCCATGGCGGCGCCGTGATTAATCGGGAAGCGATATCCGATCCTTTGCATGAGCTGCTCGATGAACCGGATAAAGATGAAAAAGCCAATGACATCGCATCTGTTGCCAGCCGTATGATTGAAGACGATGACGTCATAATGCTGATGAACGGACCGATAAACAGAATTCTGGCCAGACTTCTGGAAAAGCGGTCCAACCTCACGGTCCTGACCAATGATGTTGCGGTCGCGCTGGCTATTTCTCTTCAGGAGAGAAACCGGGCTGTTCTGCTGGGCGGCGAAATGGACAGAGAGGAAAAGGCCGCCTTCGGATCGATGGCTTTGAGTAATCTGCGAAAGTACTATGTGAACAAGCTCTTTATAGAGCTGGACGGCATTAACGAAAATCTGCATTTAACAGTGAACAGTCAGAATAAAGCGGACCTGATTGAAGGAGCCATGGAAGTAACCGGAGAGACAATTGCCATTTGTTCGGCTTCCAACTTCGGGAAGAGCGCCTTCTTCCGGCTCGGCCCCGTAAAACTCGTTAAGAAAATTATCAGTTCCAATACGCTGGACGAAGAATACAAAGCCGGTCTGTTCCGGTCCGGCATTCCTTTATACACATCGGCGGCAGCCTTTGAGGGTACGGAATGACAGCGAATAGCGCCCTGATCGAACTGATCGCAGTAAAAAAACGATTCGGCGATTTTCAGCTGGAAGATATCAATATAGACCTATATAAAGGGGAGATACATGTACTGGTCGGAGAGAACGGTACAGGGAAATCCACATTGATGAAAATGATTGGGGGCTGGTTTCCCCAGGATGAAGGAGTCATCCTCTACAAAGGAATCCATTATTCCTTCTCATCGATCAGCGAAGCTGTTGAGGGAGGAATCCTCTACCTGCATCAGGATCTTCAGAATTTCGAAAACCTTACAGTCGCGGAGAATATTTTCTTCCGGACTTTATCGGGTAGAAAAAAAGCCTTTTTCTACTTCAATCCTGAAAAGATTCAGGCCAGATGTCTATCGGTTTTTAAAGAACTCAATATAAAGATTGATCCTCAGGCACGATTGGGGTCTCTGGGATTTGCGGAAAAGCAGCTCATATCCGCAGTCAGAGCCTATGTTTCCAAAGCGGAAGTCATTATTTTTGACGAGCCTTCTTCGGCAATGGGAGATCCCGAACGCGAAATCCTGTTCAACATTGTCAGAGCGCTTAAACAGAGAGGAACTGCCATATTCTATATCTCTCACAGACTCGATGAGATACAGACTATAGGAGACCGCGTTTCCGTACTGGACAGAGGAACCATAGGGAAAACCTGTATATGCAGCGAAGTGGGGAGCCAGGGCATTGTGGAAATGATGATCGGCGAGGTTCATAGAGAGAGGTATCCCCGTCTTTCTTCAAGAAAGGGAAGAACCCTTCTGAATGTGGAAAATCTCACACACTCCCCCATCCTGAAAGGAGTGAGCTTTTCTTTGCGGAAAGGTGAAATTGTGGGAATAACCGGCTTGATGGGCTCGGGACGCACTCTTCTGGCTAAATGTCTCTTCGGCATAGTCAAACCGGAGGAAGGGGCCATTTCCGTCAGAGGAATGGAAAGACGCTTCAATCACCCTCTGGAAGCTATGGAAGCGGGAATCTCTCTTATTCCGGAAGATCGTATGGAAAACGGGATTTTTTCCATTCACACAGTCAAAACCAACATGACCAGCGCCGCTTTGAAGCGCTTTGTCAACAAGCTGTCTCTCGATGATCGCTTCATCTACGAACTGACTGGTAAATATGTAGACGAGCTGAGCATAGCTCCGGGCCATGCCGACGATGTGGTGAGAAATTATTCCGGCGGCAATATGCAGAAGATTCTTATCGGCCGGTGGCTTATGCAGCGGAGTCCCATTTATATAATGGACGAGCCCACGAGGGGTATAGACGCGGCTTCCAAAGTGGATATCTACAACACCATGAACGATATTGTGGAGAAAGGCGGCGCCATACTGCTGATCAGTTCGGAGATTGAGGAAATTCTGGGAATGTGCGACCGCATACTCGTTCTGGCGGGAGGAAAGATCAAAGGGGAAATGAGCCGGGAGGAAGCATCGAAAGAGAAGATCCTCCGGCTGGCGACTGATGAATCGGGGTGATCATATTAATTTCTGTTGAAAATAGTGAAAATTTGTTGCATTATATTTTTTATCAATTCTAGAACAGGAATAACAGTGGTAACCTTAAAAGACATTTCAGAAATTACGGGAGTTTCCATAAGCACAGTTTCCCGTGTATTAAACAACAGAGGGAAGATCAGCGAGGAAACCAAACGACTGGTTCTGGGCGCAGCTGATGAGCTCATGTTCAAAAAAGGTGTGGTTTCTCAGAAAACCGGGCAAATTTCCTACCGGCTTGCCATATTCTACCCCAACAAAGGCGAATATTTTCACAACGATCCTTCATCTTCATCGGATATACGGTCAATTCAGTCTGAGCTTCTGCAGAAAGGACATACTGTTGAATTGATCCCTCATTTCCTTTCAGAAGACAGAGGAATGGAAAAACTCATAGAGAGCATAAACCGAAACAAAATAGACAGTTTTATATTATCCGACCCTCCACCGGAAAAGAAGGTTCTGAAGGGTCTGGAAAAAATAACAATCCCCTTCATTATTACTAATGGAATATTCAGGAGTTCATCGCTCAATCAGATCGACTTTGATAATTATTCGGGAATGAAAAGACTTTCAGAGTACATATTATCAAAAGGACACAGAAAAATCGGCATTCTCATGGGTCCGGAAAACAGAAGCGTCAATAGAAACAGAGTTGATGGATTAAAGGATGCCTTCAAAGAACTCAATCTCAAAATTGACAGCAAACTTGTAAAAAACTGTGAGTTCAGTATGGAGAGCGGATATGCCGGAGCGAAAGATCTTCTGGCCGAGAAAAAAGAGATTTCAGCGCTTATATGTTTCAGTGATTACATTGCACTGGGGGCTATGAAAGCCTGCAAGGAAACAGGTTTCCGCATCCCCGACGATATAAGTATTGTCGGCTTTGATGATATATCTTTTTCAGAGTTCTCCGACCCCCCGCTGACAACAGTAAAAAGACACTCGGAGCAGTTCTATTCCTTTATTGCCAAAGCTCTTCATGACTTAATAAAATACGGAGACTCTATCAGTTCCTTCAACGTGCTATTCAACACGGAACTAATCAACAGACACTCGGGATAAAGTACCCCGATCCCTAAAGTTCTTCCGGTTCAGGTTACCGGGGATATCGTGATCTTTAACAAAAATGAGTTGCACCAACCAACCTTGGAAACTATTTTGCACTTCTGTGCAAACTTTTTGCTTTACATTTTGCACAATTACCCTAATAATAAAATTCAATAAATCTTGGAGGAAATAAATGAAAAAGATTTTTGCTATCTTGTTCTCCCTGACAATGATATTGCCCCTCTTTTCCAACGGGCAGCAGGAAGGCGCGAAAACATCGGAAATTCAGTTTTTCAGCTGGTATTCAACAGAAACAGATTCATATGAAGAGCAGCTGCTGGCAACTGTGGCATCAAAAGTCGATGGCGTCGCTGTTGAGATAGAACCTGTTGTCTGGGACCAGATGCACTCTCTTCTTCAGGCGAGAATTGCCGGCGGTTCGATGCCGGATCTGCTTGACTTCAAAGGGCAGGATATCGCGAAATACGGAAAAGCCGGCAACCTGATGGAGCTGACAGGATCCTGGATAGATGAGTACATATCTCCGGCTGCAAGAGAAAACCTGCAGATCGACGGAAAAGACTACGGACTCCCTTATTCGGCTCTTTTCCAGGGAGTTCTCTATAACAGAGACATCTTTGACAAATACGATCTTAAAATTCCCGAAACATACGAAGAGTTAATGGAAGTAGCAGCTGTTCTCAAAAGCAACGGCGTAACACCTTTCGTTTCACACATGGCCGATAACTGGCACATTGGAAACATAACCATGCAGTTCGCCATGTCCGAAGTATTTAATGAAAACCCGGGCTGGGGAGCCGATCTCTATGACGGGAAAGTTACTTTTGAAGACAGCGAAGGCTATAGAAACGTATTCAAACACGTGAAAGATATTTACGACAATACCTGGGAAGACACATTCTCCGTTGATTTCGGTGAAGCGACAGCCCGTTTCGGACGGGGAGAAGCAGCCATGTTCGCAACAGGAACCTGGTCGAACAGAAATCTTCAGGAATTCCCGGAACTGGATTACGGGATTTTCCCCTTCCCCGGAGAGAAAGCCGGAGCCAAGCTGATTTTCGAACCGAACCACACATACGGCGTAGCAGCCACAACGGAAAACCCGGAAAAGGTTATGGAGGTTCTAAAAGCCATCATAACAGACAAAGAACTCGCTGCGACTTTTGTTGACGAGGCAAGCGCATACAGTCTTGTAAACGGTGTACAGCCCTCTTCTCCCTATCCCTGCGACAGCGATATCGATAGGTACAAAGCTGATAACGCCATCGTCGATGTATCGATTGGTAACAACCAGATCAAATGGGCCTATCAGGAAGAATATTCCCGGTATATAGCGGAATGGCTTCTGGGAAGCAAAACTCTTGATGAAGCTCTTGCTGCGGCAACGGCTCATAAAGAGAACGTACCCCGCTAAACCGAAGCAGCCCTTCAATAAAATCAGGACTGAAGGCGGTAAAGTCTTCAGTCCTCTTTCTATCAGGAGTTTAAATAATGATTCAAAGAACCCCATTGACTTTGGAAGGAAAAATGAGGAGAAATTATTTCTTACTCTCACTCCCTTCCTTTCTGATATATTCAGTCGGCGTCCTCGTACCTCTGCTCATAGGCTTTTATATTTCTCTGACTGACTGGAACGGTTTTTCACCGAAAATGAATTTTATCGGGTTCGAGAATTATTCAAGCATGTTCACAAATCCCAGATTCATTCACTCCATGGGATTTACCGTACAGTTCGTTATCTTTAACACAATAATCCAGAATGCTCTGGCTTTGCTTCTGGCTCTTTTTATCGACAGCGGAATAAAAGCGAAGAATTTTTTCAAAACGGTTGTCTTTATTCCCTGTCTGCTCAGCCCGGTACTTATCGGATACCTCTGGTCCAAGCTTTTCGGCTCCATCTATCCGGAAATACTTCAGTCTTTCGGATTCGGCGGCAATATCAAATTACTGGCCAATCCCGACACGGTTCTTATGGGAGCCCTGATTGTTAACAACTGGCAGTGGATCGGATACTGGATGCTCATCTATATAGCCGCCCTCCAGGCCGTCCCCGGGGAAATGTACGAAGCCGCCGCGATAGAAGGCGCCGGTGTATTTCAGAAATTTATCAAGATTACCCTCCCCATGATCATGCCGGCTGTCACAGTCTGCATCACGGCAATTACAGTAGGAGGTTTCCAGGTCTACGATCTGCTCATCACCCTGACAGGCGGCGGACCGGGTCATGCGTCGGAATCTTTTATAATGTATGTCTTCAACCAGGCTTTCGCCTCGGAAAGAGCTGCTTTTGCTTCTGCTAATTCGATGGTCTATGTCCTGTTTCTTCTTGCCATAGCCTCCGTCCAGATAACTCTTCTCAAAAAGAGGGAGGTACAGGTTTAATGAAAAACGTCAAAAATTGGAAAACAGGCATTTATGCCATTCTTATTGTAGTAAGCGTATTTTACTTCATCCCGCTTATCATGACATTTCTCTATTCCTTTAAAACAGACCAGGAAGTATTGACCAAAACGGCACTTCAAATGCCGGATAAACTGAATTTCGCCAATTTCAAGGATGCCGTGGAAAAGCTGGCCTACATAAGAAGTTTTATAAATTCCTTTGTCATAACCTTCTTTTCCGTAGGCCTGTCCGTCCTCCTCAGCGCGATGGCCGGTTTCGGTATTGCAAGGGGAAACAGCAGACGCTTCACTTTCATATTTATGATTTTTGTGGGCGGTCTTCTCATTCCCTATCAGGCCGTATTCGTTCCGACCTATCTGGTCGCAGTCAAACTGAGTATGACAAATTCATTCTGGGGGATAATCTTTTTCTATGTGGCGGGACAGATGCCCTTTTCCGTCTTTATGATGACCGGTTTTATGAGAAATCTCTCACAGGAAATCGAAAGTGCCGCGCGGATCGACGGATGTTCCATTCTGGAAATATTTTTCCACATCGTCCTGCCTCTGCTCAAACCGGCCGCCGTAACACTGGCTGTTTTGAGGTCGCTGATAATCTGGAATGACTATCTGCTCCCGAAACTGTTTTTGCAGAAAAGAGATATGCAGACGCTCACCGTTAGGATAGCCAATATGTTCGGGCAATACCGGTACTCCATGAATACAGCTTTCGCAGCCATAATTCTGGCCAGCCTGCCGATTCTTCTTTTTTTCATCTTCAACCAGAAACACATAGAAAAGGGAATAGCCGCTGGCGCTGTCAAAGGATAGAGAGATATGACTTACACGACGAAAAATTATGAATTAGCAATAAACGACAGCGGAACAATCACTGTCGACAGGAACGGAGCCGAACTCTTTCAATTGCCGGCTATCATCGCTTTCAACTGCCTGAAAGAAGAAGCTGAAGTGAGCAGAACCTGCCGTATAAGCGAACGTGCAACTTCATCGGAAACACGTTTCTCTCTGGAATGGGATTCATCGAGCTGGATACGCAAAGAAGTGATTCTTACATGCAGCGAAGACAGAATTACCCTCCGCGGCAAAGTGAAAGGGATGGGCAAACGGATAGACAGAATTTCATTTTTTGCCGGAAAGGGACGCAGGAATATAGATAAGATTTATGCTCCCCGATTCGACTGGTCTAAAGGAATCGTGCTAACTCATCCCGATGATAAGGAGTCCCTGAGCTGTCACCAGTGGCTGAGTCCGCCGCCATTTTATTACGGCCTTAAGAGCGGGCAACTGTGGTTTGGAGCCGGTATCGCAGCCGGTGGCGGAGAGTACAACTTTATAAGTTTCGACTATGACGGCGAGGAAGGGATGGTATTTTCTCTGGCTTATGAAGGGCACTGCAAAGTTGACGGAGAGTTCGAATCTCCCGAGCTGGTTCTTTATATGGAAGGCTCGGAAAGCGAAAATGACGGTCTCTTTCTCTACACCGGTGATCTGACAGACCGGGGTCTTATAAAAAGAGAAAAGAAAGAAATTCCCGGGTGGTGGCGGGAGCCGATTTTCTGCGGATGGGGTCAACAACGGCTGGAATACAGGGATGACCACGACGGCCATGAAATGGGAAACTGGATCAACGCCGGCGACTATTCGACGAGACTGTTTTACGAACGCCACCTGGCTGAACTCGAAAAGAACGGCATAAATCCAGGTATAGTTATCATTGACTGTTTCTGGGCGCTTTTCCCCTCCTTTGCCGAACCGCATCCAAACCGCTGGCCCGACATGAGAGGTTTTATCGAGGAACAGCATGAAAAAGGTAGGAAAGTGCTTCTCTGGCTTACGCCGATAATTCATGAAAACCTCCCCAATTCCATGTGCATGACAGTCGAAGGACGACCCGTCGCCACGGACCCGACCAATCCGGAATTTCTGGAGTTTTTCTCCGGTGAGATAAAAAAGATGATATCCTCCGATGAAGGGTGTCTAAACGCCGACGGATTCAAAATTGACTTCACCCAGGATATACCGGCGGAAAGAGGTGTTTTCAGAAACTATCTGAACAACCGCTGGGCCATAATTTCCGAGGAAAAAGACAAAAACTACCCGTCTATAGATGAAAGGGACGAGCTTGTGAAGCTCCATGGCGATATTTGGGGAACCGAATTGATCAAAGCCTATTTGAAGGCTATTCGCGAACCGATGAAAAAGGCGAAAGCCGACAGTCTTCTCATCACCCATACAGCCAACCCGTACTTTTCCGAAGATGTCGATATGCTCCGGCTCAACGACATGGATGGAACCTCTCCCGATGTCCTGGGAATCATGCAGAACAGAGCCACCATCGCACGCAGCTGCAATCCCCAATGGCTGATTGATACGGACAACGATCTTATGATCAACAAAAAAATGTGGCTGGAATACATACAGCTCCAGCCACTTCTGGGAAACCCCGATACCTATTACGCGACGGGAATTGCCCAGTCGGGAGAGCTTTTCAACGATGAAGATTACGCTGTACTGAGGGAGACCTTTGACAGATATCGTAAAGAATTAAAGTCGGGAATCTACGCTGGCAGGAAGCTGGCTGAATAAAAATCTCTTCCTGATTTTCCCCTTCCTCACCATCATATTCCTCTCCTGTGTCAATTGAGACAGGAGAGGACTTTAATCTTCCGTCGGCCTATGGCTTATGCAGAGAAGCCCGATCTACATTATGGACGAGCCTACGAGGGGTATAGACGCGGCTTCCAAAGTGGATATCTACAACACCATGAACGATATTGTGGAGAAAGGCGGTGCCATACTGCTGATCAGTTCGGAGATTGAGGAAATTCTGGGAATGTGCGACCGCATACTCGTTCTGGCGGGAGGAAAGATCAAAGGGGAAATGAGCCGGGAGGAAGCGTCAAAAGAGAAGATCCTCCGGCTGGCTACTGATGAATCGGGGTGATCAGAGATTAACTTTTCCGATGAAGAAAAGCGAGTTGGAGAAGTGTTTTGATTTATACCGAGCTCTTTGAAACTATCCGGATCAAAGCCTTCAGAGAAGGCTGTTTAGATTTCAGCGGACAAAATACATCAGAAAATAACATCTCGAACTTGACGAATTCAGCATATCTCTCTATTTTATACACAGATGTCTAACTTTAGACAACAATGTATAATTTAAGAGAGATTCATGAGAGCGGATAAACAGAGAAACAAAGAAAAAATCCTGAAGATAGCGGAAGAAATCCTCACACGGAATAATATCGATACCATTGCCATCGATGAGATTGCCAGGGCCGCGGAAGTGACCAGAGCGACCCTCTACAACCACTTTTCATCAAAAGAGGAACTGCTCAAGGAGATGGTTCTCCCCGCCCTGAAGGAAATAACCGAAGATCTGAAAGAAAAAAACAGTAGCGGCAAAGGAGATTTTTCCTCTGTAACCGATTCTCTGTTCAAACTCTATATAAATCATCAGAAGACTCTGGAACTCGTATCCTGCCAGACCCTGTACGGCAATGAGGAAGTGACTGCTTCCCACAAAGCTTTTATGGAAGAATTCAACAAGGCCATGATCCTGGCCGATGCTGAACATTTTCCATTGGGGATGGAAATGAGCCTGAAGTTGATTTCAGCCACATATCTTTCCGTTCTATTGGAACTTCAGAAGGCCGGGAAGCTGACCTACTCTCTCTTTCACAAAATCATGGAAGGAGTTTTAACCCTATGAAAAAAAGACAGATTTCAATACTGTTCTCAGTTGTATTTATGGATATGATCGGCTTCGGTTTCATTATTCCCATCATGCCCGATATTATTAAATTCTTTGGATCCTCCCAGGATATGCTGGGAATCGTTCTCGGCGTCTATGCCCTAGGACAGTTCGTCGCCGCCCCTCTGGTCGGCGCTTTGTCGGACCGCTATGGCAGAAAGCCCCTGCTCCTGCTGAGCATCGGCGGCACGTTCCTGTCTCTCCTGCTTCTGGGAGCCGCTCAATCGATGGTTCTCGTTATAGCCAGCCGGTTTCTCGACGGGATTACCGGTGGAAATATTACCGTGGCCCAATCCTATATCGCCGATTCAACCGATGAAGAGGACAGGTCAAAAGGATTCGGACTCATAGGCATGGCCTTCGGCCTCGGGTTTATTCTCGGGCCCCTTTTCGGCGGACTGCTCATGAGCATCAGCATCCATGCACCGGCCTTTGTCGCCGCTGGAATCGCCGCCGTCAACCTGATTATCATATCCGTCGTACTGCCTGAGTCCCATCCCGCGGAGAAGAGAAACAGATCGCGTAAATTCAAAATCATCGACATCAAGGCTTTCCGCCAGGTGTTCTCCCATGACGCAAGCCGGAAATTTCTCACCATCATTCTCTTCTACACCATGGCCTTCAATATGTTCGAAACCATGTTCAGCAGCCACGGGATGCTGGCGATAGGGTTGTCCCCCAAAGCCAGAGGGCTTATTCTCGCCTATATGGGAGTCCTGATCGCGGCTATGCAGGGGGGGCTGATCGGCAAACTGACTTCCCGATTTAAAGAAATAACTCTGCTGAACATCTCGAACCTGCTGCTCATACTTTCTCTTGCAGGCTGGGCTTTCGTCAGCACAACGATTGAACTGATGTTGATCATAATCCCCCTCTCCTTTGCCGCCGCCCTGCAGAGCGTTCTCCAAAAAAGCCTTCTTTCCAAATCGGTTAAGGGAGACAATCAGGGTATGGTTCTGGGTGTTTCCACTTCCCTGGAGAGTTTTACAAGAGTCGTGGCACCCATAATGGGAGGGTATCTCCTTTCCAGAATCGGTCTCTGGGCGCCCGGCGTCGTTTCAGCAGCCATATTGATCGTTCCTCTGGTAATCGTAACAGCTGAAAGAATCGGTTCTTCCGATAAGGGAAAAGACAGCGGGCTCAATAATATTTGATTAATCTTTTTGGGACCTCTTGACAGAACGAACACTCGTTAGCTAAATTATCTAACGAACGTTAGCTAGAGGTTTTTATGAAAGAGAAAAAGGAAACGACTAAAGAGAGAATTTTCAGAGAAGCGGTCAATCTATTCGCCGCGAAAGGATACCATGGCACATCGATGCGTGAACTGGCCGCCGCGGCCGGTATCAAAGAGAGCTCGGTCTACAATCATTTCAAAGGAAAGGAGGCCATTCTCGATGCCATTCTTGACTATCAGATGAGCGGTTTCAGCGGGGCGGGCGATGCACTGGACGAGCTGAAAGGACCCTTGCACAGCATCAGCGACCCCGTTCAGTTCTGGCTGGCCGGAGCGTCTCTTTTTCTGACCAGACTTCCTCCCCTCAACAGAGAAATTTCGAGAATCCTGATTAACGAAATGTATCTCATCGACAAATGCCGGTCCTTTTATCTCCATATATTAAGACCCGTACAGAAAAATCTGACCGCAACCATTTTGTCGGTCATGCGGGATAAAAAGATGATCAAAGACTGCGACATTGAGAAAACGGCGGAGCAGTACGTCTACTTTCTTGAAGGAATGGGCATTGAACACAACCTGATGATGATGGAAGGCGTCAGTCAGGATGAAATAAATAAAAGGACGCTTGAACAGGTGTCTCTTTTCATTGAGAGACTGAAAAAATAAGGAATGTGAAAATGAAAGGAATTATTATCTACAAATCAAATTACGGTTCGACTGAACAGTACGCCCGTTGGATCGGGGAAACTACCGGTTTCAAAGCGATAAACGTGAAAGACGTTAAAAAATCAGATATCACAGACAGCGATGCTGTTGTTTTCGGCTGCCCCAATATCGCGGGAAAACCTTTGCTGGCCAAATGGATTGAAAAAAGGAAGGATCTTCTCTCGGGCAAAAAGCTGGCACTCTTCACGACTTCCGGAGCCGATGCCAAAGACCCGGTGCTTCAGAAGGGATTCGAGGCCGGGTTTTCACCGGAACTGAGAAAGGAACTGAAGTACTTCCCCCAGAACGGCCGCATGATATTCTCCGAACTTTCCGGTATGCACAAGTTCCTGATGCGGCTGGGACAGAAGATGGTGAAGGATCCTGCCGAAAAAGAGGAAATGGTCAGGGATAAAGATAACATGGACCGCAGCGGCTTGAAGGATCTGCTGGAATATCTCGCGTAAAGGATATCTATATGAAAATTACAGCCTTCGTGGGAAGCGCGAGGAAAGCTCATTCCTTTGGAGCGGCGGAAGAATTTCTGAAATATATAAACGACAGGGAAAAAATCGATTATGAGATTTTGAATCTGAACGACTATAATCTGAAAATCTGCAGAGGATGCAAGCTCTGCACAGATAAGGGAGAAGAACTCTGTCCGCTGAAAGATGACAGGGACATACTCATCAATAAAATGAGAGAATCCGACGGAGTGATTTTTATCAGCCCCAATTATACCTTTCAGGTTTCGGGAATGATGAAAGTCTTTCTGGACAGATTGGCCTTTATCTGTCACAGACCGGAGTTTTTCGGTAAGGCATTTACCAGCATTGTTCCGCAGGGAATATTCGGCGGAGGTAAAATCGTAAAATACCTCGATTTCATCGGATCTCCTATGGGATTCAATGTTGTTAGGGGTTCATGCATAACGACTCTGGAGCCTATGACGGACAAAGGAAAAGCCCGCAATTCCAGGGTACTGACCAGGCATGCATCCAGATTTTACAAAAGGTTGAAGCAGAACAGTTTAAAGACGCCGAATCTCTTTGAGCTGGCGATGTTCCGCCTATCGCGGACAAAGATAAAGACTATGCAGGATGAGACGTTCGGCGATTACCGCTACTACAGAGCTAAAGGCTGGTTTGACTCGCCGTTCTATTACCCGGTCAAACTGGGTCCAGTAAAAATACTGACAGGGAAATTGGTCGATAGCTTGAGCAGAGGATGAATCCTGCAGGAAAGTTCCGCAACCTCCGGTATCTCAATTGAAACCGGCTGTTTATTGTGCGAAATAGCAGAACCGGTATAATTGAGACGGAGGTTGATAATGGAACTTGCACAGAGAATACAGCATTTGAGAAAGGAAGCCGGTCTGACACAGGAAGAACTCGGTGAAAGACTGGAAATTTCAAGGCAATCCATAACAAAATGGGAAAACGGCAGCTCTCTTCCTGAAATAGACAGGCTGATTGATCTGAGCCTGATTTTCGGGGTTTCGGTAGATTATCTGCTGAAAGGTCCGAACGAGTATGTTAAAAGCGGGACAGGGGAAAAAAACGAACGGTCCGAACTGATCAGCTTCCTCTGTGAAGCCAAACGCAACACCTATGCCGCCCATGGAAACGAAGTGGAATCATCACGTCCCGGATCACATGATCTGTATTACAGACAGGGGCAACTCAGTTATCTCGACTCCTATTTCGGCGGCAACCGTTTTGCCGGAGGCGAAGTCCTTTTTGTCCGCGATGCCCCCTTCTGGTCCATGAACTATGCGGGGCGGGTTCTGGGGGAAAACTTCTCCGGTGACTTTCTCAAAGAGAGCCTTCTAGCTGTTCCGCCGGAACTCCCCTTCCGCGGCCCACCGCTCCACAGAAAAGATTCCTTCTCCTATCACTGCAAGGTGAATGGTGATTTCGACTGGTTCGAAGGGGAAGAGGAAATCTTCTTTCAAACAGCCAAAGTGTACGAGTGCCGCTTCCACGGCGGGGTCGTCGAATAAAAAACCCGCCGGTCAAGGCGGGATAATTTTTACTTCTGTCCGTAATAGGCTCCGGGCCCGTGTTTTCTCAGAAAGTGCTTATCTTTCAGATAATCCGGTGCCTCCATGCTCTTTCCGGCGATAAGGAGAGTGTTCATGGCCATTTTGGCGACTTCTTCCAGAATTATCGAATTTTTGACAGCATCCATGCCATTTTTGCCCCAGGTAAAGGGCCCGTGGAAAGGCAGCAGAACTCCCGGAACATGCTCGGGATTGAGCTTCTTCTCCGTAAAATGCTCGACAATGACCTTACCGCTGTTAACCTCGTAGGCATCATTGATCTCTTTCTCGGTCAGCCTTCTGGTCAGGGGAACCGAACCATAGAAAGTATCGGCATGAGTCGTACCCATACAGGGGATCTCCCTGTTGGCCTGGGCCCATGAAACGGCCTTCTCCGAGTGGGTGTGGACAATCCCTCCCAGAGAGGGAAACGCCTTGTACAGCACATGATGGGTGGGCGAGTCCGATGAGGGCCGCAAAGATCCTTCAACGACCTCTCCCGTTTCCAGGGAGACGATGACAATATCATCGGATTTCATGGTCTCGTAGGACACACCGCTCGGCTTGATGGCATACACCCCTCTCTCCCGGTCGACCTCGCTGGCATTGCCCCAGGTCAGGACAACCAGACCTTCTTTCACCAGCTTGAGGTTGGCTTCGAGAACCCGTTCTTTCAGTTCGGAGTAAGGCGATTTATCAGGCATAAACCAGTCCGTTCCAGCGGAGAGTGTTTTTGAAATCTCTCAGTTTCGTATCTTTATCGATTACCACACACTCAATGCCTGCCATTTCCGCATAGGTTTCCATCATTTCCGTCGTTACGGCCTGACTGTAAACCGTGTGGTGAGCCCCTCCTGCGAGAATCCATGCCGTGGCAGCTGTTTCCAGATCAGGCATCGGGTTCCAGAGAACACGGGCATCGGGGAGATGAGGGAATTGCTCGTCAGTTTTCAGAGCGTCCACTTCATTGATGATCATTCTGAAACGGTTGCCCATCTGTACAATCGTTACATTGATGGCCGGTCCTTCGGTTCCGTTGAAAACAAGTCTCGCCGGATCATCCTTGCCGCCGATTCCCAGGGGATGGACTTCAAGAGAAGGCTTGGCCGCCGCGATGGAAGGACAGACTTCAAGCATATGGGATCCGAGAACTTTCGTGTTGCCCGGCTCGAAGTTGTATGTATAATCCTCCATAAACGAGGTGCCGCCGGCGAGCCCTTTGCCCATGACCTTCATAGTATGAAGGAGCGCCGCTGTTTTCCAGTCCCCTTCCGCGCCGAATCCGTATCCGTCGGCCATCAGTCTCTGACAGGCCAGACCGGGGAGCTGTTTCAGCCCGTAAAGGTTTTCGAAAGTTGTTGTAAAAGCGGAGAAGCCCCCTTCTTCGAGAAAAGACCGCATAGCCAGCTCGATACGGGCCGCATCTACGATAGACTGGCGATAGGCACCGCCTTCCAGCAGATCTTTACCCATGACATAGGAATCTTCATATTCCTGAACCAGTTTCATAACTTCAGCATCGCTGAAATTATCGAGAAGAGATGTCAGGTCTCCGATTCCGTATCCGCTGACAGAGTAGCCGAACTTGATCTGGGCCTGAACCTTATCCCCTTCGGTCACAGCCACTTCGCGCATATTGTCACCGAAGCGGGCCACTTTCATATTTTTGGCATCTTCATTGGCTGCCGCAACTCTCATCCAGCGCGACAGCTTATCAATGACTTTGTCATCTTCGAAATGACCTGTGATAACAGTTCTCTCGATTCCCAGCCTGGTGGCGATAAAACCGAATTCCCGTCCGCCATGAGCTGACTGGTTCAGGTTCATAAAATCCATGTCGATGGAATCGTAGGGGATGTCCCTGTTGAACTGTGTGTGGAGATGAACAAAGGGCTTATTCAGTTCGCTCAAGCCTTTAATCCACATTTTTGCAGGAGAAAAGGTATGCATCCACAGAACCAGCCCCATACAGTTTTCTTCGGAATTGGCCTGGCGGCAGACTCTGGTAATCATATCCGGGTCGGTAACGACCGGTTTGAAAACCACTTTAAAGGGAATTCTGCTGTCTTTATTGAGGCTTTCGGTAATTTTCTGTGAATCGCGGTCTACTTGTTTCAGTGTTTCGGGACCGTAAAGATGCTGGCTTCCTGTTACAAACCAGACTTCATATTCTCTCTCTCTCATTTATAATCTCCAAAATATTAGTACAACTTGTTCTTTTTATGTTATTATTTTAAGCACAACATATTCTATTAGTCAAATTCAATTTCTTTGTATTGACAGCAAAAGAGATAGAAATATAATGAAGTGAATAAAAAAAGGAACAAGTTGTACCATCCAGAAATGAAGAAGTATGAAAGGATCGCCCAATGGGTTCGCGATGAAATAGCCGCGGGGAATCTCCATCCCGGAGACAAACTGCCGTCGGAAAATGAATTGACTCAGCAGTTTCAAGTGTCCCGCAATGCGGTCAGGCAGGCGATCGATCTCCTGAACAGCGAGGGCATAACCGAAACCATGAAGGGGATCGGCACTTTCTGCCGGAGCAAATCGGTCAACGGCGAAGGGAGCCGCAATATCGGCTTCGTCTGCTTCTTTACCGATTCCTACATCTTCCCCCGTATTATCAAAGGCTGCAGTCAGGTTCTCTACAAAGAGGGCTACCAGCTTATGCTCAATCAGTCGGAATACGATCTGGAAAGGGAAAGAGAGATTCTTGAAACCCTGCGGGATAAAAAAGTCGAAGGCATTATTATCGAGCCGGTGTTTTCCGGTAAGGGGAAATCCAATATGGATCTGCTTCTCTCCATAAATGAGCAGGGCATCCCTATTTTCCTGATGGACAATCAGTATCCCCTCCCCCGCTTCAGTTCCATTACCATGGATGACAGAAAAGCGGGATATGAAGCGGCAAAGTACCTTTGGGAAATGGGCCATCGGGAGATAGGCATATTCTATCAGAAAGACTACCTGACAAAGATGAGAAGAAGGGAAGGTGCTCTCGAATTTCTCTCGGAACAGGGAGTTTCTCCGGAAGAGATTCTCCAGGTGGGCCTCACCGGCCAGGGAGAGAAAAGCACGGCCTGGGAAATGGCGGAAAGGTTTTTTGAGACGCCTCGAATGCCCACTGCCGTGATCTGCACCAATGACGAGGAAGCTCTGAAGCTAATCGGACGGGCATCGGAAAAAGGGATTAGAGTCCCCGAAGATCTGTCGGTTATCTCATTCGACAATTCGGAGATGGCACAGATGGAACAGATATCCCTCACATCCTTTGAGCACCCCGGCGCCTATATAGGACATCTTGCGGCAAAGCTGCTGCTGGAACAGATATCCAACCCGGAACTGGGAATAATCACCAACTCTGTTATCGAACCGAGGCTAATCAGGCGAAAATCGGTCAGGAAGCTTTACAAATAAACGATTAACTCTACAATATAGATATGAACAGGAGAACCATCGGCCTCATAATTCCATCACTCCATCTTCCCTGGGAAGATGTCCAGATTGCCGGTATTATCGAAGCATGCCGCGATGAGGATATCAACCTGGTCATTCTTCCCGGAGGCCGGCTCGACAGCAGAGATGTGCGCGAATCATCCCGCAATGTCCTGTACAGCCTTGTCGATGACAGGAATATAGACGGTCTGATAATCTGGACAGCCGGCTTGAGCGAACTCGTATCACAGGAAAGACTGGACGGATTCATAAGAACTTTTGATCCTGTTCCCGTCGTTCTCCTCGACTGCCGCCACGAAGGATATGACCATATCTTCGCAGACTCCTATCACCCCATGAAAGAACTGGTGAACCATCTGATAAAGGATCACAAACTATCTGCCATCGGATATATTTCCGGCGAAAGACAGCATATGCTGGGCAATGACCGCTTTCGTGCCTACAAAGATGCCCTGGAAGAATCGGACATCCCCTTCAGGCAGGATTTCGTATTTGAGACAAAGCATTCCTACGATGAGGAATTGGAAATCCGCGGACTCATCGAGTGGTATGAAGGAATAAAAGAAGAATTGCAGGGCGTCGCAGTTTTTAACGATACCCGTGCCAGACAGTTCATTGATGCCATGAACAGGATCGGGATCCGGATTCCTGAAGATCTGGCACTCTGTTCCTATGATGACACTCCCAATTCCCTATACTATCATCCCTATCTAACGACTGTCCACGCCCCTTTCCGGGAGATTGGCAGAGAAGGAGTCAGAGCCATTATTGCCAGGATCGACGGAGACTCAGAGCAGCCGGATAGAGATTTCAGAGGCAGGATTCTGATCCGGGAGTCATGCGGCTGCACTTTTGAACTGAATGAATCCAATAGGCACAAAGTGGAAAACCTCGCATCCAGTCTGGGGGAGAAGATGCGGAATATCCAGCTCGTCAATTCTCTGAGGGCTTACCTGAAAGCCTCGCCGGATTATCTTACGAACCGGGAAAACTTTAATTCCGTATTTTCCGATTTTCTAACCCGCTCTTCCATCCCTTTGTGTAAAATCTATCTCTTCAATAATCAGGAGGAGAAAAGTCTCTTCGAGTATTATTCCTACAGCAACGGTTCGTTGGACAAGCCGTCCGAAAAGGTTCTGACTCTGGGAGATATAAAATACAGACCGGGCATCCCAAGGGAAAACCGCTTTACCTTTATTGTTCTGCCTCTTTTTTCAAGAGCTGCCAATTTCGGTTTCGTTATTGTGGAAAAAGGAACCGGCGACGGAGATATGTACGAAACGCTAATGTACATTCTGGGCTCCTACTTCAAGGAAAACCGCCTTCTCAGCTCGCTTCATGAACAGAGCAACGATCTGAAAAAAAGCAACGATCAGCTATCCACAACCGTGGAAAACCTCAACGCGACAAGAAACCTTCTTGTCCAATCGGAAAAAATCGCCGCCCTGAGCAATCTGACCGGAGGGATTGCCCATCAACTCAATACACCTCTCGGCGTTGCCATTACGGCGGTAAGTTACCTCGAAAGCTGTTACGAAGGGTACAGAAACCCGAAAGATTCCGACAAGGAAAAAGCCGGCCGGGCTCTCGTCATGGCACTGGACAAAAGCCTGCCCATCGTTACCCAGAATCTCAAAAGAGTGGCCGATCTCGTCTCCACCTTTAAAGACGTTGCCGTTGAGAATATCAGCGGAGAGAAAGGGACCATTGTTGTCGATTTATATCTGAGAGAGCAGATGAACAGTTTCCGGGCACTATGGAACAACAGAATTTCAGTAAAAGTGATCAGCGGAGATTCTTTTTCAATTGAAGTTTTTCCCGGCGTGCTATCGCAGATACTTTCCATTTTGGTAGAAAACAGCGTCAGGCACAGCGAATCGGAGACTAGCCATTCCCTTATATCCGTAGAGGTCTCCAGAAAAGGAACCGAAACCATCATTGATTATTATGACGACGGCCCGGGCATCCCACACGAAATCCGAGGCAAGATATTCGACCCCTTTTTCTCAACCAAAGGGGGAAACCAGAATCCCGGACTGGGGCTTTTTATCGTTCACAATCTGGTGAGCTATAAACTGCGTGGATCTATTGAAGTGATCGACCGGTTTGACGGCGGAGCCTGTTTCAGGATTGTGCTGCCGGGAACTTAAAAAATCTTCCCTTTCATAGGACAGCGGCATATGATCCGGAGGGAGCGGCAGTAAGCTATCAGCTTTACTGCCGCCAATTGTATTCAGAAAATCATTAATCAGTAAACGCCGTAATATGTCGCGGCATCCACATCGGCCTGAGAGTACTCAGTCCATTGGCTTATATCAAAGACAGAGCTTCCGGTTGTCACATCGTGATTTCGCATCAATCCGAGATTTGAACCGAAATAGGAATCATCTCCGGGAATGCCTATGGCATCAAGGACCGCGTCTGTACCGTCCTCGTAGGATCCGTTTCCATTCACATCCTCGATCAGCACAATAACATCATTCCCGTTAAAGAAGGTAGCCCCGCTGTTGAATGAACTTTCAGCGGACATTTTACCGGTAATGGCTTCCACAGCCGAGCTGTTATAGACGCCCACCAGTTCTCCGGAAGAAAGAACCCAACCGGCAGGAAAGGCATTGACAGTTCCTTCCGCCAGGGCTTTCCCGTTTGAACAGAGCAGCATAAATACAGAATCGAGATTCACATCGTCTGTACCGGCGTTGTAGACTTCCAGATATTTGTTATTAGAACCACCCTCTCCGTAATCGGAGAAAATAAGTCCCTCGATCGAACCGGAAGGCCCCGAACCGCCATCATATCCCGGAACCACATAGGCCAGAACAGGATCGTGATCGCTGTGTCTGGTCTGGCTGCTGAACTCGGAGTTCCGGTGGACAATATCCACCTGAGCGGCGCTGTTGAACAGAGCGGGAGAAACCAGAATGTGGTCCAGCTGCTGGCTGTTTCCGTTGTAGTTGTAGGAATACTGCTCTTCCGCAGGAAGAAGTTCTTCCGTCAGATTAATCAGAACACCGCCTTTCAGAGTCTGAAGAGGAGCGGAAAACTGGAAGTCGTTCAGGTCGCCGGCCACAACGATGTTGGCATCGGACTGAACCGCCAGGATCTGATCGACGAAATCATTGATAGCCGCTGCCTGAACCAGTCTTTCCGCTTCGGAACCGAGAACGGGAGGCTGGGCTTCGCCGAAGAGAGTCGTATCACCGCCCTTTGAATTGAAGTGGTTGGCAATAACAAAAACCGTTTCGCCGGCAAAGTTGAATTTCCCGATAAGAGGACGCCGGCTTCCCGCAAAGGAATCGACGCTGATCCGTCCGGGACTGAGAGAAATATCAGCCTGTCCGTCTGTTGTCAGAACCTGAGTATCAGTTACGGCATCGCCGCTTCCGATGTCCTCAAAAGAAACCCTGGCTGTATTGAAGAGGAATCCCACGCGGATATTGGCACCGGTCCATCCCCCCTCATCATTGTTGACGGGGTCGATCTGGCGATAGTCGTAAGTCGCCGGTCCGCCTGCTGCAGCGATAGCGTTAACCAGGGCTGTAAAGTTCGCATCGGCAGAAACAACACCGTCGTTTACCGAATAGGAATCGTCAGTCACTTCTTCCAGAACCAGAATATCGGGGCTGTTAAGAGCATCCACAACGATTTCAGCGGTATGATCGATCTTTTCCTGTATCTCCGCAGCACTCATTCCATCATCATCTCTGGGGAAGTTTTCCACATTGAAAGCCGCTACGGTCAGTCCTTCTTCTGTTCCCGTGAGATCCGATGTCTCCGGCTCAAGAGTTCCGCTGATAAGATCGGGAAGAACTGTAGGGAGAACAAGGAACTTGCCATAGGAATAACCGATAACACCCTGAACAGGACCGCTGAAACGGTCTCCCGTATTGGCGACGGGTGCGGGCAATCCCAGAATGTAGGCATCGGCATCGATAGAGACCAGATTGGGATTGTAATTGTCCGCGCTGATGGTAACTCCGCCTCTGGCATTCTTTGTATAAGCAGGGGCTGTGGCGCCGTTATCGGCCAGAACGGGAATTTCTCCATACTTATCACCGGCGACGACAAGGGCATCGTTTATCTGAACAAGCATGGATTCAATACTCTCGTAAAAATCGATGCCGTCTTCTTCGGGATCGAAAACGCTATCGTAAACATCAACTGTCGCATCGTTGCAGATGATTTCGTTGGGCAGCACTCTTCCGCCGAGACCGAGAATAACCGGCGCGGGCAGAGGATAATTGCTCTGGATAACTTCTTTTATTGTGGGATAGGTAATTTCGGTCAGTTTCAACTCATTTGAATAACCGTATTCTTTAACCGTACCATCCACGACGACCAGGTCCCCTACTTCGAGAGCCGAGGGATTGGTGTAGACAAGTATACCTTCCGACGTGGCATCATCATTATCGGGAACCGGGCTCTGCATCCAGAAGCTCCGGCTGTCTTTTGCCGTTACCACACCGATCAGGTTTTCTACAGTCTGTCCCGCATAGGGAGACGTATGGCCGGCACCCTGTACAGTATGAATCTGCATATAGGGAGAGAGATCCAGTTCCGTTACCCGGAAAGTAACCCCGGTTGACCCGCCGCGCATACCGTCAACGGTAAATGCCAGGAGGTCGAGGTTATAGATTCCTTTGTCGAGACCTTCAACAGTGCAGCTTTCTCCTGTTGCATAGGGCTGGCCGTTAACAAACCAGAAATAAACCAGATTTTCCGTTTCAGCAGGTGCGGAAGCCGATACGGTCATGGACGCCGTCTCTCCGAAAGAATCGAGAGCATCGAGAATGGAAACCTCGATGGGATTATTCATCTGCTGGTCGATGGTGAAATCAAGAGTTCCGCCTGGCTGATTGACCTCATCGTAATCGAAGACGCCTTCCGTAACTCCGTCTTTGACAATCCGGACCACTTCGACTGTTCCCATCGTGTTGATTCCGTTATCCAGAAGCTCAAGGGAAAGGCTGTAGTAACCGTCGGCGACAGCATCGCTGGAGAAGGTCGCACTGTCTCCGGAAATAAGAAAGTCCAGAGACACCGGTTCTCCCAGGGCAGGCGTCAGAACGGCATTAACCGTGGGGATTTCAAGATCTCCCGCAGGCCAGTTAACTGTGAGATTCAATGTTCCGAATCCGTCAAAGGGGATCACTGTGACGGAGAGGGCCGTTGTTTCGCCGGTATGAAGGGAAGCTTCTCCGCTACCGGAACCGATGGCAAAACCTTCAGCATTTTTACCGGTAACAGTCACCGTCCAGTCGCCGAAGGCCAATTCATCGAGAACCAGAACTTCTTCCGATGTTGTCACATCAAAAGATTCTCCGTCGGGACCTTCTCCGAAAACTCTGTACTCCGCGATATCCATATCGATATCCGGGAGTAGAGTTCGGGAAACGTTCTCATTGAGGGTGATGACCAGAGCGGATGTTCCCTCCGGCGGTTCGAGATCTATCGGATTCTGACAACCCGAGAGAACAAAGAGACTTGCAAGTAAAACCATTAACACTTTTTTAATTTTCACTAAACACTCCTTTGTATGTAAATCATGTCCAATACATGTGTATTGCCAAATCAACGCAATTCGTCAGCTTATTATCTTATTATCATACATATGTGAGTGATCCCGTATATCAGCTTAAATCCGCTTTGTTCATATTACAAGAGTAAACTATTTATTTTTGAATAGTGAAAAAAATAGCCTCTGCGGTTTTTCCGCAGAGGCTATTTGAAATCATAATATCTATTACTGGATAGTAACAATCAGGTCATCAATGCTGAAGTCGATGAATCCCAGATTATCAAGCAAAGGGATAATCGTATCGATGGCGGCGGAAGGGTCGACAGAAACAGCTTCGACAATAGCATCCACAACTTCCTGGGGAATACCGCCGTCCTGCATTTCCGAAGAAGCCCCTACCGGAACGGTAACGATCCGCCCTCCGTCGCTGCTGAATGCTACCAGGCCGTCGGTAACCTGAAGCTGAAAACCGTTGAAAGTAAACTCGGTTCCCCTGACAGCCGCCGTGGCAATGGGACTCCTTACCTGGAACCTAGTCGGCTCCGTTTCATTCTTCTTAACGGCGGCTGTTATCCTACCCGTTCGAAGAGATAGACTGGTCTGATTACTGGCCCCCTCATCCTGAAGCTGATCAATCGTCAGCCTGGTCAGCGGCTGTACCACAATCGTAGCACGGGGCGAAAGCAGAACAGCCCGGGACTGGAATCCTGTGGAAATGGTCGCCGCGACGGGGACCACATCCCCTTTGGAAAGCGTTTTCCAACTCTGGCCGGCAAGCTGGATTTCGACCCGCCCGCTCACTTCCCGGACCGTCACTTCCTGAGCCGCAAGGCAGAGGGACAGGGCAAATATTAGAATTAAAGCAAAAATCGTCTTTTTCAAAATAAACCTCCTTCAGCGCCTAGAAACTCAGAGAGAAATAGCCGCCGAATTTGTATTGGACTCCATTATCCACAACATTTTCATTGGGAATGAATACCCCCCCCTTCACCTGGAATCCCAGATCGGACAGGGGTTTGATATTAACGGCAAGGGTTATCTCCTCACCCAGGAAAAGAGAAGAGGACGCATTGGCTTCCGTTACAGGAAGAGCGGAAACCGGACCGTCAACAGACCTGAAAAGCGTCAGGCTTCCCAGTGAGACGGAGAGAAATGATAAGGGAGTAATGGCAACTTTGACATCGCCATAGAACAGATTCCCCCGACCGATGCTGTAAACATAACCGACATTATTCATGGAGAAAGATGTATAGCGGTTGAGCGTGTCTCCTGCCGGATCGATATCCGATCCTTCATAATCCCCTCTTTCCTCCCAGGTTCCGCCGGAAGCATAGAAAAGATCCGTTGTAATAAGTGGTTTGAGGAAAACATTCAGCGGTAGAGTCAGTTTCAGCCCTGCCGCTCCGGCCAGAAGAGTGAGCGAAGCATCATCTTCAGCCATATTATAGATTCCCGCTTCGCCGGTCCCGTATAAATTATAGAAGAGCATAGAGCCGATTCGCCCTTTCAACCCCACATTGAGATAGAAGGAATGTAGAAGACCATCACCCGTTGTCAGAATGTCGGGGCTGAAAATGCCCCTGAAATCCTGCTGAGCCAGAAAAGCCGCAGTCAGTGCCCCGTCGCCGGGAAGAATATAGAAAGCCGCTTCCACGTACTCAGCCATTCTGGGAGAGGCCAGAAAGTTTCCCGAACCGGCCAGTTCAACATCGAGTGCAGTCATCTGAATATTACTGTTATCATTAAAAATGAGCCTGGTAAAACCGATACCCGACTCAATTCGGAATTTATCTGTACGGAGACCGAACTGCGCCCCGTCCCATAAGGTGCTGAACAGGTTTTTATTCATATCGCTTATGGAAAAACGACCCGCTTTCCAGTTTATAAGACTATTGGAACCGTAACCGTAAAGGGCACCGAATTCGGGAATATGATCGACAGGCTCATCGGCGCTGCCGTCGTATTTGAAGCGATAACCGCCCGATGCTTTAAAATTCAGCATAGGAGAGACCTGAAGCTCCCCCCAGAGAGAAAGGCTGACCACCTCAGTAACATGCAGGTCATTAATGCTCGAACCGTCAGTCGAGTTCTGAAGAACGCCGCCCCAGTCGAAATCAACGGCACTGAGAGAACCGGTGAAAAGAGAAAAAGCAGTTGCAATAATTAAGAGTTTCTTCATCGGTTATCCTCCGTCCACGCCAGAATCTGGGAAAGGGAAGTCATAACTTCCCAGGGAGTCAGCTCTGCACCGGGAAGCGGTTTGCCCGGCATCCATCGCCGGTAGGTCAATTCTCTGGCCGCATAGCGGGGAAGCCAGGTGATGGAGTATAATAATCCTCCTGGCAGATCCATAGCATCCATTACAATATGGGCGTACTGCCTGTATTCGATGGGAGCATCGCCATCCTGTTCGATATATCTTTTCCCGATCGGGGTTTCGCCGAGATACTCCATGGCAATCTGCCCTGTGGCTTCATCACCCAGAACTCCCGCCGCCTGATAGATGAGAAGGATTGTAGTGGCGAAATCGGCTTTTTCCCTGTTGAGGTAGTTGTCGAGAGTTTCGTTGGATTGGGCGGTTAACAAGATCAAAGAGATGAATAAGTATAAATGAATAAAGAACGATTTTTTCACATGTTTTTTCCTTATCTAGATAGAGTTATCCCAAATTTGAGTTCTGGCGTATATAAATGATTGACTATTTGACGATGCTCTTCCAAGAATAATAACCCAATCATTTACTGAATCTGAAGCACCGATATTACTATCAGTGTAAGTTAGTGCAGTATACGTTGCCCAATCAGAAACAAGTGTTGGACTAAGAGCATTAATTTTAGAAATAGTATCGATATCACTTCCTATTAAACTAGATGATCCAACAAGATGTAGTATTTTAAACTCTAACTCATCCACTTCTAATCCAGAAACGGGATTCCAATTAATCACTAAATTGTAAGGACTGTTTGTTGTATGTTGTGCTTCTGGACTTATATCAATCAACAAACCATAAGACACATCATATGAACCTGAGGGAAAGTAAGTCCATGACATTTCAACAGCTGTAGGAAAAACCGTCGAACCAATAAAATATTCACTCATTACATAACTATCATCAACATCTGGATAACCAATCATAAAAGACCTATATTCAGTAACTAAATTACCTGGAAATGCATCTCCAAATATTGTATCTACTGGATTTCCCAATTCATCATACATCATTACATACCCAGGAAGTATTGTAGGGACTGTAAAACTAGCTTCTACAGCTACAAAAAGAGCAATATCTCTTAAATAATCATACTCCAAATATGCGTCAAAGGCATTAAATGCAGTCTTGCCTGGCTCTGGTTCAGACACTTCCAGAAAAGGAGTACTAGAATCTATATAGGAAGCGGTATTAGAGGAAACTTCTCCCGTATCTACAGAATATAATTGGTTATTTGTAAAATCATAAGGTCTGATTGGAAGTACCAAGAAGTTGTCATTTAATTCATCAGTCGAGACAGGAATCCACTGAGCTTCAGCATATGTTCCTCCAGCTGGAATAAATGTCTGGCAGATAGCATAATCGAGGATTTCATCATAATCCATATCAGTATTATATCCGCCTTGAATTCCAGCAGTAAAAATAGTTTCATTTTCTTCCAGAAATGCCCTTGCATTTAATTCCTGATCCCTGGGCACATCCACAAATGTGGCCTCAATCGTTTCATCCAAAGTAGACAAATCCAGACTCAAAGTCACAATTGCATGACCGCCCCAGGCAGTCTCAACCCAGGTCCCGTTTCCGGTCACAGCCTTCGCCGAATCCGCATCATACGCCGCCTGATCATTAATCAATGCCAGTTCAATGTAAATATACTGTCCCTGCAATGCCAGCGCGCGGCTCGAAGCGGAACGCCCCGGCTGGTAAAAGGGATTGGATATCGATAAAGTCAGATCTCCGCCTTCACGGACGTCCCAGAGCAATCCGGAACAGGAAGACAGGAATATCATCAGTATTAAAGACTTAATGAGTCCTTTTTTCATATGCCCCTCCTAATGTCACAATACAATACTATCAGGCAAAAACTTTTCCAAATCAAATAAAAAGTATAATTAATTACAATTTATCCTAATTTCAGCAAAAAAACCGGAAGAACGGTCTTAACCTTTATCTTCTTCAAGCCTTTTCTTGAACTTCTGGAACCAGCCCTTATCTTTATAGAGCTTTTCGCTGCAGCTGTCGCAGAGGCCGTGGGAGAACACGGCCTGGGAATGGGATTCTATATAGGCTTCCAGTTCTTTCCAGTACCCTTCGTCATTGCGGATGCTTTTGCAGGATGAGCAGATGGGGACGATTCCTTCCAGCTCGCTGATTGTCTGCTTTGCTGTTTCCAGTTCTTCCCTTCTGTCTAAATCCCTTTCCCGGTAAGCAGCGATTTCTTTTCTCAAAGCGACTTCGCTGCTGATGTCGCGAATGTATCCGATAAAACGGAGAGGATTACCCTCTTCATCTCTTTCGCTCACGATCCCCCGGACTTCGCAGGGAAGCCAGGATTTATCTTTTCTCAGATACCGCACTTCATATTTGTAATAGGGAGAATGTCCTTTTATATGTTCGGAGATAAGTTCCCATCCCTCTTCCCAATCGCTGGGAAAATGGATCTTTTTAAGATTATCAAGAGTTTCCTCAAGCTCCCCTTTTTCATAGCCGAGAAGTTCCCAGAACCTGATGGAGCCGTCGACCTCTCCGGTCTCCATATTGATGGACCAGGAACCCACTTCGGAGAGGAAAATCAGTTCTTTGAAAAAAATGAGATCGGACATGCACTAATGATACACGGAAACAAGCCCGAAGTGAAAATTAATAAAAATTCCACTATTGTTATTTCTCCAGAAAAGCCCATCTGTTTTTATTGTGATGATCGTAAAAATCCTGTAACGCTACAAGCTCAATCGGCTTTGAAAAAACGAACCCCTGAATTTCATCTATGCCCTCCTTCTGGAGCCACAGGAACTGTTCGGGAGTTTCAACACCTTCGGCTACAGTCAGAAGATTAAGGGCATGGGCCATTTGAATGACCGCCCGGACTAGATGCTGCTGTTTCCCGCGGCCGGGGATGCCGTCGATAAACTTCTTGTCGATCTTCAGAACATTGATGTTCAGATCCTGCAGATACTCAAGATTGGAATACCCGGTACCGAAATCATCAACCGAAGCGGCGATCCCTCTGGATTGCAGCAGCTTCAGTTCGTCGGCTACACGCTCGTCCACACCCAGGAAAACGCCTTCCGTCAATTCGAATTCATAAGTGAAATCGGGACCGGCTTTCTCCGTATACTGAATCAGATCATGGAGTTTTTCCGCATGAATAATACTGGGAGAAATATTGACCGATATGGAAAAAGGTCTGTCGTTTCCCGCTTCCGGAGCAAAAATATCCCCGAGTTTCAGGCTTTCCTTCATCAGATAATGGGTCAGATAAAATATCTGATCATCTTTTTCGGAAATTGGTATGAATTCCACGGGAGAAACCGGTCCGACTGTGCTGTTGTTCCATCGCATAAGCAATTCTCCGCCGCTTATCTTTCCCGTTGTAACATTGAGACGGGGCTGAATCATTATGCTGATTTCATCATTTTTCAGGGCTTTTGCCAGTTTTTCCTTGAGGCTGGCTACCCGCTTCAGCCTGCGGTTCTGTTTTTCATTATATGAAACGATTGTATTTACGGGAATTTTGTAATCATTGTACAGATTCATCATAAGCGATGACAGCATCATGGCGGGGTTGGATATATCCCGGGGATAGTTAATGTGAACGCCGACGAAATTAATGGTGAAATACTGTTTGTTCACCGGATATGGTTTTAATAGCGTGCCTGAAATATAAGGATAATCGATTTCTTCATCTTTGTTGAAAAAGCAGATGAGAAAAGCCGCTCCGTGAAGCCGGTAAACCGAACATCCCTTTAATTCTCCCAGCCGGTCACCAATGGCCTGAAGCAGACTGTTGCCCGTATCGATGCCGTAACGGATATTATAGTCTTCAAAGTTTTTTATTTCGATGAGGATCTGATCTACACTTAAGGGATTATCGGCTTCCTCCTGCATAAACCGGGCGATATCGGCAGAGATTTTTCTATTGTTGGGTAGTCCTGTGACCGTATCGATGTAAGCCGTCTTTTCCAGTGCTTCTTTTTCTCTCTCAAGCTGCCTCGTATTGGCTTCATTAGTCCTCAGAGACTTGAGAAGATTATTGATGAGAAACTCCGCTGTAATCAGGACGGCAATCTGAATCATAAGATAACTGAGAACCGGACCGATCCAGTTCTTCCATTTTAATAATTCGGGTCTATTGGGAGAATCGACATCGATGATTTTATTGTTGTGCAACACCATGAAAAGCATTATGAGAAAAAACGAGACGATAAAACTTGTCCAGCCGGAAGAAGGGCTTTCCAGAAGGGTGGTAAAGAGAACCGCCGCCAGAAAAAAGAAAAAAGCCAGACTGGAAAATCCCCAGTAATAGAGTTCCGAAGTAGCCAGAAGCATAATAAGAGAGACAAAGAGATTGGATCTGAGTGCTTTGGGCAGCTTCCTGATAAAGGCGATGACGCCCAGAATGATCATTAGCGGCAGATAGATGAAGAGAACCCGGCTATAGATCTCCAGACTGAACTCTTCATAGGTAATAAAGAGCAAAACGGGAAGAGAGAGGAAAAAAAATGCCTTCAATAGCTTATTGAGAATTCTTATCTGGATCGGTTTAAGCGGCGAATAATCCATTTGATTGAATTATAGAATTCATCCAATGGCAGGTCAATTTTTTAGAGAATAAACATTCGGCGGAAAAAAATCCCGCTATTTGCACTGTTATGGTTTAAGATAAAAATATGAAAAAAGTACTGACAGCACTCGTTGTCCCCCTCATATCAGCTGCTTTGTTCTCGGGATTGCTTTTTACGGAGTTTTACCGGGGCCTTGACAGCAAACTATACGATCTTATGCTGCGCATCCGTCCGGGAATCCATCAGGACGAGCGTCTTCTGATAGTCGATGTCGACGACAGAACCATTACCAATATCAATATGTATCCTTTAAGCCGCGACATCTTTGCCGACGGTATCATTCTCATGAAGGAATTCAACCCCTTCTGGGCTGTGCTGGATATAGAATTCGTCGACCGGAGCCCTGCGGGAATCAATCTGGATGTCATGAACCGGAACATTCCCGAAGAGTTCGACCGGACGTTTTCCGATATCCAGGTAAACCAGGAAAGCCTGTTCCACTCTCTTCTCGAAGGGCGGTTTCCCATTGAAGAAGCCGGTCCGATAGTCGGGGAACTGTCCAGATTCACACTCAGCGAAAAGGACAGGCTTTACGAAGAGGTTCAGAAAATAGCCAGAGACAACGATGAATATCTGGGCCTGGCTCTCAGCTATTTCGGCAATGTGACGGCAACTGTCAATATGATGGATGAAGAGGACCCGACCATTACGGACGAACTCCGGTCCTATACAGAAGAGAATTTTCCCTTCAAGGACAAATTGGAGATAGACGGCGACGGATACGACCCCTTCTCCGAATCTGCTGAGATTAAACCCTCTATAATGAAAATTCTCTCGCGATCGACGACGGCCGGTTTCCCCCGCGTGGAAATCGATCCCGACGGGGTCAGGAGAAGAGTCGATCTCATCTACCGGAACAAAGAGAACTATTACGGCCAGCTGGGTTTTATGACCTACTGGAATATGTCGGGACGCCCGTCCATGGCTACCGACGGCAGATCTCTCCATCTCAAAGGCAAAGAGATTACCATACCTCTGACCCAGGACGGGAGAATGTTCATACACTGGCCGAAAGCCAACTACATCGAAAGCTTCCGCCATCTCTCCTTTTATGATTTATACCGCCACGACCTCTTAATGGACGATCTCTTCTACAATCTGAAGCTGATCGAGCAGGAAGGGCTCCTCGGATATCCCTATTACGACGGCGACATCAATATCATGGATTATTACAGAGAGCTGGAATCGTACCGGGAACAGTTTGTCCAGGCGGGAGACGGCACGGCGGCAGCCGATTACCGGGAGGCTCGCGATTATCTTCTGGGCGAGGTGGCGTCCTTACTGAACGGCACCGGCGAGGAGATGATTCTCCAGGACATCGAAGTTTACGGCCTGAATCCCGACCTTTCGGAAGATCAGAGAATTTATGTCGAAGATCTGAAAAACTTCGTACCCGAGGTTTTCTCCTCCAGCCGCAATATCCTGGCTTCGCTCCAGTCTCTCAGGTCCTATCTCGATGAAACAATCGACGGATCAATTTCCGTTCTCGGCTATTCCGGAACCTCAACGACCGATATCGGGGTCAATCCCTTTGAAGAAGGGTACATGAATGTGGGTCTCTACGCTTCAGTTATCAATACGCTCATTCAGAGAGATTTCCTCAGAGATATCCCCATCTGGCTCAGCGCTGTCATCACACTGATCATAGCCGTACTGACGACTCTGATAGTCTTCCGCCTCAAGCCCGGGCCCGGCGTTGCCGCCGGACTGCTGATGGCCATGCTTTCTTTCGTGCTGCCCGCGCTTTATTTCTATTACCGCGGAACCTATATCAACATTCTGCCGCCGATTCTTGCCACCGTCAGCGCCTTCCTGGCGACTGTTATCCTCAACCTCTTCAGAGAATCCAGAGAAAAGGGATTCATCCGCGGCGCCTTCAGCCACTATCTGTCGACCGACGTCATTACCGAACTGATCGACGATCCCAGCCGGTTGGCTCTCGGGGGGGAAGAACGGGAATTGACAGCCATCTTTACAGACATAAAAGGGTTCTCCACCATCTCCGAAAAGCTCACTCCGACCGAACTGGTATCCCTGCTCAATTTGTACCTGACGGAAATGAGCGATATCATCATGGAGGAAAAGGGAACCATCGATAAATACGAGGGAGACGCCATCATCAGCTTCTTCGGTGCACCTTTACAGATTTCAAACCACGCTGAAAAAGCCTGCATGGCCGCCCTGAAGATGAGAGATGCGGAAAAGAGTCTCAATATCAGACTGATTGATCAGAACATAACCCCCTCGCCCATTCTCACCAGAATCGGCATCAATACCGGTCCCATGGTCGTGGGGAATATGGGGACGAGCAAAAAAATGGACTACACCATTATGGGAAGCGATGTTAACCTCGCCAGCCGTCTGGAAGGGGTCAACAAGCAGTACGGAACGCAGATTCTGATCAGCGGAGCCACGAAAAAGCAGATCGGCGACGCTTTCGTTACCCGGGAGCTCGATAAAGTGCGCGTTGTGGGAATACAGCGTCCTGTCACCATTTACGAATTGTGCGGATTCCGCAAGCAGCTGAGCGAAGACCAGCTGCGGGCTTATGAGATCTATCATCAGGCGCTTGAGTTTTTCCGCGCGAAAAAATGGGCCCAGGCGGAAGAGTTTTTCCATATGGTCACCGAGTTGATTCACAATGACGGCCCTTCAGACGTATTCATCAAGAGGTGTAAGCAGTACAGCCATAAAGCGCCGCCTGCCGACTGGGACGGAGTTTACAATCTGGTTAAGAAGTAAAACTCCGGCTTAATGGATTCGGCGCCCCAGATTTCTCCTGTACTCAAGCGGCGTCATGCCGTAGGTGTCCCGGAACTGGCGGTGGAAATAATTGGCGTTATCATAGGAGCAGAGATAACAGATCTCCTTGACCGGGTAATTGGTGCTCAAAAGGAGTTCCGATGCCCGGTTCAACTTCAGATTTTTTAAATAGGCCGAAGGAGATTTACCCATATATTTCCGGAACGACCGGCTCACGTGTTCGGCGCATCGGCAAGACAGCTCGACCAGTTCCTCGACCGAAGGAATTCTGTTTTCCTCTTCGTTCACATGGAGAATGAGATCTCTCAGCCATTGGGGAATATCCGCCAGGGGTTCGTCACCGGACTCGGGCAGAAAAAAGCTATCGAAAACATAATGGAGAAATCTTGAGAATTTCAGGTCCGCCCTGCCCCCTTTTCCCGAGCTTCTGAGCGCACGGATCTGACCTTCCAGGTCCCTTCTGGCTGTTTGCGGAACAACGGCATAAGGAGGTCTTCTGTCAGGCTTGATAAGCGTTTGAACAAGTTCATCGCCGGCAATGCGGCGGAATGTATCCATCCAGGCTCCGGAAAAAGCTATGTTGCTGTACCGGAAATCCCGCCCTTTAAGCAAATGCCGGTCAGCTTCCCGGATAAACATGAGCCGCCCTTCGCTGTGGTTGTAAATTTCCCCGTTAACCTGATGATGGAACTGTCCTTCTTCGCAATAGACAAGCTCCCAGTGATTGCGGTGGCTGTGAAGGGGGAAACTGTATGGGGAATCGAGATTGTAGGAATGGACCAGGTATTCTTTTCTCCCGTAATCCTTCCACTCGAAAATCTTCATGGACATAGAGTAAATATCAATTCTGTTCTATAAAATGTCAATATTTTTCCTATATTTATCAATTTTATTCCATCAATAATATAAACAGACAAATGAATGGAGATGAAATATGCATAAGCAAAGCCTTAACGGCCTATGGAAAATCACGTCACAGGATGGACAGTACAGCCTGACAAGCGAAGTGCCCGGATCTCTTTTTTATGCCCTTGAAGAAGACGGACAGCTTGGAGAGGGTCTTTTTTACAGAGAGAACAACCGCAAGGCTCTGCAGATAGCTGACAGGGATTTCCTCTGGGAGCGCACTTTTACCCTCAGCGGGGATTTTCTGAAATCGGAACAGATCCATCTGGTTGCCGAAGGACTGGATACGCTGGGGGAAATCAGCATAAACGGAAAGCACGTGGCGTCTACAGACAACATGCACCGCACATGGCGGTTCAATGTAGCCTCCTGTCTGAAACAGGGAGAAAACAGAATCTCGATCCTCTTCCGAAACTCCCTGGAATATATAAAGAAAGAGAAGGAGAGACGGGACCTCTATGCGGCGGACGGCGGCGGCCTGACTTCCGTACCGGGATTTAATATGATCCGCAAAAGCCACTGCAGCTACGGCTGGGACTGGGGTCCCATGGTTCCCGACGTGGGGATATGGAGGGATATCACACTGGTCTCCTATGACTCGGCCCGTCTGAAATCCGTCCATGTGACGCAAAACCATAGAGAGGGAGGAGTGAGGCTTTTCATCAAACCGGAAATCGAACGGTTCGCCGACTCTTCTCTGACTGTAAGAGCGGTGATAACCTCTCCCGACGGAAGAACATCGGGGTTCGAGGTGGATTCCGAAGGCTCTGAATATGAAGTTGCCAATCCCCGTCTGTGGTGGCCCAACGGCCTGGGAGACCAGCCTCTCTACCGGCTTGATTTCTTTCTGGAAGAGAAAGGCCGGGTCATCGATGATCAGACACAGAAGATCGGTCTTCGGACCCTGACCATAGAGCAGAAGAAAGACCAGTGGGGAGAGACATTCAACTTCAACTGCAACGGCGTCTCTCTTTTCGCCAGAGGCGGGAACTACATCCCCGAGGATATCTACCTCAACCGCAAAGGCCCCTACTCCACGGAGCAGCTTCTGGAGGACTGCCGGACCGCCAACTTCAACTGCGTCAGGGTCTGGGGCGGCGGAGTCTACCCATCGGATGACTTCTTCGATCTCTGCGACCGAAAAGGTCTGATCGTCTGGGAGGATATGATGTTCGCCTGTGCCGCCTATGATGTGAGCAACGATCATTTTCTGAACAACATTACAGAGGAAGTGAAGGACAATCTTATCAGAATCCGGCACCATGCCTCTCTCGGCCTGATCTGCGGCAACAACGAAATGGAAATGGCCTTCGAAGACTGGGGCATCAACCCCACAGGCCTGATGAGAACCGAATACCTGAAGCAGTACCAGTTCATCTTCCCCTCCATCGTTTCCGAGGTTTGCCCGGAACTCTTCTACTGGCCGGCGTCGCCGTCATCGGGGGGGGATTTTGTCGATCCCAACGATCCTGACCGCGGAGACTGTCATTTCTGGGAGGTCTGGCACGGAGCGAAAGATTTCTCCGAGTTCAAAAATCACTATTTCCGCTTCATGTCGGAATTCGGTTTCGAGTCATTTCCCTCGGAGAAAACCCTTGAGAGTTTTTCCGAACCGGAAGACAGGAATGTGTTTTCACCTGTCATGGAAGAGCACCAGAAATGCATCGACGGCAACGGGAGGATTCTCTACTACATTTCCAAATACTTCAAATATCCCAGGGATTTCTCCTCTCTGGTTTATATTTCGCAGATCAGTCAGCTCGAAGCCATTACCACGGGAATCAAACACTGGCGACGAAACAGAGGGCGCTGTATGGGGTCGACATACTGGCAGCTGAACGACAACTGGCCGGTAGCCTCATGGTCGAGTATCGATTATTACGGGAGATGGAAAGCCCTGCATTACGGCGCAAAAAGAGCCTATGACAACGTTCTTCTATCCCTCGACGGAAACGATCACTCTGTGGAAATTCATCTGTCAAACGAAGGTAATGAGAAAACCGAAGGGACTGTTTCCTGGAAACTGTTCTCCTTAAAAGGAGATCTGCTCGATTCGGGCAGCTGCCCGGCATCGGTTTCCCCCTTTTCCACCAGAATGATAGAGAAAAGGGACTTCTCTTCCGATACGATGGATCAAAAAGACCGCGATGTCTATCTGAGCGTCACCTATACCGACCGGAGCGGCCGGATTTACAGGGAATTCCACAATTTCGCCCCTTTCAAGTATCTCAATCTGCTGGCGCCGGAAATAAAAGCCTCAATTACCGAGAAAGACGATGACTTTGAAATCGAAGTGGTATCCCGCCGGCCGGCCCTTCACGTTGAGATCGATTTCGGGGCAATCGACACCGTCCTGAGTGACAATTTCTTCCATCTGGACAGCGGAATCCCCTGCAGGATTACAATGGCAAAAGGTTCAAACAGGGCGGAAGATCTGGAAAAGCAGATCCGGATCCGATCTCTATTCGACAGTTATTGAGCCTGCGGCACAGGGCCGAACCAAAGTTCGCACCGGAAACAGAGCTCCGCCGTCTATAATAAATGACGGAAAAGGGGGATACATTGAAAAAACGAATATCGGGTCTTTTGGCTCTTTTGTTCTTTACGGCTCTGCTTCCGGGCCGCGGATTATTTGACGGCGGCTCACCGGGGGTCTTGATTCTCGCAGCCGATGGTTTTGGATATAACTATTTCGACCTGAAAGAAGGGCTGGAGCGAAGAGGGATCGAAGTGGCGACGGTCGCACCGGGCAAGGTGATAAGATCCTGTTCCAACCGCGAACCCCGGCCCGTAGAAGCCGATTATGTGATCGGAGAATTTCCTCCGGGCGATTTTAAAAAGTGGGATGCCCTTATCATACCCTCGGGAGGTCATCACGAACTGCTCGGCCGAATGGAGTTGACGAGAAAATTCATTTCCGATGCATGGGATAAACATCTCATTATCGGCGGGATCTGTACAGGAGAGGCCGTCCTGGCCCGATGCGCCGGTCTCCTCGATGGAGTGACAGTCGCGCGCAACGGTTTTTTCTACAAAGAACTGTCCGAAGCCGGAGCCCTGATGTCCTATGACAGAGTGCATTTTGATCGCGGGATTCTCACAGGCTCCAACGGCGGAGGAAGAAACAGCGGTGGATACGAACTGGCTCCAACGGAACCTTTTATCGAAAGACTTGTTCTGGCATTATCAGAATCCTGAGCTCTATAGATAAAAAAACAGATTCTCAGAGGTTGATTAATTACATTCTCCTTATTACATTGAGAATCAAATGAATAGTTTACTTAACGCAAAAGTCACAGTCGTCGTCCTCGTCAACAACCTTCGGATTATTCCGGAAAGGGCGGCTGCGTTGTAAACGGCTATTTCAGCAATTACAGACCTGCACTTCCGGTGCAGGTCTTTTTTTTCGGGAAATTTTCCGGAATCAACCGATAGCGCCCGTATACAGATTAAAATTTTAAAGGAGTGAAAAGATGAAACACTTTGATTCGAAAGCAGCAGAAGAAAAATGGAGCCGTTTCTGGCAGGAACAGGGAACATACCGATTTGATGAGAACAGCAGCAGAGACGTCTTTTCCGTCGACACTCCTCCTCCCACGGTTTCGGGCTCTCTCCACATCGGCCATGTTTTCAGTTACACACACACGGATATCATATGCCGTTTCGAGCGGATGAGGGGTAAAAATGTTTTCTACCCCATCGGATGGGACGATAACGGCCTGCCGACCGAAAGGAGGGTTCAGAACTACTTCAATATCCAGTGCGATCCCTCCATCCCCTATGAAGAGGGCTTATCCTTTGAGAAAGCAGAGAGCAAAGCAGCGAAAAAGCGGTCGGAAAAAATCAGCCGGAAAAACTTCATAGAACACTGCCGTCGCCTCACTGCGGAGGACGAGGGAGTATTTAAAAACCTGTGGATGCGGAACGGCCTTTCTGTTGAATGGGAACGGGAATACTCAACCATCGATGCCGACTCCATGAAGGCCGCTCAGTTCAGCTTTATCGATCTCTACGGAAAAGGGCATTTATACAGCACCGCCGCACCGGTCATGTGGGATATCGATTTTGAGACGGCTGTAGCTCAGGCGGAAATAGAAGATCGGGAAGAAGAGAGCTACTATCACTTCATCAATTTTACCACCGAATCGGGGGAAACCATCAAAATCGCCACGACAAGACCGGAACTCCTTCCAGCCTGCGTGGGGATAACCGCCCATCCCGACGACGATCGCTACAGACATCTTTTCGGTAAACAGGCCCTGACGCCTCTGTTTCATGTTCCCGTGCCCATATTCCCCAGCCCTGAAGCCGATCCGGAAAAAGGAACCGGTATCCTGATGGTTTGTACTTTCGGAGATTCTATGGATGTGGAATGGTGGAAACGGGAGGAATTGCCTCTGAGACAGATAATCCATTCCGACGGGACGCTGACGGCTCCGCCCTTCGGTGAGGAAAACTGGCCTTCAGAGAATCCCGGATCAGCGAAGAAACACATGGAGGTTCTGGCGGGAAAATCGGTAAAGGCCGCAAGGAAGATCATTATCGATCTGCTTGAGGATAATGAAGAGGGAATCAACTATACAGCCGGCGATCCTCTTAAGACTGTTCATCCGGTTCGCTACTACGAAAAGGGGAAGCGGCCTCTTGAAATACTCTCATCCCGCCAGTGGTTTGTATCTCTGCTCGATAAAAAGGAAATGCTTCTCAAGGCGGGGGACGACCTCAAGTGGCACCCTGCCCATATGGGCAAGCGCTACCGGGACTGGACGGAAAATCTCAAATTCGACTGGTGCATCAGTCGGCAGAGATATTTCGGCGTGCCCATTCCCGCCTGGTACAGACTCGACAGAGATGGCCAGCCGGATTACAGCTCTCCCCTCCTTCCCGAAGTTGAGGCGCTCCCGGTTGATCCCGCATCGGACTGCCCTGAGGGGTATCATGAATCGCAGAGGGATGTGCCCGGAGGATTTGCGGCGGAAAAAGACATTTTCGATACCTGGTTTACCAGCTCCCTCACACCGCAGATCAGTGCGGGCTGGGGAAAAATACCGCTGTCCATACGTCCCCAGTCCCACGAAATTATCCGGACCTGGACCTTTTACACCATAGCCAAGTCCCTCCTTCACGAAAACTCCCTGCCCTGGCGGGATGTTCTCATCTCCGGCTGGATTCTGGACAGGGACAGGAAAAAGATGTCCAAGAGCAAAGGCAATGTCCTAACGCCCGAAGAGTGGTTCGATCGATACGGAGCCGACAGCATCAGGTACTGGGCCGCCGGCGCCAGATTGGGAACGGATACGGCTTTTGACGAGCAGGTTCTGAAAACGGGCCGGAAACTGGTAACGAAAATTTTCAATGCCGCTAAATTTGTTTTCTCATTTAATCTGCCCGACCGGCAGCCGATGAGGGAGCTGGATCTTTCCTTTGCAGCGTCTCTGGAGAATATGCTCTTCAGGACAACGGGTTATTTTGACTCCTATAACTTCTCCGGGGCTCTGGAGGAGATAGAATCATTTTTCTGGAATTCCTTCTGTGATGCCTATCTTGAACTTGTAAAAGGCCGTGCGAAAGAGGGGGACTATTCAGCCGTTTACACCCTGAGGGAATCTCTCATCAAACTGCTTAAGGCTTTAGCTCCCTTTCTCCCTTTCATAACGGAGGAGATGTGGCACCGGATACCTGACAGAGAAGCCGGCTGCAACAGCATACACAGGGAAAACTGGCCAGCGGGAGAAGAGAGATCGGCCGATGAAGTTGCCCTGTTTCAGCTGGCTGCCGCCTGTTTGCGGGAAGTCCACAGCCGGAAATCGGAAGCGGGAGTCTCACTGAAAACCCCGGTTGCCGAAGCAGAGTTCAGCCTTAACGGAAAAGACCGGATTCTCTTTCCTTTTCTTGAGGAAGATCTGAAACGGACAGGCTGGATCGAGAAAATCATCCTCCGGGATACCGACGGGGCGGACAAGCCTTCGTTGACAGCTGAATTCAAATAAAGATTTCCTTTGACAAAATAACAGGTGTTATTTTAAAATAAAATACATAATAACACCTGTTATTTTAATAAGGAGATTTCATGCCCAGAAACAGTGCGATAAACCGGGAAGCCGTTCTGCAGGCCGCCTTCGGGCTGGTCCGAAGGGAAGGCATCCACATGTTATCCGCCAGAAACACCGCAGCGGAATTAAACTGCTCGACGCAGCCCCTATACAACTATTTTTCCAATATTGCCGATCTGGAACAGGAGATCATAAAAAGATCCTATAGCCTCATGTCCGATCAGTATATGTCTGCATCTGCGGAAGATGACCCTTTTCTGGCCATGGGGCTGGGATATCTGGATTTCGCCGTCAGGGAACCGCAGCTCTTTTATCTTTTATATCTCTCGGGCAGAAACAAACCGGATTTTTCATCGGAAAATCAATCTGACGAAGAAGAGCAGCTTCTCGATATGATGTCCGCCGGAGAAGGCATGGGAGACTTCAGCAGAGGGGCTCTGAAAAATATCCATTCCAATATTTCGATCTATACCCACGGCCTGGCTCTGATTCTCTATCACGATCCGGATGCCTTCACAAGAGAGGAACTGACCGGAAAGCTTACGAGCGCGGCGGTGAGTTTCACCATGTATGAAAAGACAAAGGAGATGCCCCGATGAAAAAATATCTGTTGATCCTATTATCTGCCATGGTTCTGCTCAGCTTTTCCTGTTCGGAAAAAGACGAAGATCTGTCTCGATCCCGGACTCCGGTTGAAGACTCGCCGACCCTCCGGACCGAAGTTTCCGCTGTCCCGGCAAAACCGCCCCAAGGGGAAATACTCTTTTCCTCGGAGAGAGGCGGCGACAGAGACCTCTATATAGTCAACGCCGACGGAACGGATCTGCGTGTCATCCTCGACCTGCCCTCGATAGAAGGCCATGGCGACTGGGCTCCCGACGGAGACCGGATCGTCTTCTTTTCCGATCGCGACGGCAACAGGGAGCTCTATTCCATTTCCTATGCCGATCCGGAGAAAACGCTTCGCCGCCTGACTGACTCAAAAGGTAACGACCATCTGCCGGCATGGTCTCCCGACGGACAAAAAATCGCTTTCGTCTCGGAAAGAGACGGCAATCCCGAGATTTACATCATGAACAGCGACGGCACGGATCAGAAAAGGCTCACAGATGACCCCGGAAAAGATATGGCGCCGACCTGGTCTCCCGACGGGAGAACTCTCTACTATTCCACAGCCGGAGACAACGGGACCTGGCAACTCCGGTCGCTGGACCCCTCACAGCCCGGCAGCGAACCGGAGATCATATCGGAAGAGAACATCGGATACGCCGATGTCTCCCCCGACGGGTCGAGACTGGCCTGGCACAGCAACAGATCCGGTTCTTTCGCCATGTATATTTCGGGAACTGACGGATCGGATATCGAAGCCGTTGAAGGGGCTCCGGGTCAGACGGGCTGGATACCGGTCTGGTCCGCCGACGGCCGCTATCTCGCTTTTGACGGAGAAAGAGGTTACTCGACCGGAGAAATATATGTCAGGGATCTGGAAGAGGGCTCTCTCTACAGAGTCACCAATCACCGGTCTTCCGATTGGGGACCGGACTGGCGTCCCGTACCGCCGTCGAAAATCATTTACGATTCCAATTCCGGCGGGGACCGGGAAATTTATATTATCGATGAAAAGGGCCGGAATCGGGTGCAGCTGACAGATAATGATTGGGAGGACGGATTGCCCGGTTTTTCTCCCGACGGCCGACGGATCGTATTTTTCTCCGACAGAGACGGAGATGATGAAATCTTTATTATGAACGGTGACGGAACGGATCCTATCCAGCTGACCTCAAATGAATCAATGGACAGAGCGGCCAGCTGGTCTCCCTCGGGAGAGCGCATCGCCTTCATCTCCGACAGAGACGGGAACCAGGAAGTGTATATCATGGATCCCGATGGAAGCAATCAGATCCGCCTTACGGAAAATGGAGCCAGAGACTTCTGGCCTTCATGGTCCCCCGATGGAAAGACGCTGGCCTTTACGAGATACAGTACGACACAGGAAACCTGGTTTATCGATTTTTCAGAGAAAGGTGATCCGGGACTCCCCTATTTATTCCTCGAAGACTGCTCGAGATGCGAATTTTCCCCGGACGGCAGCGAAGTGGCTTTTTCCTCGCACAGGGATGGCAACTGGGAAATCTACACGATGAACAGAGATGGAACCGGGCTCAGGCGCATAACCAGATCGGGTAATGCCGATTGGGTCCCGACCTGGTCGCGCGACGGAAGAAGGCTTGTCTTTTCCAGCGAACGGAATTACAGCGCGAAAATTATTATTTTCGACAGAGACAAGGAAGAATTTACCACCGTTACTCCGGGACGGTTTCAGGACTGGCGCCCCATTTTCGTCCCGGAGATGTTATTCAATTGAGATCAAGGCCGGAAATATAATCTTTCAGCTTTTTATCGCCGTCCGACAGATCCTGCTGCTTCCGGTTGATTTCATTATTGATCTGCCGGATTTCCGATTCCTGTTCATCAAGCTGATCTGCATAGCGCGTATAGAGATCCGAATCCGTATCGAGAACTTTCATGTTCTCCCGGACTCGGTTCTGATCGCGCTCAAGACGGCTGATCCGGCTGTTTAATGATGAAAGTTCGTTTCTGACAGATTCGAGATGACTGAGAAGGGATGCTATTTCACTGAAAGCCTGTTTCATTGCCGGCGAGATGCCGTCCCACTGAATATAATAGTTGATATCGGCGAGTCTTAAATTCGCCAGGCTGTATTGCTGGGAGACGATGTATTCCTCGACAACAACGGCCGGTTTCTCCCAATTGTTCAATACAAACCGGTATTCCGAAGCGGTTTCCTCTGCGATCTCAGGGTTTTCTACGAGATCCCATCCTCTTTCTTTCCTGTGGATGATCAGCAGTTCTTTCTCCTCTCCACTGATTCTGTACTCTGTAACACGGCGGATTTTATCGGTGCGCTTCAGCAAACCGTCAACCATGACAAGGCTTTCAAGGCGCTGGGGGTCTTTCTCCTGAATTTTATCGACCTGAACCGAACCATGTACGGCATAGGTCAGCAATCTCTCTGAACCGGGAATCATTTCCGGCAGAAGCGCATCACCTCCGTAATACCGGCCTTCAGAAACGGTAACCGGTCCGGCCGCCCAGTGAGCCCCGGAGCCGTTGATAAGCCTGATGCCTTTGAAGACAATGTCATAGGACGGATCATAGAGCGCCAGCGTCTCGCCGGCTCCCTCAAGAGATATTATGGGAATCATGGCCGATGAGCGGCTATAGACAGTAACCGGCTGATTAACTGTATAACGGTAGAAATTCCCCGCGGAAAAGCCCGTGGCCTGAGCTTCGACCGGTGCCGGACTGTATGCTTCTTCGGCAAAGGCCAGCTCATCCTCACTATCCATCATGGCTCCGTATGCCGCTGATGGGGCAGCGCTTTTATAGGATTCGCTGGCCGCCCGTGGAGGAGCATAACCCCGGTCATATTCAGTCGGTCCCAGCGGCGCGGCCGCAGCAGTCTGGACCTGCTGTCTCTGAACATATCTCGGCGTGGCCAGATCCATGGTAAAGGCGTTTGGCTGCCCGGCCACAAAGCTGAGCTGAACATCTTTCCAGTCAACGCTGCCTGTGTTCTGGACAAGCGCCCAGCCTTCAAGAGCCGGAATCCCCTCATCATCGAGGTTGACCCGGTAACTCGTCTTCCAGAGCGGAACGGCGCGGATGTAACTGAGCCGGACGGTCCTCGTACCCTCTCCGCGGAAAGAGATCTTCAGAACCCGTGACGTCTTGACCCGGGATCTGGATATCAGGTCCAGAGCTGATAAGAGCTCGTCCTGGAGTACAGTATCATCAAACTTCAGACCCGATATTTCCGTAATGTCCACCGGCTCTATGCCTGAGACATTCATCAGATTGAGAATGACCTGCCTACCCTCCTGATTCTGAACGGTTTCGACACTGAAAATCCGCCCGTTCACCGTTTCATCTCCCGAGGAGACAGTCACCGATTCCCCCTGGGTGCGTTTCAGAAAATCGACCAGGGCCGGAGATCCCGAGGGATTCACCCTCATATCAGCCAGCGCCACAGCCAGAGGATTCTCGCTTTCAAAATTGATGGAATCGACGGTTCCTCCGTCAAGATCCTCCACTACCAGGCTTTTGAGAATGTCGTTGATATCATTCTGTTCCACTTCAAAAGACAGAATTTCATGGCCTGTTACAGTCGTTTCGTGCATCATCCAGGCCAGACCTGCTGTATAAAGCGTAACGGATTTAACGGGAAAGCGGTCTGGTTCTGTAATCCGATCCTGCGATCCTTCGCCCGCTGTCAATACGGGAGACCCCAGAGCAATAACTATCAAAAAAAACACATTCAACTTTTTCATGTTTATAGAATAAGTCAAATGTTGAACCTTTGCCATCAAAGATGATTGCGCAATTATTAAATAAAAACTTACCCACTGAATCTGGTATCTTTTAAACCGATCTTCTATTATTGTTATATAAGTGAATGAATATTCGCTGAAAGATAATGAAATCAGATGTATAAGTAGCATAGACTAATTTGTGTATACAGGACCTTCGCGGGTTGTTTTCTATAATATGATTCCCTATAATACGCAAAGCTTTTTTATGCTATTTTTTCGATATAAGGTAGGATAAATGTTTCCAGGAAAAAAAAATCCTTTGAGTTTTACACTCAGTCTTAGCAAATTTTTACAGGCAAGACTGAATGTCCTGATATTCAGATTTCTGCCCTTCCACACTTCGAGGCTCTACTTACTTTTCCTGGGTAAAATCTACTATAACTTAAAAAAGAAAGAAAAATCCCATATTAAAAATACATTGACCTATGTCTATAAGGACAGTCGCACTCCCGAAGAATTAAACAGAATCATCAGGGAAACATTCAGGGGAATTATCGCTCATTACCACGAGAAGCTCTTCATCGCCTATAACTATCTCCCCAATACTCTCAAATTCCTTCGGAAAAGCGTAAATCTGACAGGTGAAGAGGATTTTAAAGCCGCTCTGGATAAGGGTAAAGGGGTAATACTCGTTACGGCTCACTACGGCGCGGTCGAAGCTCTTCCGGGAGCCCTCGCCGTAAGAGGTTATCCCGTTACCATGATTCTCCGTTTTCAAACTCAGAGACTGAAGGAATCGCTCAACAGAAGAGCCGAACCCCTTGGCCTGGAACTGATGGACCTGGACGAAGGCAATGTGTTCATGCAGGCAGTCAACGCCTTGAAGAAAGGCAGAATTCTCATCACCGAATGTGACGAGTTTGATTCCTGGAGGACATCAAAAAATAACCCGGTAAGTTTTCTCGGAAAGGAATTCGACGGAGACAGAACTCTGGAGATCCTGCGCAAACGCTCCGGTTCGGCTGTCGCAACAGCTCTTATGCACAGAGAAGGCCAGAAGAAGTTCACAATGAACCTCAAAACCCTGATCACCGAAGAGGATGACAACCGTTCGGTCAGCCAGGCTGCCCTTTCGGTTCTCGATGAAGCTATCCACAAAACGCCCTATCAATGGTATCAATGGGCGGATTTCGGTGAAAAACTCGAAGCCGAAGAAGAGAGAAAAAAAAAGATCGAGAATGAGAAGGAAAAAGGGTTCTCTCAGACCATAGAAGAAAACACTGTTTCATTGTAATTCAGAGTATTACCCTATTTTTTCAACTCGTTGAGCAGATCGATCCATTTCACGGCATTTTTCCCGGAAAAGATGACTCGGTATCTCACCTTACCATAATCGAACTCGAAAGCATTATTGAAATTATCAATATAATGGGCAATCAGGGATACATTGAGAACCAGATCATCTCTTCCCTCAGAAGAGAAGACAACTCTGTCCCGGTATAGCTTCAAATCACCACGTCTTGGATCGATCATTTTGCGGTTTTCCAGTTCGCTGATTTCAATATCAATGGAACCGGTAATCATTTCCGTACCGGCCGATGAACATATCTCTGCGGTTTTCACTTTCTGCCAGTCATACCAGTCTTTAAGGTCCGTCCCCTGAACGCCTTCAGGATAAATTCTCAACGATCCGTCGAGAGTCCACCTTGACCGGCATTCGCCGCAGAGAATATCATCACCATCCCCCGCCAGAGAATCCTGTTTTCCGCAGGAGGGGCATATCCAGAGCAGCCTCTGTATGCCTGAAGCCAGATTCTCACCGGTAAAGACAACCCCCTGGTTGAGTGGATCCTTGATATCGTTCACATAAAGAAGTTCGGTTACTTTTTTCTCAAGCTCTTCCGCAGACATGGATTCCACATCTTCTTTAGTAATCGTGTAATAATCGATCTGTATTCTCCCCTGTCTCGGGTAGTCCGCCCAACGGGGAAAGGAAAGGTAGTTCCCCCGTTGGATCGCCAGGACGAGGGGAATCTTATACTTCGAGGCCAGAGCTGTCGAACCGGGGATAAAAGGAGCTGTTTCTCCATCCCAGCTCCTGTCGCCTTCGGGATAAATACCGACGGCTTCGCCTTCTTTCAGCAATTCAATGGTCTTTTTTATAGCGGCGAAGTCGGGAGCCCCCTTTTTCTTTCCGTAACAGGCGGCCAGATGGGAGAGGACGCGCTGCACATTGGAAACGCCGTCGATGTTCGCCATAAAGTGCACGGTATCGCCCAGCGCTCCCCCTGTAATGTAGGGATCATCCCCATGGGAATGGTTTCCCATAAAAATGTAGGGAGGATCGGGAAACTCACCGTGAAACACAGGCTGAACATTGTGAAATTTCCACAACCTCCTCGTTTTGAAGCTTTTGAGAATTTCCCATGTTAAATCCTGATACCACTTAGCCATTCAGTCCTCTCTCTTTTAAGAAATCTTCCATATCGGTAATAAAGCGGTCCCATTGATCCGGTCCCGCAATGTGGTAAAACATCATGCCTGCCTTTTTTGCCGCTTCTCCGTCGGTGTCCACGCGGTCGCCGACAACCAGGACTTTACCGGGAGAAACACCAAGTCGCGATGCGATTTCCAGCAGCGGTCTGGCCGAAGGCTTCAGGACCCCGTATTCCTCGCTGCCTGCCATAAAAGAAAAATACTTCTGTGGGATTTTAAGAGCGTGCAGCCTTTCCGGCACATAGGAATAATCGGAGAAAACAGCCATCGGTATAACGCCCTGAAGCTTTTCGAGCAGGGCAACTAGATTATTCCTGGCTTTATACTTCTTTTTAAGAGCCCTTATGAAGCGGGGATAGAACTTTTTCTGATACCAGTGCTCTATGGTGGACGTCCGGCGGCCGGCGGATCGGGCTATCTGCCTATAGAAAGTCTCATGAAATGCCTCTGAATTTTCAAAATCCACACCTTTCAGGGATTTTCTGAGCCGATTGGTCGCATGGAGAATCGGGATCTCTTTCCAGTGGCTTTTCAGGGTATTGAGAACGATATTTTTTTTATCGTACAGTGTTCCATCCAGATCAAAGATAAGGGCTTCAATATTGAGCATATTCATTATATCGACATTTTAGTATATAACCGCCTATGTGAGAATCACAAACAGCAAGTTTCTCTTTACTGAATGTTCATTCTTCTATATCTTCTACTGAGGATTAAATAAATAATGAAATATCTAATTATATCTTTATCAATCATTATACTGCTTATTCTCAACGCGAGAAAAAGGCCCAAACCGACTGAAAGCGATCTGAGCCATAAATTCTTTCCCTGGATGCAGCTTTATTATGCCAGCAAATATTTCTCTCCTGTAAAAAAAGCCGCCCGCCATTCGCGGCTGGAGGAATATTTCCGCAATATGAAGCCTCCGGTTAACAGAGAGCCTCTCGTTCAATCAGACGAAGTGAAACTTCATGCCGCGGGAGACCTCATGATCCGGACAGAAATCAGCCGGGGCAATCCGGAATTTCTCTGGAGCGAGATCGGCGAAACGCTTTTCGACAGCGATTTGACATTCGCCAATATGGAATTTGTTGTTAACGACAGCAATCCCATCGATAAAACCATTCGATTTTCCATGACGGAACAGCAAGCGGAAGTTATGCTGGGAGACCGGCGGTTCGGTCATTTCGATATCCTGTCGCTCGCCAACAATCATATAAACGACTCTCTCTACTCCGGAGTCAAATCAACCATGACATATCTGGATTCCAAAGGGATACTCCACACGGGCGCCAACAGTTCACCGGAAGATGTGGATAATTTTCCCATTGTCGAACGGAAGGGGATAAAAACAGCTTTTCTGGGCTACACATTTTCCACCAACGGAATTCCGCTGGAAAAAGACTGTCAGCATGCGACAAACCTCATCCGCTTCAATGCCTTAAAGGAATCGGAATACGATCCCTCTCTCATCTTCAGGCACATTGAGCTGGCGAAGCAGAGGGGAGCCGATATAATCGTAGCCTCGCTGCACTGGGGACTGGAGTTCGAGTATTATCCCCCGGAGCGAATAGTCCGGAGAGGACACGAGCTTCTGGAAAAAGGTATCGACATTATAGTGGGGCACCATCCCCACATTCTCAATCCATCGGAATGGTACAGAACATCTGACGGCCGGGATACTCTCTGCTTTTATTCCCTTAACGGACTGACTTCCCAGACTCTTCCCATTTCGGCTCAGAATACGGGGGAAATCGCGGAAATAATTCTTGAGAAAGGGATAAACAGCAAAGGCGAATCCATAACCAGAATAAAAGACGCCTCTCTCATACCGACCTATTTCATCCGTAAAAAGCGGGGCATGAGAAGCCGGCACAGAATCGTTCCCCTTTTCAAAATTATTGAAAAGTTGAATAATGGAGATTCGATAGAATATCTGAATCCGTGGAACAGAATCCAGTTGCGCTATGCCCATAGAGAATATGTAAAATATTTTCTGCAGGAAGCTTTCCACCGCAAATAGGACATCTCATTTATGTCAAGAAATGAACTTTTTTTCTATAAACTCGGTGAAAGCCTGGTCCGCTTCCGCTTTTTGATCATTGCAGCGATTCTGATAATGGGAGCCTTCGCATCGCTGGGACTGAAAGATCTCCGAACTTCCGTATCCATTTCCAATCTGTTTCTGGAAAATGATAAAGTCATCGTAGACCAGAAGGAATTCGATTCCATCTTCGGCAACAGCGATTTTGTCGGAGTGCTGGTGGAATCGGAAGATGTTTTTTCCCCCGAAACCATGAATCTGATCGAATCCCTCAGCCGTGATTTGACAAAAGAGGTCGAGTTCATTGACAGCGTGTCCTCGATTTTCAGCTTCGCCGACGGTCTGGACACACAGTCTCTGGAAGATTTGAGAGACAGCCTCGACATGAGGGAAAGCGTCAGGGGAGTTCTCTATTCAACGAATTACAAACAGGCCTGGATCTTATGCAGCCTGAAAACATATCCCTCAAAAGAGGAATGGACCGAAGACGACGACCCCTCGTTTATCGTAGGAAAAGAAGTTATGGCTATAATCGACCGGTACAGCGCCGACGGGGCTTCCCTTCTGGCGACGGGTATACCTGTGCTCGAATATAGAAAGACGATAGAGATGCTTCATGATCTGATTATCGTTATTGGTCTGGCTGCGCTGATTGCTCTGCTTCTGATTGTCTTTATCATCCGCTCATTCCAGGGAGTTCTGGGTGCCGTTCTGGTAATCGGCATATCCATAAGCAGCGTTTTCGGTGTTATGGGCTGGCGTCAGATGATTGTCGATACCACTTTTATGCTCATTCCCATACTTCTGTCCATAGCAGTTTCCATAGGCTATACCATACATGTTTTCAACTTCTTCAAAAGAAATCTGATTTTGACCGGCAGGCGGAAGGAATCGGTAGCATATGCCATAAAGGAAAGCGGTTGGCCGATAATGTTTACGGCTTTTACGACCATTTCGGCCCTCCTGTCCTTTTTGCTCGTCCCCATTAGCGCCATTCAATGGGTCGGTCTGGTTTCGGCGATAAGCATCTCCGTTGTATTTCTCATGGCCGTGGTACTTTTTCCCGCTTTCATCGCACTCGGCCAGGACAGACCGGACCTGCCGGAAAAGACGAAAGAGATCAGCGATACGAACCGGGGAATCGACAGGATAGAGATACTGATTGGCCGGTTCAGCGATTTCGTCATGACTCACGGGATTCACCTGTCAGTTATATTTATCCTGGTTCTCCTTATCTCTCTTTACGGAGCCACAAAGCTCCGGGTGGACTTGAATACCCGCAATATGATGGGCGATAAAATGCAGCACGCCATAGACCAGAACTATATATCCGATTCGGAAATCGGATTTACCAACGCCTACAACATAGCTCTGGAGTTTCCGGAGAATATGGCTTTAACTGAAGAAACGCTTAAGAAAGTGGATGAACTGACCGGTTTTATCAGCCGGTACGGGTTTATCAAGCAGGTTTCATCAATCAACAGCATCATTAAGGAAGTTAACCGCCTGAGACACCGGAACGACGGAGCTTTTTACAGCATTCCTGAAAAAGATTCCCAGATAAGAGGCCTCGTCATGTTCGCCAGGCGGTCGATGAGCGAGACGATGAATTCCTGGATCGACAGCGATAATAAGACATTGAGAATTCTGGTCCAGATATATGACGTCTCCACACTGGAAACATCTGCCCATCTGAAAGATCTGGAAAAGGAGATCGCAAGGCTTTTCCCCGAAGAGTCCTATCCCGGATTCCAGTATCTGCTGACCGGTGGAGTCATACAGCTGAGCATTATGAACCAGTATATTACCAAAGGACTGGTTCAGTCGGTCTTCTCGGCTCTCGTTGTCATCTCAATTATGATGATGATTGTTTTCCGGAATGTGAAACTGGGAATTATCGCAATGATACCCAACATCACGCCGGTTATAATTACCGGAGGCCTGATGGGCTTTATGGGTGAGCCTCTGGAGTTCGTGACCATGACAATCGCCCCTATGGTTATGGGACTGGCTGTTGATGACACCATTCACTTTATCAATCATGTGAAAACGGATTTCGGGCGAACGGGAAACTACGACAAATCGATCAGGAACTCATTCATCCGCGTCGGAAAAGCCCTGATTCTGGCCAACATAATCCTATGCGCCACTTTTGCGGCTTTCCTCACATCTGCAGTGCACAGCATGGTGAACATGGGAATCTATATGATCGTCGCTATGGTATCGGCTCTTATAGCGGATTTTACTGTCACGCCTTATATAATAAAATTAAGCCGCCCCTTCAAAGGGCAGCTTGAAACAATCTGAAGCTGAAAACAAAAGAAGAAATCCTGTTTCCGGCTTCCTAAGATAACGATTCAGCAGTTTTTGTCGTGTTCCAGGATATCATCGGCATCCCAGGGATAGCAGATCCATTTGTCTTCCATGGTTTCGCCGGCGAAATATCTTTTTACCTGAGGAGGGATGGCTCCCCTTTTCTCTTTATCTTTATTATGTACGACCACAACGGCAATCTCTTCCGGGTTATGGGTCAGAAGGGTCTCGAGGCAGTATCCGATTGTCGCTCTCGAATCATCGACTTCGTCAACCAGAAGCAGTTTTTTCCCTTTGAGTTTGGCATCAGCATCATCGATCCACTGAATGATATGGGGATGATCCATTAGATTATCATTGAGATCGTAATAAGCAATGCCCACAGTCAGGATAGGACGATTGATGTTGGTTTTCAGCATACGGGCGGGAATGAATCCCCCGGTTCCGATCGCTACGATATAATCGGGTTCAAATCCTGAGGCTTTGACCTGCTCTGCCAGATCCTTCATTGTCGAATGAATGCGGTTATATGATACGTAATACTTTTCCATGTCTCAGAATAATCTGTAAAGAGAATCAAGAAAAGTCCTTTGAGAGAAATTTCAAAAAATCCGCAGTTTCAGGAAGAGCCGGAACGGCCAGAGAGAGAAAAACTTCCTTTTTCACTTCCGTAGAGTAGAAAAACAGTTTCTCTCGTTTAAACCATGTATCGGAAAAATTTCCCGGAGCCGTTTCCGTCTCAAAATCCCGCCCGTACCAGATGGAACCGCCCAGGGCTTTGACATAAGCTTCCTTGAGACTCCATAGCTGAAAGAAATCACCGGGATTCCCCTTTTCCTTCAGAATTCCATATTCCCGGTCAGTCATGACCGAACGAAGCGCATCGTCATATTTAACAAGGCTTTTTACGGACTGTATATCCACGCCGCAGTAATCGAAAGAAGTAACCAGAATGGCATACAGATCTTCGCAGTGGCTGAGGTTGTAGCTGAAAGGAAGGTCCTTTATATAAGGTTTCCCATGTTCGTTTTTTCTCAGTAACGAGGGAGAATAGCCCCTAATGAGATGCTGAAGCATGAAATCAGCGAAATTCCGGCTTAAAGAGGAATTATTCATATTATCGCCGGGGACGATTTCTCTTATTTCCGCTTCCGAAGCGAGCCATAGCTCGAACAATTCTCTTTCTGGCATATATTTACCTCCGCGGAAGAAAATCGGCAATTTAGTGATTCCATTTGGTTGACATGGGAGACAACAGTCTTGACAATCGCCTTTCATCAGGGTTGAATATAGAAGTTTGAAAATATCGATCTTCTATGTTCGTAATTGATAATCAATATATAAAAAGGAATTACTATGGGCAATATGGGCAGCAACTTTTTGCAGAGAAGAGTTGTGGTTACAGGATTGGGAACAGTCAATCCGATAGGAAATGATGTTAAAGAGTACTGGGACAACCTGGAAAAAGGCAAGTCCGGAACGAGAAAAATCCAGAATTTTGATATCGGAGATTATGAGATTCAAATAGCGGCCGAGCTGGATCTCCCCGATCTTCAACCCTATTTCTCATCAAGGAAAATGATTAGGCGGATCGACCGCTATATGATATTCTCCCATGTGGCTGGAATGCAGGCTCTGAGAGATTCCGGCCTCGATGTTAATATAAACCCCGAAAGATACGGAACGCTGATCGGTACCGGTGCCGGCGGGGTAAACTCCCATGTGAATACGATAAGACAATTTGATACAAAGGGAATGAGTTCTACATCTCCTTTTTATATAATCGGCTGTATTCCCAATACGGGCAGCGCATTTTTCGCGCAGGAAGCAGGATTAAAGGGACCTTCCTTCTCTCTCAATTCGGCTTGTTCAACGGGAAACCACGCTTTCGGCGTCGCGGCGTCGCTTATCAAAATGGGTATGGCCGATGTCATGTTCGCCGGCGGTTCGGAATCGGCCGTTAACGAAGCGGGCATATCCGCTTTCGGAAATATCGGAGCCCTTTCAAACAGAAACGATTCACCGGAAACAGCAAGCCGTCCTTTCGATAAAGACAGAAACGGTTTTATTCTCGGAGAAGGCGCGGGAGTTCTATGTCTTGAAGAACTGGAACACGCTAAAGCCAGAGGGGCAAAGATCTATGGAGAACTGACCGGATACGGCTTCTCCTGTGATGCCCATGACCTGGTAGCGCCTCATCCGGAAGCGGAAGGGGCTGTACGGGCTATGAAGATGGCCATTGAAGAAGCGGGTATCACCTCCGATGAAGTCGGTCTCGTCAACTGTCACGGGACATCAACTCCACTTGGAGACCAGATAGAATCCATTGCCATCAATAAAGTGATGGGAGATTGGGGAGACAAGATTCCCGTACACAGCACCAAATCCATGGTAGGACACCTCCTGGGAGGCGCCAGCGCCGTTGAAGCAGTTGCAGATATGCGGGTTTTTGTAGACGGAACTGTACATCCGACAATAAATGTCTTCGAACTTGATCCTGAAATATATCTCAATGTCATAACCGAAACATACAAAGATAATTCAATCGATCACATACTATCAAATTCCTTCGGATTCGGCGGCCAGAACGCCGCAGTCGTATTCTCGCGATATAAAGACTGATCATAATCACAGGAAAGACTAAAGGCCGGATTATATCCGGTCTTTTTTTTGTATTTACCTCAATGGAATTTGACATTCTACCTACTAGTAGGTAGAATTGTTTCATAATGCAGAACCGAACGACAAAATCGTTAATAGTAAAAACGGCGGAAGAGCTGATTCTCTCTTACGGATATCAGGGATTCAGCTACAACGATATCGCTTCAGCCATTAACATAAGAAAAGCCAGCATCCATTACCATTTCCCCAAAAAAGAAGATCTGGGGATAGCTTTCATCAGAAAATACAGCCGGCTGTTTTCTCTATGGGGAAAACGTCTCGGGTCGATCAGCAACAAAGAAAAGCTGATTGCCTTCTGCAGAATGTATGGTTCGCTTTCCAACGGCTGTACCAGAATCTGTCCCATAGGAATGGTCGCCGCTGATTATCACAGCATGCCCGAAGGAATTCGGGAACACTCTCAACGTTTGATAGCACAGGTAGAAGAATGGCTTACCGACCTCGTCGAAAAAGGAAAGGAAGCCGGAGAATTCCGACAGTATCTCAGCAGTTCCGATACGGCCCGTCATATGATCTACGTCATGTCAGGTTCATTGAAAATGGCCCGAATATTCAAGGAACCGGGAAGAATCAAGAGAGCGGAAAAAGACCTGGTCTTTCATATCTGCAACGAATAAGGAGAAAATATTGAATTTTATTTCAAGAGCACGAATATCTGCAATCGGATCTTATGTCCCTGAAAGAATCCTGTCTAACAAGGATCTGGAAAAAATGGTGGATACCTCTGATGAGTGGATCGTCCAGAGAACAGGAATCAGAGAGAGAAGAATTGCCGGAGAAGAGGAATATGTTTCCGATATGGCTGTCAAAGCCGTGGAAGACCTTGTTTCCCGCTTCTCAGTTGATATAAATGAAATTGACCTGATAATCGTGGCCACAATTACCCCTGACTATATCACACCCAGTGTTTCCTCAGTTGTCCATGGAAGAATGAATTTCCCCGAAACGACCGGTGTTCTTGATCTGAATGCGGCCTGTTCAGGCTTTGTTTACGCCCTTCAGGTTGCCAATTCCATGATAACGACCGGTCAAAACAATAAAGTGCTGGTTATATCTTCGGAAGTTCTATCGAAAATAACAGATTATACCGACAGAAACACCTGCATACTTTTTGGCGATGGTGCCGGTGCGGTCCTTGTCGAAAGAGACAATGAAAACCCCGGATTCTTTGCGGCTTATTACGGGTCACAGGGAAAATCGGGAAATAAGCTCTATTGCACAGGGCTTGCGGGAAAAATAGAAAAAGAAGAAGCCGAGAAAGTCAATTACCTGTATCAGGACGGCAGAGCCGTATATACCTTTGTTATACGAACAGTGCCGGCAAGCGTAAAAGCCATGATGGAAAACTCGGGAATGACCACAGATGAAATCGACTGGTTTGTACCCCATAGCGCCAATCTCAGAATGATACATTCCATAGGCGAGAAAATCGGTTTCACCCCGGAAAAGACACTGACGAGTCTGGAATACTTCGGCAATACATCATCGGTAACCATACCCCTGGCTCTCTCTGAAGCGGAAAAAGCCGGCAAGCTGAAGAAGGGTCAGAAGATTCTCCTTTACGGCTTCGGAGGCGGGTTAACCCACTCGGGACTGATATTAGAGTGGTAAAATAAACCGTACTGCTATATACTGAAAGAAATTGTTTCTGAGGCTGGTTTTACATCATATGAATATCAGTACGGTTTTATTCTATACAATTATTATCTCGCTATTACTCCTATTGACGTCTATTATTTTTTTGATATTGAAATATCGCAAAAGCAATAATCTCTATAACAAATCCATCGAAGAAAGACAAAAACTCGAAAAATTGAATCATTCAATGCTCGATATTACCCAGGCAGTCGTCGGGACAGAAAATCCCGAAGAGTTGTACAAACTGATACTGGCCAAAGTTATTGACTTCATACCCGGTGCCAATGTCGGCAGTATAATGATTAAGAATGATCAGGGATTGTACGAATGCTCGGTTCATCAGGGCTTTGACGATGAGAAGATAAAGGATTTTCAAATTCCCCTGGAAGAAACCATCATCTGGAAATACACAGGCGGACATATAACCAAATCCGAGATAATAGATGATGTATCCCTAATCAAAAACCTGGAACTGAAGCCCTTAACTGTTGACCCCGAAGAGTGGTCGATACGGTCAACCATAGCCGTCCCCTTGATACTCAGCGGCGAAGTAGCCGGAATACTGCACATAGACAGCAGAGAGCTGAAAGCTTTTTCAAGTGAAGACCTGAAATCGATGGAATACATAAGGAGCAATCTGGAAATCGCTTTGCAAAAATTCCAGTTATACCGCAATATGGTTCTCCTGTCCCGCTATGACAGCCTCACAAATGCCTATAACAGAAACTACTTTATGGAGCAGTTTGAAACCGTTCTGAACAAATCTGAAAGATATAAGGAAAAATTCTCATTAATTATATTCGATATTGACGATCTGAAGAAAGTGAATGACACATTCGGTCACATGGCCGGAGATCTAGTTCTGAAAAAATTCTCCGAGACGACAAGAAATAAAATCAGAAAAACCGATACATTCGCCCGTTGGGGCGGAGACGAATTCATGGCCATATTCTACGACATTACTGACGAAGAAATTGCTGAAAAAATAAGTGAAATCCGCCAGACGCTCGACATAAACCCGGTTATTACCACATCGGACAATTTCTCCGTATCATTCAGCTACGGACATGCCTTCTTCCCCGTCGAAGGTGAAAGCTTCGACCAGCTCCTGAAAACCGCCGACAACCGCATGTATGTCAACAAACGCAAAAAAAGAAAAGAATCCTCACCGGAAGAAAAATAAGCAGTCGACGCAGAGATTGGGTCAAAGACGGCCTACAGGAAGCAGACCTCGGAAATAGAGACACAGGCAACTGCTCCGTCTTCATTGATAACCTGACCTATAACCTTACCGAAATAGCCGTCATGCTCAAGCAGCTGCGCCACAATGCGCACAGTCTTACCGGGGATGACAGGCTGCAGATAATATGCCCCGACAACTCTTGTAGCCCTGATCGGGGTTATCTCGGGATTTCCCGAAATTCGGGTAACATTATTGGACAGAAAATAATTCATGCAGAGACCAAGCTGTCCGGTCATTTCAATCTGCATGCATCCGGGATAAACGGGGAAATCGGGAAAATGTCCTTTAAAAAGAGGCAGTTCCGGATCGATATAAGCTTCTCCGGCAATGATCTTCTCTTCCGGATCGAGACCGATCAGCCTGTCGACCAGAAGAAAAGGATCCCTGTGTGGAACAATCTTCTCGATATCTGTCTTTTCATAAGAAAACCGAACCGGAAGATTTTCCGGTTCGGCAATTAGTTTCTTTCGTTTTTTTCTAAGAAGCTGATCGTAATCCACTTAAGATTTCATGTCCTTTACGATAACATCTTCGATAATGCTCAGTGTTGTATCCATTTCCTCCTGAGTCAGCTGACTGGAAACAGACATTCTGAATCTTCTGGAATGGGCCGGTACGGCGGGGAAGTCTACAGGCTGAAGGAAAAGTCCCGCTTTCTGCATCTTCTCGGCATAGGACATGAGCTTTTCACCGGAGTTTCCGATGATTATGGGAATAACCTGCGATTCTGTCCCGCCCAGATCGAGATTCATATCGAGAAGGTTTTTCTTCATGTATCTCGTGTTTTCCCACATTTTATCTCTCAGCGAGGAATCTCTGGTTGCAACTTCCAGTGCCTTGATCAATCCGCCCGAAACAGCAGGAGACGGGGCGCAGGAGAAGTTCCAGGGAGAGGAGTAACCTTTCAGATATCTTATAAGGTCTTTATTGGCACAAATGAAACCACCGACTCCACCGAAGGACTTGCTGAGCGTTCCAAAGGAAACACCGACTCTGTCCTCCACGCCGAAGTGCTCGGCGACACCCCGTCCGTTCTCTCCGAACATCAGTGTCGAGTGGGCTTCATCGATAAAGATACCGGCGCCGTACTGTTCGGCAAGGTCACAGATTTCCGGCATTTTCGCCAGATCTCCGTCCATGGAATAGACACCTTCGACGACGACAAGGGTTCTCTTGCCTTTTGCTTTTTCCAGCATCATCTGGAGAGATTCCATATCATTATGGGCGAAGAAAAGCATCTTGGCTCCGGAAAGAGTACCTCCGTCGACGAGAGACCTGTGGCATTTCTCATCCATAACGAGATAGTCGCCTTTTCGCATCATCCCCTGAATGGCTCCGACATTTCCGCCAAAGCCGCTGGAATAGAGGATACAATCCTCTTTCTGTTTGAATTCCGCCAGTTTTCTGGCGAATTCCGTGTGTATATCAAGTGTTCCCGAAAGCAAAGGAGCTCCCGATGACCCTAAACCATACTTTTCCAATGCTTCTTTAGCAGCCTGAACTACTTCAGGATGAGTGGAAAGACCGAGATAGTTATAGGATGTAAGGTTGATAATCTTTCTTCTCTTACCGTCGAGATTACTCAGAATTTCTGTGGAAACTCTGGGTGCGTCGAGCAGTTCCTGCTCAAAGAAGCTGAAACTGTGTTTTACAACGGGGTTATTGATCCATTCGGAAAAGTCATCCGGAGGAGACAGAACGTCGGGATTATCATTGTAAAAAAAGTCAGCAAGACTGAAATTCAGTATATTGTTTGCCACGGTAGCCCCTTTATTTTCTTACGCTTCAGCGTGTTCCAGGAATTTATCAGCAAGCTGATCGATGTTTTCGATGTCGGCCAGTTCAGCACGGGGAACTTTGATGTTAAGTTCTCTCATGGAACAGGAAACAACTTCGATCATATCGAGACTGTTTGCACCGTAATCTTTCATGGACTTCATGGGATCGATTGTCTCGTTCTCCAGATCATCCAGATTCTCTTTGATATTTTCTGCAATTACTTCAATGATTTTTTCTTTAGTCATAACTTTTTCTCCTGTTATTTTATCTCCATCCACAATGGAGGTTTTTACTTTTCTATTTACCAAGCTTTGTCTTAAGATACCGCATCATGGAATTATCCTGATAGGGAAATCCGTAGTCCACATTAATTATCTGCCCGTTCATGGCATTCATAAGACCGCTGCACATGGCGAATACCGAATCGGCACACTCTTCGGGAGTCAGGAACATGGATTCCTCGATTCCGTCCTTAGCCATGAACTCGAAAAACTCTTCACCGAAAATCTGGTTGAAGGAATCGGTTTTCACTGTGCCGAAGCGAATGGCATTGACAGTACTGCCCTTTCCCTCATTAAAGAGATGAACAGACATATACTTCGTAAGGAATTCAAGCAGCGATTTGGAAGCCGCCACATAGTCATATCCCTGATAGAAGTGATCAGGCCCGTCACTGGAAATGGCCAGAACTTTTTCCGGATATTCTCCGAATACAGCTTTAATCTGCTGCGTATAGTCAACGAGAGGCCAGGTACTGTAATCGAGTGTTTTATAAAGTGATCTTTTTTTGTATTCCTCAAGAGACTTGGGACTCTGGGCAAAACCTACGTTGCTTATAAAAACATCGAGCTTTTCCTCTTTTTCCCTGATTGTCTCCATAACAAGTTTCGTGTCTTCGGGAATGGAAACATCGGCCTGTATGAACACAGGCTCCACGGACGCACCTTCCTTTATAAAATCCGCTTTTATGCTTTCCATATCAGCAGATCCCCATTTATAGGTGAGGTATGTCGATGCGCCGGCTTTAGCCAGTTTCAGAGCACTGGCCAGACCGATACCTTTTGTCCCGCCGGTAATTAATACAGACTTTCCGCTTAAATCAATCTGAATCATTTTCTTCCTGTACTATTTAATCAGCATAAAAGCTGTTTATTCTTTCTTTCGTTTCGGGATAGGCGAAGCTCAATTTGTGCATCATATCCTCCTGAAGCCTGGCGTCAACAAGAAGCTTCTTCTTTTTGGCGCTTAAAGTGTACTTCAGAAGATTAACCGATTTTACATTCTTCTCACTTATTTGTAAAGCAATGTCCAGGGCCTTGGCCAGTACATCCTTTTTAGGGACGATATAATTGATGTTGGTTCCTTTTTGAGCCAGTTCGCTTCCTTTGAACCGTTTTCCCGTGAACATCATCTCGTTTGCGATAAAATCACCCATCAGCCCCTGAAGAAGAGTTGTCGTTCCCATTCCGGGAGTGAATCCCATATTCATGAAAACAGCACCATACCGGCTTTCCCTTGCGGCAATGACAATATCGGAACAGAGCGCCAGAACCAGTCCGCCACCCATGGCATGTCCTTCCATTGCGGCAATAACGGGATATTCCGTATTGACCAGTCTTTCAGACATAAGCAGATCCTTGACGTCTATTTTGCCATTGCTGAGATCGATAAGTGTGTCTTTTTCAGCTCCGGCACAGAATACAGAATCAAGGCCGGAAAGAATGAGACAATGCGGCTTGTAGTTAGCTTCAAGCTCATCCATTGTTTCCAGGAATCCCCTGATAAAATCATTTGAGAATATATTTTTGTTTTCCACATCATTCATTTTCAGATGGGCAATATTGTTTTCGTCCACATGGAGCTGCATATTATCAGCCACTGTTTGCTCCTTCGGCAGCATAGGCGCGCAGTAAGCGCAGCTTACGATCAGCCTGTTACAGGTTCGGAGGGTTTGAAACGCCCGAACCAGGGGGGCAGGTCCCCTTCGTTGAATTTTTTAACGGCCGCGAGAACCGATTCCTGCTTTATCAGATCAAAAAGGGTCTGTTCGGCCAGCACCTTTCTTCCGTTGAAATCCGATTCAAGAAACTGGTGTGTAAAATCTTTAAAAACACTGACAGCTTGAGGCGAAGTTCTCATAATCTGCCGGCAGAGAGACTTAACTCCCTTCTCGAACCCTTCAACAGTATACACCTCATCGACCAGCCCGACAGCATGAGCTTTGTGGGCATCGAGCTGGGCGGCTGTCAGAACGAGATATCTTGCTTTCTGCGGAGGAACCCTCAGCATGAAAAGATAGGGAAGCACATTGGCAGGAATAATGCCGATCAGGGCTTCGCTCAATTCAAATGAAGCCCGTTCAGAAGCGAGTACCACATCACAGGCAGCGGCAATCCCCATTCCCCCGGCTTTTACCGGACCGTCTATAAGTGCCACAACAGTTTTCGGGCTGTGATAAATATCGGAAAGGAGTGAGGTGTAATCCTTTACAGCGGACACAACGTCATCCATACCGGCATGTCCTTTTTCGAGGGCTACCAGATCCATTCCCAGGCAGAAATTTCTCCCTCTGGAACGGATGATAATGAATTTGGCTTTTTCGTCTGTACTGAGATCCCTCAGCGCCGCGGAGAATTCTCCCAGAAAAGAGGGGTTCAGTCTGTTGCCCCCCTCCCCGTCCAGAAGTGTGATAATCCCGGCGCCGGAATCAATTTTCTTTTCTACTAGAGACAAGAATCAGCTCCACTCGTAAGTTCTGTAGTAGTCCTTAACTTCCTTAAGAACCAGCAGACCTTTACCTTCGTAGTGTTTTTTATAGTGATCGTCGAGAATAGAGAAATCAGGTTTGAAATTCGCATTCTCAACATAAGTGTTTCTCAGTTTTTCAACCATCTCGTATTCTTCTACAGAACACTCTCTTCTCTGATCGAAAGTTTCATGAATTTTCATATCTTTAACGATTTTCCGGCTGTTCTTCTGGAGAATTCCGCTGTAGAACTCACCTATAGCCCCGGAACCATAAGCGAAAAGACTGATTCTATCGCCTTCATCGACTGGTGCATCGCCGGAAAGCAGAGCGGCCAGACCGACAAAGTTACTGCATCCGTAAGTGGATCCGATTCTTCTGGAAAGCTGGAGACCGGGCATAACGCGCTTATCGAAATCGGCCTGAATCTCTTTTTTCTTCAGACGGACCTCTCTGTCCTTGTTGAGCAGCGTTCTGTGTCCCTGGAATGCGATTCCCGGAAAAGGAGTGTGATAGAGGTTATATCTGAACTCTTTTTCGAAATCGATCTCTTTACCGGCTTTTTTACAGTAGTCGATATAAGAACCTTCCAGCGCATCCATGTAGGAATAAAGGCTGACTTCATTGTTTCCCACTTCGGCAAGGGCCGTCGGTCTGAAAGTGTCATAGATATCGGTTGACCAGGTCCCTCTTTTATTCATTTCCAGTTCCAGGACTTCGGGGTTGTCGCTGATAATCATGGCAGCGGCAGTACCGCCCATTACAAACTCCTCTTTCGTATCGAGGTGCTCTCTGGAAAAGTCTGTCGCGATGACAAGAGCTTTTTTCCCGTGGTTGAAACCGGACGCCACCCAGCTGACAGCGGGGTCCATAGCGGCTACACCGCTATAGCAGGCATGCTTGGTTTCGTAGTTTCTGATATTGTTGTGAAGCCCGAGAGCTCCCATGATATTTGTACTGATGGGCTTGCCGAAGTCAACAGAACCTTCCGTCCCGACAATAAGCATACCGATTTCTTCTGGATCTATCCCTTCCATGACTTTTTTGGCAGCATTGGCGGCCATTGTGACAGTATCCTCCCAGGGGGGATTGAGTGATCTTGTATCTATAAGAAAATCGCTTACGACTTTTTCAGGATCCTTTCCTCTTGCAACGGCCAGTTTTTTCTGGTCGAGGAACATGGAAGTTCCGTAAATGTTTATTTTTTCAATTCCGACTCGACGACTCATTTGTTCTCCTTATTCTCAACTGTAAAGGGCTCCAGCCAATAGCTGAACCCGAAATATCCTATTTTGCCGACTATGTTCGGGACCCGACGCTTCGCGTCCGAGGTTGCATGGGCGAGCAGCAGGCTACGCCTGCGACCAGCCCCCCGAAATATCTTTTTTGGACTATGGTGCGTAAGTTAAGCCACCGGTTACATGGAGAACCTCTCCATTGATGAAACCGGCATTTTCAGTTGTCAGATAATACACGGCATCGGCGATCTCTTCAGGTTTTCCGACCCGCCTTGTCGGGCAGTAATCCATCCAGATCTTCGACAGCTCGTTATTCATATTCTCTTTGGTCATATCTGTGGGGACGTAACCCACGACAACGACATTGGATGTAATCTTTTTCGGACCGTATTCCCGTGCGATGGTCTGGGATAAAGCAACCAGTCCGGCTTTGCTGGCCGCATAGTTGGCCTGACCGCTCGATCCTCCCTGTGAAAGTGAAGAGATACTGATGATCCGTCCGAATTTATTGGAAAGAAAATGCATCAGCAGACCTCTTGTGACATAAAAAGGTCCGTAAAGGTTTGTCTTAATGACGTCATCCCATTCTTCATCACTCATAAAAGCAAGTACATTGTCTTTGAGAATTGCCGCGTTATTGACCAGAGCCCCGAAATCTCCGAAATCCTTAATGGCGTTTTCGAGAACACTCTCCACTTCGGAGACTTTAGACTGATCCATCTTATAGGAGATAATACTGCAGTCTTTCCGGATTTCTTTTGCCTGACGGATAGTTTCCTCAGCCGCTTCCACGTTTCCGGCATATGTGAAGGCACATCCGTAGCCTTCTTTTATCATCTTCAGAACGATGCCGCGTCCGATTCCCCGGGATCCCCCTGTGACAAATACATTCATCTATTTAATCTTCCTTGTATCTTTTTATTATGGAAGTACAGTTCACTCCTCCGAAACCGAAAGAATTCTTCATCATGACTTCGATCTGGTGATCAACGGCCACGTTGGCACAGATGTCAAGATCAATGTCAGCTTTCTGTTCATCAATATTAATGGAAGGGTGAAGCTTTCCGTACTTCATCTGCAAAAGTCCTCCGATCGTTTCCACAATGGGAGAAGCCCAGCAAGTATGCCCCAGCATAGACTTGGGCGCATTGACTTTAAGTTGTTTATAGTGATCTCCGAAAGCTTCCTTGATAGCCATAATTTCCTGAATGTCTCCTGCCGGAGTACTGGTGGCGTGACAGTTTACATAGTCGACGTCTTCAGGTTTCAGACCGGCCATGCGGATGGCTTCCTGCATGACAACAGCCTGTTCATGTCCTCCCGGCAGCGGTAGATGATTGGCATTTGATCCCGCCTTTACAGACAGGACCTCTCCGTAGATCTTCGCACCGCGGGCTTTGGCGGATTCCAGCTCCTCGATTATGAGCGTCCCGGCACCATGGCTGTAGAGAAATCCGCAGCTGCCTTTATCGAAAGGACGGGAAGCTTCCTCCGGTCTATCCTGAAATTCCGGTTTAATGACGACCGCATTGATAACTACCGATGCGTGTATATCTGTCGGGGAAACGTCAAAAGGAGCGCCGGCGATGACGCAGAGATCGGTCTCTCCGCTGACAATGTCACGGAAACCGCTTCTCAAAGCGAGGTTCCCGCTGGCGCAGGCTCCACCGATCGTAAACATAGGACCTTTCAGATTGAGGATTTCCGAGGTGATTCCCGGAACGTTAGGGTCCGGGGCATCAACACCGGCAAGGGGGTCTGTCCACTCGGGCTCATCCTGAAACTGAACGCTGTTATTATAAATAAAGTTTGAATTGAGATTGTGACCGGCAACAATAACATTGGCTTTATAGGGATCGAATTCTCTGCCGAATAGACCGGCATCCTTCCAGGCGGATAAGGATGACAAGGCAGTCATTTTGGCTGAAAAAGTTGTTGTTTTTATCAGTTTTCTGACTCTTTTGAAATCATCTCCCAGATCTTCTTTAAATTTCTCGACTGCTCCTAGAGCATCGTAATCACCGAGATCCCCACCGATTTTGCACTCCACTTTGGAAAGGTCAATGGATTTCCATTTTTTTATCCCTGATTTTCCGGCAATCAGGTTGTTGTAGTATTCTTCAAGATTGTCTCCCAGGGGATTAATGGTTCCCATACCGGTAATAACGACTCGTCTGCTCATTTCATATCCTTAATATTCAGAATTATATATAGAGTTATTTTTATACTAATTTCTCTATGGCGTCAATTTTCCCAGCAGGCTGGCATTTCATCTTCCGGTAGAAAGATTTCCACAGCCCTGTCAGAACCATACCTGGTCCGACTTCGAGAATGCGCTCATATCCGTCATCCAGTATCGACTGTTCTTCAGCCACCCACTGTACCGGCGAAATGATCTGGCTTCCCGCCAGCTCTTTAGCCTCCGAACCGCTTGCTATGATTTTCCCCGTTACATTGCTGTAAACGGGAATGATCGGATCCTTAAATGTAAAATCTTTCAGATTGGCGACAAAATCCTGTCTGGCTCCATCCATAAACGGAGTATGAAAGGGACCGGATACTTTCAGAACAACATATCTCATGGCTCCGGCTTCATCCATTACGGCTTCTGCGGCTTCAAGAGCTTTTGCCTCTCCGGCGATAACAGTCTGTATGGGACTGTTATCATTTGCCATATAAATGGTACCGGATACTTTATCAAGCGCGGCTTTCACATCGGCGGAAGCGAGTCCGACAACGGCAGCCATTCCCGGCCGGCCTTCCGGACCGTCAAGAGCGTTACAGGCTGCTTCCATAACCTCTCCCCTCATTTTAACAATGCGGAAAAGGTCTTCCGTCCCGAGGATTCCCGCCTGCCAGAGTGCCGCGTATTCCCCGAGACTGAATCCTGCAGCGCCATGAGCTTCAATACCTTTTTCTTTCAGCACTATGCTTGAGCTGACATTGGCAAGAGTTATGGCCAGCTGTGTGTTGTCAGTAGCTTTGAGGTCTTCTTCAGATCCCTCAAAAAGGAGATCAGCCATGTCTTTACCGGTTATATTGCTGACTGTCTTGAACAGTTCTTTAACTTCTTCGCTATTTTCCCACAAATCTCTTCCCATGCCGGGATACTGCGCCCCCTGACCGGGAAACAGAAAACATGTTTTCACTTTCATTACCTCAGTTAAATTGTCTTTTCGTATATTCTGTATGTTCTGTAGTGCTCGGCACCCCAGTTTTCCAGAAGGTTCGTTAAATTGATATTATCTTCCAGGATCCAGGAAAGTTCAGAGCCCCGCATTCCCATGCGATCCCCTCTTTCATAGATTTCTCTGACCAGGACAGCATCGAGACCTTTATTCTGGGCGTGTTTTCGCACACCGAGGATGGCTGTCCGGATCATATCGACCTTTTTCTTCCCTGTGAGGATTTTCAGAAGACCGGTCGGAAAAAGCCGGCCGTTCATTTTTATAAAAATCTGATTGAAATCGGGAAGAGGTATGGTAAAGCCGACCGGTTCATCGCCCATATATACAATGAGCACCAGTTCGGGAATGGCGATCATTTTAAGATCTTTAGCCAGATACTCGAACTCCTCTTTCTCCCAGGGAACAAACCCCCAGTTGTCCGCCCAGGCTTCGTTGTACATATCGCGAAGCAACTCTATGGTCTCATCCCACTTTTTCATATCTATGGGTTTTATCGTGACATTGTATCTCTTCTTGACGATTTCAGAGACTCTGATCATTTTGTCGGAGATTTTGAGACTCTTATCCATGCGGTAACAGAAGAGATCCTTGGATTTTCCATATCCGCATTTCTCAATCATGGGAGGATAGTATTCTGTGTTATAGGGCATTTCGATGATAGGCGGGATATCAAAGGAATCGATGAGACAGCCAATTGTTTTGCCTGTCGTCGGATTCATAGGACCTTTGATTGTGTTGTATCCCTTTTCCTTAACCCACTCTTCGGCAGCTTTGAACAGAGCATCGGCGACATCCTGATCTTCCAGCGCTTCGAAGAATCCGAAAAAGCCACAGTTGTCTTTCTGGTACTCGATGTAGGCATAATCGACGATGGCGGCGATTCTTCCCGACAGCTTATCGCCTTTATAGGCGAGGAACAGCTGAGTTTCCGCATGTTTGTAAAAAGGATCTTTGTCTTTATTGAAGAGGTCTTTCTCTCCGAGAATCAGCGGCGGGACCCAGTTTTCATAAGTTTTTTCACCGCGGTAAACCGTCCAGGGGAACTTGATAAAACGGTTTAAATCTTTTTTTGACGAAACAGGAACAATCTTAATTTCTTCACTCATCAGTATATCTCCAGTATCAGTTCATTATATTAACCGCTTGCTATTAAGAGAATCAAGGATGAAGAACCGTGTAAAATTTAATTTTTAGGCCCAAAAATAAAGATTGAGTGCTCGCTCGTTAAATTTTATTCAAAATGAACATTCACTCGTTTATTTTGAACTATTGACCGCCGTCCGGCGAAAGTATAATTTGATGGCATGAATGCAAAATGGATATTCATCCACGGCGGCTGGGGAGGTTCCTGGCAGTGGACCCCCGTACAGGAACGCCTGAACCATCTGGGGATCGATTCCTCTGCTCCCGATCTGCCGGGAATGGGTTCCGCAAAAGGCAGACAGATAGACCTGACTGATTTCATCGACCACATATCCTCTATAATCGGGCAATCGGAAGGCTCCATCAATCTGGCCGGTTTCAGCTTCGGCGGAATGACGGCTACGGCCGTAGCAGAAAGACACAGAGACAGAATCGGGAAACTTGTATATATCGATGCTTTCGTTCCCCGGTCCGGGCAGTCTTTTTCCCATATAGCCGGAGAGAAAATCACAAGGCAGATAAAAGCCTACTCCCACGTTATGGGTGAGGAAAATATGATTCCGCCTTTTTTCGAAACCGACAGCCGTTACTGCAGCCACCCTCTCAAGACTCTTTTCACTCCCGTTCATTACAGCGACTCTTCGCTGGACGATCTGAATCCGATCTATATCGAGTGCACCTCGAAAGATGATGAGTGGACTTTTACTCCCCTGCTCCGGAAAGTCGCGCGCTCCGTGAGAAACAGGGGGTGGAAAACCTTTACGATCCCCAGCGATCATATGCCTATGTACACCCATACGGAAGAGCTCTTGAAGATCCTTTTATAAATGTGGTTTTTCCCGGTATTCCGTTTATAATTATATTATGGACAGTTACCGGCAGAGATTTCTGGACCCGAATCAAAGAGCTTTTTTCATTGAACGGACCGGAGTTGTGCTCCGGTGGTGGCTGATTGTTTCCTGTTCAGCCATTCAGTTCATATCGCCGATTATTCCCTTTACAGTTTTCTATCTGGCTCTGCCCCTGGCTGTCGGGTACAATTTGACCCTTCATCTGCTGGTCAGGAAAAGAACGGATTTCATTGCCATCATGACTGTCATCTCTTCGATTATGGATATCATCTTTTCCCTTGTTCTGATTTATGCCGGAGGCAGTCAGGACATCTATCTCTGGTACATTATCCTTCTCATATCCCATGCAGCCCGGTTCGGGATGAAAGGGGTTATTATATCGGGAGTTCTCTTCTCCGCATTCTACACAGCTTCGATTCTTCTGAGGGATCTGCCGGTTTCCCTTCAGGACCTGGCTCTCCGAAGCCTCTTCATCAATCTCATAGCCATAGTCAGCGGTTACCTGGCGCGGGAGGAACACGAGGAATTTGACAATATTCTCATCGGCCAGAAAGAGATGCTCGAGGAGCAGAACAGGCGGAGGGAACTCCGCTCCATGCTTCAGCGCTACCTGAGCTACAATATCGTAGACGAACTGATCGAGCATCCCGAGGTACTGCAGCCCGGCGGTAGCCTTAAGAAAGTCTCGGTCGTTTTTTCCGATATCAAAGGTTTCACGACACTGCTGTCCCTCAAAGAGCCGGAAGAAGTGATCATCAGACTTAACAGCTATCTGGAGGAAATGTCCAACGTTATTTTCGAATACGGCGGAATGGTGGATAAGTTCGTAGGTGACGCGGTAATCGGCATTTTCGGAGCGATAAACCAGAGGGAGAACGACACTCTCAGCGCGGTTCGCTGCGCCCTGGCCATGCAGAAGAGGCTGAAAGAACTTCAGGGGGACTGGGAGAAAGAAGGAGGAGACTCCATTTCTTTCCATACCCGCATAGCGATTGATACGGGGAAAGTCATTATCGGGAATATAGGTTCTCCGAAGCGGATGGATTTTACGGCTATCGGCGATACGGTCAACACGGCATCACGCCTCCAGACCGTTGCCGATCCGGACACGGTTGTCATCAGCAGCCGCACCTGTGAGGAGATTTGCGAACATGTGGTAACCGAGGATATGGGATCCCTTCAGCTGAGAGGAAAGCCCGAACCGGTCCGGGTGTACAGAGTGACGGGTTTGAAAAAGTGAAAAGAAAATCAGTATTGATCTATACATTTACCTTATTTGTCCTCTCTCTGCTCCCGGCTCAGCAAAATGAAGATCCCTGGCGGATCGTCGGAAGAATGGAAAAGATGCTTTCAGAAATTGAAGACTACCAGTGCCGGATGTACGAGTGGAGCGTGAAAGGCCGAAAAGAGGAAATACGCTATATTAATTTCTATTTTAAAAAACCGAGACTCATCCGCATGGACATTATCAGGGGAAACAGAAATGGCGATGACGGCAGCATAGCTGTCCTGGAGGAGGACGGGAAAGTAACGGGCAGGAAAGGCGGAATACTTTCGCCCTTTGCCGTCAAAGTGGAAAAGGACAGTCCTCTGGCTACAACGATTCGCGGCGTGGCTTTCGATCAGAGCGATGCGATTGCGGCCTGGGAGCGCCTTGTCGGTCTGAAAGATTCCAGCCGCCTCATATTTACCGTTGAGGCCGAAGGGTGGCTGTTTGATTTCAGTCTTAATGAACCGGAAAATGGCATAACCAGAGAAGTTCTGTTTATCTCAAAAAACAATCTGATGCCTCTTTACACAAAATCTTTCGAGGGAAGAAATCTGGTTCAGCATGTCGTCTGGCGGTCCTATCTGATAAATACAGGTCTGCCCCGGGAGCTTTTCCATGTCCGTTACGAAGCCGAAAATCTCAAAACATTGGGAATCAGGAACAATATTGACCTTCCGCTGGAGCTTAAAGAGTGAAAATACATGATTTGATTGTCATCGGAGCCGGACCTGCCGGTTCATCGGCCGCGAGAAAAGGAGCGGAACTGGGTTTAAACGTTCTTGTAATCGACAAAGAAAGTTTCCCCAGAGACAAACCCTGCGGAGGAGGCTTATCTGCCGCGGCATATAAAGAATTGGGCGAAGATCTGCCGGAGCATCTGATTGAGCAGAAATGCTATGGCATGAGGTCGGTTTACCGGAATCAGATCCATTTGATAGAAAGCGAAACACCCGTAGCTTATATGATCCGGCGAATTCATTTTGACAATTATCTGCTTGAACAGGCTCTTTCGCAGGGAGCCGTTTTCAGTCAGGAGACATGCCGCGCGGTCCGGGAGACCAGCGGGCTTGTGGAAATCGAAACGGATAAAGGAACTCATTACAGCCGGTACTGTATCGGCGCCGACGGTTTTTTCAGCCCTACAGCAAAATCTGTAAGGGACCCTTTTTCAAAAGCGGAGACCCGCTTCTGTCTTATTTCCCACCCTGCAGACAATGGACATCCTATAAGGCAGAGCGAAAAACCTGTCGTGGAACTCGATTTCGGGTTTATCAGGAAGGGATACGGCTGGCTGTTTCCCAAAGGAGAGTTTATCTCCGCCGGGATCGGAGGAGAGGCGGCATCGGCTAAAGAGTTGCGCCATGTGTACAAAGCATTTCTGGCGTCCCATAATCTGGATCAGGCCGAAAAACCTCAGGGCTGTTTTATTCCCGTATCCAATCTCAAACACGAATTGGCTACCGGGCGGATCATGCTTGCGGGAGATGCGGCAGGGCTGGTCGATTCATTCAGCGGAGAAGGTATACGCAATGCCCTGATATCAGGTCGTCTGGCGGCGGAAAAGGCAACTGAAGCCAAAAGCCGGGATGGTGCAGTTCAGGGGTATAAGAGTAGCCTATTGAAAAAGATCGGGAACAACCTTATATGGTCGGAAAGGATGACTCGGGTGTCTTCCCGTTTTGAAAGTCTCGTCTACGGCCGGCTCCTGGCCGATGAAAGAGTGATGAAACGATACTTTGAGATTTTGAGAGGCGACCGGTCATATCGATCTTTTTTCCTGATGACGATGCTGGAGCTGCCTTTGATTATCCTTTCCGTGAGTATAAAAAAAACAGGAATGCTTAATCGGACCCGGTAATTTCCGAAACATCAATCCCCTTCTCGGAAACATAATCGGCGATCTTCTTATCGTGATCCAGGATATGCTGATAAAGCCAGACCTTTATCTGAGATATGAGCTTCTCTTTATCAATAGGATCCCCGTTAAAGAGTTTCACAAAAAGATCGGAAATGCTCTTATCCAGTTCCAGATGCTGCAGTTTATGTTCAACCAATCCGGGATATCCTATGCTCTCCATAAATTTTTCTTCAAATTTTAAATGAGCGCGGGCATATTCGTACATTTTAGCGACCAGGATCTTCATTTTTTCCTGAGTCTCATCATCATGATCATGACCTGAAGCGAGTGAAAGAGATTCCTGATATATTTCAAGCCAGCGGGAATGCTGTTCATCGATCTCATCAATATTGATTCTGTACGCAATATCGAGAATTTCGGTGTCTTTTGATTTCATAACAATAAGATTTTTACACAAAAAATTGATTTCCAAAACAATCCGGAACAGGATATATGTCTTTTTTTCTACATTTCTTTTGAATGAAGCCGGAACAGGAAGCCGTTCCGGCCTTTTCAGAATTTATTTCAATACAAAGGCTTTCAAAGGAGGAAAGCCGTTAAACCCCACAGAACTGTAACTCTGAGTGTAGGCTCCCGTAGTAATGAAATAGAGCTTATCACCCTCTGTCAGAGTATCGGGCAGCTGGTATTTATAATCCTCATAGAGTATATCCATACTGTCGCAGGTCGGTCCGGCCAGGATGACATCGATCGCATCCCCTTCTTTTTCGCTGTAGATGGGAAACTTGATGGATTCATCCATAGTCTCGATAAGTCCGCCGAACATCCCGATATCCGTATACACCCATTTGCTGGGAGAGTATTTTGATTTATAGGCCGTCGTTATGACTTCGGAGACGATGACGCCTGAATCGGCGACCAGAGAACGCCCCGGTTCCACAATGATTTCGGGAATATCATCGCCGAAGTCCTCAGAGAGAAAGCGCATGATTTCCTTCGTGTAGATTTCAAGTTTCGGCGTCGGCTGAATATACTTGGCGGGGAAACCGCCTCCCAGATTGATCATCTTCAGCTTTATGCCTATTTCGGCAGCGGCATTGAATATATAGGTACAGTGGGCGATAGCCGCGTCCCATTCTCCGATATCGCGCTGTTGGGATCCCACATGAAATGAGAGCCCGTAAGGTTCAAGTCCCATTTCCTGGGCAAGAGAAATATGCCCCAGAATGGCATCGGGGTGAGTTCCGAATTTCCTGGAAAGAGGCCAGTCGGCGCCTGTTCCTTCCGTCAGTATTCTGAAAAATACTTTTGATCCCGGTGCGTTGACTCCGATTTTTCTCACATCCTCTTCCGAATCAGTAGCGAAAAGCCTTACGCCATTATTGTAGAAATAGGCTATATCGCGGCTTTTTTTTATGGTGTTGCCGAAACTGATTCTGTCGGGACTGATCCCCAGCTTTAGCAGCTGATCGAGCTCATAGACTGTGGCCACATCGAAATTCGATCCCAGATCGCGGAGAAGCAGAATGACTTCCTCCATCGGGTTTGACTTGACGGCATAATACACCTTGGCCAGGGGCATGTTTTTTGTCAGGCTCTGATAATTCTTTTTTATGATGTTGAGATCCACCAGTAGAAAAGGGGTCTGAACATTTTCGGAGAATTTTTTTATTTTTTCGAATCTTGTCTTGGAGACGAAACGCGAAAGGGGGAAATTGTAAGGCTTACCGGCTTTTTCTTCGATAACCATAGAACACCTCCTGATCCGAGCCGGGAACTGTCCATGGTTGTTTTCCGGGATCTTTTCTACCGATCTCGCTTATTAACATTCAAACCATATAACCAGACAGGGTGGTCGACTCGAGGACACTGTTTTCCTCAACAGCATCACAATCTGAATAAAATAAGCGGTCAGCAAAGGAATCCCTTTTCTGGCCGTGGCTTACAGCCTAAGAAGTGATATTATATATCGCCTTTTTAGGGAAGACATAAAAGGCGATATGAGAAACTTTTTTCTATTTTTTTTCCTTCCTTTTTTCCAGTCGGAAATAGAGGATGGGAATGATAAAAAGGGTGATAAATGTAGAGGTTATCAACCCTCCGGCTATGGTCTGTCCGAGAGGCCCGTAAATGGCCGATCCCTCACCTAGCCCGACTGCCATGGGGATAACCCCCAGAACGGTTGTCAGGGTTGTCATAAGGATAGGTTTCAGGCGGGAGGAACTGCCGTACAGAACGGCCTCTTTCAGTTCCATGGAATCTCTTTTTCTCAGCAGGTTGATATAGTCGATCATGACGATGGCGTTATTCACGACTATCCCGGCCAGCGCGATTGTCCCTAGAAATGCAACGATGGACAGACCGGATCCGAAAATCAGCAGACCTCCGGCTACGCCGATGATACAGAAGGGGACCGATGCCATGACTACCAGAGGCTGCGTATACCGTTCGAATTGTATGACCATGACGACGTAAACCAGAAAGACGGCAATGGCCATAGCAGCGAGAAGAGATTTAAAGGAATTGAACGTCTCTGCCGACTGACCGGCAATCTGCCACTTCACGCCGGGGGGAAGTCCCCGGTCTTTTATGAATTGAGCCGTTCTGGTGCTGATGCCCCGGATATCCGACCCTCTGGGAATGGCCGTCACCTGTACGGAGCGGACTTTATTTTTCCTGTTTATGGTATCAAGGGATCTTTCCGACTCAAGGTTTGCAATGGTGGCAAAGGAGATCTTCCTGCCTGTCTGCGAATCGGCAAAGAGCCGGTAGAAAGCATCTTCTCCGACAGCGCCTCCGGCATAGGGCGTGGTTAGAAATATGGGATAATCGCTGTCCCCTTCCCTGTATACACCCGAATCCAGTCCGTGAAATACAGCTCTGAGCGTCATGGCGGCTTCATAGGGAACGACCCCCAGTTCCCCCATGGCTCCCAGATCGAGACGGGAAACGAGACTTCCCGATGTAAAGGAGACATTCATATCGGCGCGGTCCACATCGGGGTCTTCTTCCAGCATCCGGACAAGAGTCTCGGCAGTTTCGATGAGGATATCCATATCGGATCCGAAGAGTTCGAGACTGTACCCCTCACCTCCGGTGGCCACAGCCATAAGAGAACTCAAGCCCCCGTTGACAACAGAGACATCAATATCTGTGATCTGCCTGGGAATTTCATACTGAAGCAAATCAATGATTTCAAAAACATCCCTGTTTCTCTCTCCCTGAGAGGAGAGCGAGAGAGAGACAAATCCCCTGTCGGGCACGGGACTGGTTGCGAAAAAGTTGTTAAGTCCCGCATAGAAGAGTCCGCCAGTCGCTTCCGGAACCTCTCTGTATATGAGATCTTCGATTTCGAGAAGTTTGTCTCGGCTCTCTTCGATTGAATAGCTTCCGGGAAAATCGATGGAGATCTGGATTTCCCCCATATCCGTAGCCTCAAGAAACTGGAATCCGAGCATATTGAAAACCAGGAAGGTCAGTCCGAGTACGAGAAAGGCGACAACAAGTATAAATTTCCAGCTCTCCAGAGCCCAATGGAGCATTCTTTTATACTGTTCCGTCATAAAATCGATGACCGATTCAATGGACCGGCTCAATTTCTGAGCGAGACCGCCCTCTTTCATTTTCTGTTCCTTCAATATTCTCGACGAAAGAAAGGGAACCACTATGATGGCCACGAACATGGCGCCGGTCAGGGAATAAATGATTGTCAGAGCCACATCTTTGAGAACAATCCCCGTAAAATCCTCCAGGAACAATATGGGGATAAAGGCGGCCAGCGAGGTGGATGTCGAAGCGATAATAGCCCCCCCCACCTCCGAAGTGCCGATTGAAGCGGCTTCCATAGCTGATTTTCCAGCTTTGAAGTGCCTGTGAATATTTTCCAGTACCACAATCGAGGAGTCAACAATCATGCCGATGGCAACAGTCATGCCGCCCAGAGTCAGAAGGTTGATGGTCTGGCCTTTCAACTTTAAACCGATAAAAGCCATCAGTACGGAAACGGGAATTGAAATTGCGACAATAAGCGTCGTTGTTCCGTTATGAAGGAACAGAAGGAGAACGAGAATTGCCAGAAAAGCCCCGAGCAGAGCCGAGCGCTGAACCGAATTTATGGACAGATTGATATTCCGGCTGTCATCGAGGAGCACGGAAAAATCCACCTGATCATCCATCTCCGACAGTACCTCATTTATGGATGCAACGATTTTACCCGTATCGGCTTTTCTCTTTTTTATGATGCTGACCGTGATGGTCTCTTCTCCCTTGTTGACCGCATAGAGATCGGGTTTTTCCAGAACTCTTTCAACGGAAGCCACATCGGATAAACGGATATACTGCTCATCGGCAAAGGAGACGACTACATTTCTCAAATCATCGAGAGAGCCGTATTCCCCTTCGGTCCTGATGGTTGTCCGGTTTCCCTGGAACTGAACATCACCTCCGGGAAAGGCGACGTTGCTGTATCTGAGGACATTGTAAATATCGAGCACGGGAATCTCCAGAGCCTCAAGCCGATCAAGGTCCAGCTCCACTTGCACGATCGATTCCCTCAGGCCGTTTATCGAAACCTCGGAGACGCCGTCTATCCTGGCTATGGCCGGCTTGAGGATATCATCGATAAACAGGCTTAGATCATCATTTGTCATGGCCGTCTCAACAGTAAAAATAAAAATCGGCTTGACTGATGAATTAAACTCCACGATCGATGGCGATCCCGATATTCCTTCGGGCAGGTCGGGGAGAACGTTGTTGATTTTTTCCCTTATATCGATCAGCCGGTCGCTGACCTCCTGCCCCATCTCAAAATCAAGGATGATATTCGATAGGGAATTGAGAGAAACGGAAGAGATTTCGTCCAGTCCCGAAATAGTGCTCAGTTCATCTTCCAGAGGTTTTGTTATTTCCCGTTCAATGTCTCCGGGACTTCCTCCGGGATAGGTTGTCAGAATCATGGCAGTGGGCAGACTGATATCCGCCAGGTAATCCTGGGGCAGCTGTATGGCTGACATAACTCCGAAGAGAAGAAGAACGACCAGCAGAATGGAGATAATGGCGGGATGTTTGATGGCAAAATCGGAAACTTTCATTTATCACTCTCCCAGAAGCCGGACAGTTTTACCTTCTTCGAGAAAATACTGGCCTTTGAGTACATATTTTCTGTCAGCCAGATCAGCGGGAAGTTCAAAGAACTCATCGTTGCCGAACTGTGGCTCAAAAGGGACAAACCGGGCCGTATTTTCTTCATCGACATACCAGAGCCCCCCTCCGGAAAGAGCTTTATAGGGCAGATAGTATGTGCCGATTCTCTTATCCATGACAAATTCCACATAGGCAAACATTCCCGGTCTCAACGTCAGCTCTTCATCATCAATTCCACAGATAATGGAAAAATTTCTCGATTGGGAGGATACATAGGGAGCGATATGGCTGATAGTCCCACTGTAAACCCTGTTATCCATGGCAGGGACCCGAATCTTAACTTCCATGGAACGCCCCTGCTTCTGAAAATAGGAATAATGGATTTCCGGAATGCCGCATTTGACGCGAAGGTTCTCAATATCTCCTATGGTCACGACGGGGACCTGAGGCGCCACCATGGAACCGCGGGACACATGCTTCTGCAGAACAACGCCTTTAACCGGCGAGCTGAGATTTGTATAACTGAGGTTAAGCTCGGCAAGTTCGTATGAAGCCTGCAGAGCATCGAAGTTCCCCTTGGCCTCGTCATAGTTCTGCTGGGAGACCGATTTGGTCGCATATAGAGAAGATACGCGTTTGAAAGTTGATTCAGCCGCCAGGTAAGCTGCCCTCGCCTGGTTGTAGGAAAGCGTGTAAGGCTCACTATCGATATGGGCAATAACCTGATCTTTCTCAACTGGGTCTCCCATTTCAACGGAAATATCCTCAAGAGTCCCGCCGATTCTGGGGAGAACCGTAACGGTGGTTTCGCTCTCGACAAAGCCGCTTATGGTGATTATCTTCTCCAGATCGCCCTGAAAAGGGATGAGGGTTTCAACGGGCAGAACCGGTTCTTCCCTGACAGCTTCCTTCCTGAGAGATGTTATGAGAATCAGCGCCGCTGCCGAGAGCGCCACAATAAATAAGAATAGGGATTTACCCAGAATACTTCTTGACGACATATATTACTCTTCCTTCAAAGGACTTTCATTTTTACACTATATATACTATAATAGTGTAATATGTGGAGAAAGAAATGTCAAAGCGAGAATTGATGCTTCAGTCGGCTTCCCGTCTTTTTATGGAAAAAGGGTATAAAAACCTCACCATGGAAGAGATAGCCGACAACCTTGGAATTACTAAAAAAACACTGTACAACCACTTTCCCGGCAAGTTCGAGCTGATGAAAGAAGCGATAGAACTGAAACTGAACCAGATTCTGGACGATCTTCAGGTTATTGCCGATGATGAGGATTGCCCATTTACCCTGAAACTGAAAAAACTGATCCTCTATGCGGCCCATTCCTTTTCCAGAGATTTCCCTCTGACGAAGATTGCCTCGGAAAACGGATTGATTCAGGAAATCATTTTTCCCGCCATAAGCCAGCACATTATCGATATCACCGGAAAAGTCATGAAAGAGGGGGTGGCCAGAGGCATACTCCGCAAGGAGCTTGAAGACGAAACACCCCCCTACATTCTGCTGGGTATAATTGAGGTTTTCATGACCATGGAAAGCCGGTACGGGATTAAAGACTCTTCTTTCGATCTGTTTTTCTTTATTGAAAAGATCCTTCTTGAAGGCGTTCTTTCCGAAACGGGGAGAGAGGAATACAGGGCTCTGGAGGATACTGTCATATGAAAAAAATCTTACTTCTGCTCATGCTGCCGGCCGCACTGTGCCTGCCGGCCTACTCACAGACGACATTTTACACCGTTGATCAGCTTATTGAGACGGCTTTGGCCAATAGCGCGGATCTGGCGGAAAAAGAAGCGGCCTGGAAAGCCTCGTCCTATAGGGTGAAAGAAGCGATAAGCCGGTCCGCACCGACAGTAGACTTTGAATCCAATCTCAGTTATATAACCAATCCCGATACGCTTACGGTTGAAGCCGGGGCTCTGGGTGAGATGGTTTTGCCCGGCCCTTTAGTCATCTCCATGCCGGAAGAGGATGTCGTATTCGAAATGACAGGCAACACCTATTACGATTTCAAACTGGTCCTCGACCAGCCGATCTTTACCTGGGGGAAAATCCTCAATTCCATCAAAGCGGCAAAAGAGGGAGCCGGAGCGGCCCTGGAAGACAGGGGAAAAACCGAAGATCAGATAAAAACGGAAATTCTGATCAACAGCCACGTCCTTCATTATTTAAAGGAGATCGAGCTGGCGCTGAGCAAACAGAATGAACTGGTTAAGCGACTCGAAGGGATAGCTTCCGACAGCCTGAGCAACGGCATGATCCTCCGGACCGAATACCTGGAAGTGGAAAACAGCCTGAGGGAATCAGACCTGGCAATCAGGAAAATTTCGCAGCAGATAAAAAGCACGACTCTCAATCTCACTTATCTTACGGGGATAGAACTGAGTCCCGTCATGATCAGGACGGAGCCTCTGGAAACCGGAGACAGGGAGAGTTGGGAAAATCTTTTCGGCAAAGCTCTGAGCGAGAATAGAGACCTCGCCATGTTCCGCCATAAGGTTCAGGCTGATGAATACAAAAAAAAGATCCGGAAGGGAGAGTTTTACTTCAAACCGGACCTGGCGTTTCATATGGAACTGGGTTACAGCGGTTCCCTCTTCCCTTTTATCCAGGAGGGATGGGAGGACGATGATAAGGGGAACCTGACTCTCTCCCTGGCCATAAGAAGCCCGCTCGGCGATGGTGGAGCCATGTACTTCGCCGGTGAAGCGGCTGAATATGATGAACAGGCTTCAAGAGCATCCTATGAAGCGGCTATGGAACAAATTGAACAATTTATACGCCAGAGCCTGATGGATATGGAACTCAATGAAATAAACATCGATTATTACAGGGAACGGCTGTTAACCGATGAGCGGATTATAGAACAGAAAGAAAAAGAGTGGCTGTCCGGTTATGGAGACGAAAAGGAGTACCTGAAATCGCAGATAGATATGTACGCCCGTCAAGTCAGCCTTTTCCGGGAAATGATAAGCCTGGGAACAACGGGCTTTCAACTCGACCATATAACGGGAAGTGTGAAACAATAATTATAATTATTTTGTACCATTGACCCTTGCGGAGAATCATCCGATACTGCTATTAACCGAAAGGGAATCTAAATTAAGGAGCACAGGTAAATGAATAAAAGAACATCAGATTGCTTTGAAAAGACATTTTCAAACTGTAATGCGCCTGTGCGCTGTTGATTTTCAATAGAGTTGAATCACGCCGCAGCCATTGCAGGGGCTGCGGCTTTTTTTATACCCGGACAGGGACTGGATAAAGCCGTAAACGACTTCAGAAATGAAGGCGCATACGGCTTTTTTTTTCGAACTACGGGATTGTCCCGGCATAATCAGGAGACTAAGTATGCTGAACAATGACACTTACTTATTGCTGCTTCTATCAAAAATGAAAATGGATGATTTTTACAGCACCTCTGATCAACTGAGAATGACTTCGTTCAAAAAAAAGATCAGGTCTGAGAAGCACGGCAAAGTTGCCACTTTCATTTTTCACAAAACGGGTAAGGCGCTGGTTTCCACAGGAACCCGCCTTCTGGAAATTGCCTGAAAGGATTCGGGCACGGTTACTATAAAAGGATTTATCATGTTAAACCAATTCAGTCTTTACGATGAACAATTGATGGCTCTCCAGAGAAAAGAGAGATTAATGCAGTACGCTGAAGCCGAAAGGATCTACAGAATGACCGCTTCGCTGAGAAAAAACAGAGTTATCGAAGCGGCCGGACGGTTTCTCGTTGAAACTGGCAATAGATTACTGGCTATTGCATCATAATAACACCACCAGTTTAGTTGAATAGATTAATGAGGGAGCCTGCGGCTCCCTTTTTTATTCTCCGAATTCCAGGATTTCTTTTTTCAGATAATCGGAATATTCACCCAACGCTTTGATGATCATTTTTTCCTTGGCTGAAAGCTGATGGCTCTTCCTGTAGGTTTCAAGCCGCTTGTTGAATTCTCCGAAATCCGATGTTTCTCCGTCGACCGGAGGCATGAGGATGCGGCCGGCACAGAAACTGATCCACCGCTTTTTTTCCTCTTCGGTCATGGTTTCGGGAAAGTTGCGTCCCTGGAAACGGCGGAGCATCTCGGGAATGCGGGGATCTTCGAAAACCAGATCGTTATTAAAAATCTCCCGGCCTTTCCGCTCGTGAATCTTCCGGAAGTTCTTTTTATCGTCATCGTGAAAAAAACCGCCGCTGTATATCTGAAAGTCGGGGTCGCTCTTGTCCGAGGTCAATTTCCTGTCATAAACTTTGTGCAGTTTCTGAATGAGATTTTCCCCTTTCCGGAGTTTTTCATAGTTGGCCATGGCCAGTTCTTTATCAATGCCGATGCGGACAGCATCTTCGTCAGTGAGAGTACTCAACGGGGCGATAGCCGGGCACTTATTCAGATGAATCCCTTTGACGGGAATGCGGGACACCCCTTCGGGCATATGATCGTGACGGGTGAAGATTCTCACCCGGATCTCATCAACGGACAATTCAAGAAGAGGAGCCGGATCTTCCGACAGATCGAAAGAGAGTATGCAGTTCCGGTTGTGGGGATCGACCGTGAGCGGCAGAACGATGGCCGTGCATCCCTTTCCATTTGTGAACATGGAAGATGTGTGAAGGATCGGTTTGGGATTATGCAGATCGATCAGCGCCGCCGCTTCATTTTTTTTTCTCAGCTTGAAATAGTATTTGAACAGCTTGGGCTGCTTTTCGTGAATCAGTTTGGCCATATCGATCGTGGCGTACACGTCGGAGAGGGCGTCATGGGCGTTTTTATGGCTCAGGCCGTTGGCAGCCGTCAGCTCTTCCAGTTTGAAAACCGGTCTCCCCTCTTCATTTACCGGCCAGCTGATCCCTTCGGGCCTCAGATCGTGAGTCATCCGCACCAGATCGATGATGTCCCAGCGGCTGTTGCCGCCCGCCCATTCGCGGACATAAGGATCGAAGAAATTGCGGTAATAGAGATTGCGGATGAACTCGTCATCGAAACGGATGCTGTTGAACCCGGCGACGCAGGTGCCGGGCCGGATGAACTGCTGATTGATAGCTTTGATGAACTCGTATTCCGTAACTCCTTTTTCCAGAGTCTCCTGGGGGGTAATCCCCGTAATGAGAGACGCCATGGGATCGGGAATATAATCGGGCGTAATCTTGCAATACAGGACAATGGGATCTTCTATGGGTTCAAAATTGCTGTCGGTCCGGACAGCGGCGAACTGGGCGACTTTGTCCCAGGCGGGGTCGCGGCCGAAAGTTTCGATATCGTACCAAAGAAGTGTCTGCATCATAGTGCTTTCGATTATACAGGCTCTTGTAATGATTGAACAGAGAGAACAGATAGGTTACCATTTCCCATACAAATTTCAACAGGAGTTCATTCATGATATACAGACCGCTGGGAAATACGGGAATCGAAATTTCATCTCTGGGATTCGGCTGCATGCGCCTGCCCATGATCGATCAGGGCGACAAAAAGATCGTCGATCAGGAGAAGGTGAACGGGATGTTGGCCGAAGCCTACAGGCTGGGTGTCAATTATTTCGATACGGCCTGGTTCTACAACGATTTTCAAAGCGAAGAGGCGGTCGGTAAGGCGATCAAATCCTTCCGGGACAAAATCTACCTGTCCACCAAGTGCCCCAGCCATCTGGTCAAGGAACCGGGCGACTATACGAAATTTCTCAAAGAGCAGCTTAAGCGCCTCGATACGGACTATCTGGATCTCTACCATTTCCACGGCATCGGTTACGACGGGTTTCTGGAAATCGATGAGAAAACCGGATGGCTGGAAGAAGCGAAAAAAGCAAAGAAAGAGGGACTGATCCGCCACATAGCCTTCTCCTTTCACGACAAACCGGAAAATATGATCAAACTGATTGATCTGGGGCACTTCGAATCGGTTCTCTGTCAGTACAACCTCATCGACAGAAGCAACAGCGAGGCTATTGCCTACGCAGCGGAAAAAGGTCTGGGCGTCATCGTCATGGGTCCTCTGGGCGGCGGTAGAGTCGCCGGTCTGCCTGAGGAAGTAACCGAATCTCTGGGCATCAAAGTGAAAAGCAGCGTGGAACTGGCCCTGAGATATGTCTTCTCCAATCCCCATATCGACTGTGCCCTTTCGGGGATGGAAAACATCGACATGGTGCGGGAAAACGCCTCTGTTTCAGAGGAAAGAGCGGAGCTGGCCGCCGATGAAGCTGCTGCCATTTCCGAACTGATGGAGAAAAACGGCAAGCTGGCCGACCTCTATTGTACGGGATGCAACTACTGTATGCCCTGTCCTGCGGAAGTCAATATTCCCCATATCTTTAAAATGATGAACTACCATAAGATTTACGGTATTACCGACTTCGCGAAAAAAGGATACGCGGAGATCGGAACCAACCAGTGGGTCAAAGGGAAGAGAGCCGACGCCTGTACGGACTGCGGCCTCTGCGAAACCAAATGCCCCCAGAAAATCAAAATAAGAAAACAGTTGAAAGAGAGCCATCTGGCCCTCGGAGCATAGATGGAAATTACTTTACTGACAGCCCTGATTATGGCGGCGACCGGCTTTCTGGCGGGCTTCGTCGATTCCATAGCCGGAGGCGGAGGCATCATTACCGTTCCCGTACTCCTCTCCCTGGGGCTGCCGCCTCATCTGGCGCTGGGCACCAATAAATTCCAGGCCAGTTTCGGAAGCGTGACCTCGGCCTGGCGCTATTACCGGAAAGGGCTTTTCACCCTGAAGGAGACATGGCTCGGCGTTCTCTTCACTTTTGCCGGTGCGGCGGCGGGAACGATCCTCATCCAGATGATCGAAGCCGATTTCCTGATGAAAGCCATACCGCTTTTTCTTCTGGCTGTCTTTCTCTATACGCTATTCAGCCCCGAGCTGGGAGCCAATGATCGCCAGGTCGGCATGGCCCGCTATATATTCTATCCGGTTTTCGGTCTGCTGCTCGGTTTTTACGACGGCTTTTTCGGTCCCGGGACCGGATCGTTCTGGACGATCGCCCTGGTCGTTCTTCTGGGCCTGAACCTGAAAAAAGCGACAGGAACCACGAAGATTATGAATTTCACCAGCAATATCGTATCGCTCGCCGTTTTTATCATGGGGGGAAAAGTTGTTTTTCTCGCAGGCCTGTTTATGGGATCGGGACAGATAGCCGGAGCCTGGACGGGATCCCACCTGGTGATCAAACACAGCACGAAGTTTATCCGGGTATTTTTCCTCATAGTCGTGGCAGCCACAATAGCCAGAATTATCTGGAAGGAGTTTTTCTGATATGAACAGCATGGTCTCCTATTTACTTATGATTTTTCTCTGTCTGGCAGCCGGTTATGGAACAAAGCAGTTTATTGCGGAAGAGCTGAACGGGAAAATAAGAATATCCCTTCAGAAACTGGTCATCGCCGGTTTTATTCCTTTTACGGTGGCGACGAGTATCTGGATCGCTCCTATCAGAAACCTGAGTATCGTAGCCCTTCCTTTTCTCGGGATGTCAGCTCTGGCTGCCGGATCTTTCATCGCTCTGTTTTTTTCCCGAATTCTGAAAAAAGATAAGCGCGACGGTGCGGTTTTTTTTGTTTCCGGAGGCTTCACGAATCTCGGATCCATAGGAGGACTTCTCTCTTTTCTTTTTCTGGGAGAACAAGCTTTCGCTCTGGTTTCCTTCTATATGTTCTTTGAAAAAATCTGGTATTTCGGATTCGGTTTTCCCTATGCGCGGCGCTGCAGCTACGGGGAAGGGAAAAAAGAGAGCATGAAAGAGACTCTCAGAAAAATGTTTGTCGATCCCTTCGTCATCATGTCTCTCTTAAGCATGGTCATCGGTGTGCTTCTCAATTACTCCGGTCTGGACCGACCGGCTTATTTTGAAAGGATTAACGGGATTCTCGTTCCTCTGGGGACCTATTTTCTTATTTTCTCCATCGGGTTGGGAATGAGACTGGGCGCCGTGGGAAAATACTGGAAAGAGGGATTGATAATCGTACTTGTGAAATCGCTTATAACTCCTGTGCTCATGATTGGGCTGTCCTTTCTCTTCGGTCTGGATGAAATTGCAGGAGGCCTTCCATTAAAAACGGTGGTCATACTCTCATCGATGCCCGTGGCTTTTGTCGCCCTTGTACCGCCTTCAGTTTACAAACTGAATCTGGACCTGGCAAACTCCCTATGGCTTATATCCAACGGGTCTCTGGTCATTATCATTCCTGTTCTTTCCAAGATAATTCCGCTGCTGTAAACCGTTTCTCTTAAAAGAAACGGTTCCGGCCTACACTTTTTTCGCAAATTATCATTTTCACAGGATACATTCTTTTCCATTCCGGATATATTCAGCCTATGGATGAGATAAGAGAACCCTTGAAACAGGAAGTGAAAAGCATTCTTCTGCCCATAACCGCCATAATGGGCGCCGTCATACTCTGGGGGAGTTCCTTTGCGGGAACCAGAGTCGCTTTACGGTCATTAGAGCCGGGACAGCTCGTCTGGATCCGGCAGATTTTTGCCGTACTGGCGATTCTTCCCTTCGCAGGAAAACTCTATCCCCGCCACTACCGGAAAGGCGACTGGAAGCTGCTGATTCCCATGGTTCTGTTTCAGCCCTGTCTCTATTTCTTCTTCGAGTCCAACGCCCTCGTTTATACGACCTCTTCCCAGGCCGGCGTCGTTGCTGCCGTTGTTCCCGTTCTCGTCGCATTGGGAGCCTGGATGTTTCTCAAGGAAACGATAGGGATAAAAACAATAATGGGAATGGTGCTTTCCATAGGGGGCGTTGTCGTCCTGACCCTGAGTCAGAGTTCGGGGAGCCAGGCGTCCAATCCCGTACTGGGCAACAGCCTCGAATTCATGGCCATGATCTTCGGGGCAGCCAATATGGTCATCGTGAAAAAAATGAGCGGGCGGTACAGCCCCTTCACGCTGACGGCCATGCAGATGGTAACGGGTTTTATTTTCTTCAGTCCGGCAGCCTTTTCGCTGTTCCGGACAAGCCGGGAAATCTGGACGCCTGAACTGATTATTTTACTGGTCTACATGGGTGTTTTTGTCTCTCTGGGAGCCTTTGCCCTTTACAATTGGGGCATGAGTCATTTGCCGGCATCCAAAGCATCGGTTTTTATCAATCTGGTTCCCGTAACGGCGATTCTTTTCGGCTGGATACTGATCGGGGAAGGACTGAATCCGGTACAGACCGGCGCGGCGATAGTGGTTATCCTCGGAGTACTGTTAAGCCAGAGCAGAAGAATAAAGAGAAACTGGAGATTGTGAAAGATTATTCTTCCAGCTTACCGTCGCCGTAGCGCAGGACTTCCACAACCCCTCCATCGAGGCGCAGAACGGTAGAGAGGCTTTTTTCAAGAGCTTCGCCGGAATCGATGATCAAATCGATGCCTCTGATGTTCTCCAGTTCCCAACCGCATTCCAGAAGATTTTCCTCGGGATATTCAGCGTCCAGGCCATAGACATCCATCATGTCCTTACTGGCTGTTATGGAAAAAAGAGGGGCGCCGAGAACATCGACCAGACGTTTCGGGATTTCGTGGGCCGGAATTCTCAAGCCGACTTCCGCCCTCTTCTCCCCTATCATTTTCTCAACTTTCCGGATCGCTTTGAGAACAAAGACAAAAGGACCGGGAGTATTCTGCTTTATGATCCGGAAACTCTGATTATCGATATTGGCGACGGTGCTCATCTGGCTTATGCTGGAGCATATAAGGGAGAATTGCGTTTTCTTATCTTCCCTCAGCCGCGAGAGCTTTTCCAGTCCTTTAGCCGATTCGCTGGAGCAGCCGATTCCCCAGCTTGAGTCAGTCGGATAGGCTATGATGCCGCCTTCTTCGAGAATGGAAACGGCTTTTTTAATAATGCGGTCATCGGGGTCGTGGGGCTGAACATACTCAATCATGAGTGATATTATGTATCACAGTTAAAAAGAAGGGAAGCTTAAAAAATCCATTTGAATCCGAAAGAGAATTCCGGACGTATTCGGGATACTGAGAGAGATGCAGTAATTGAAAAACTGACGAACCTCTATGATAAATAGGGAGATTCATCGGATTATCTTCTTTAAAACTGGTCCAGCTCCCCTTTCCGGATAACATGAAACTTACCCGTTTCGGTATCCAGGTCGTAAATGCTGAAATTGGTTTTTACATCAAAGCCCTCATATCTCGTTGCCAGATTCAGAGAGGCCGATCCCTCTTTCCCGCTGATGATTCTGTGAAAGACATTTCTTTTCCAGACCAGAATCGCCGGCTTGTCGTAAATAACCTCCCCTTCATATTCGATGTAATCGGGCGTGACCGTAAAGGTCATCATGGTCCAGGAAGGCCGGTGATAGACATCGACGATTCTCTTTCCGTAGAGAACGATGAGGTTATCCTCCTGATGGGGATGGGTATACCAGGGCCGGAGTACATCTCCGACCGGACCGGGGGACTGCGCATCGGATTTATGTATCACCCGGTCGACTCCATCGACGCGGGGCGTATTCTCTTTCGTGAGAATGTGAAATTCAACGCCGGGCGTCCGGCGGAATTCTTTCATGGGGATAATGCTGTAAAATCCGGGAATTTCCAATTCTATTTTTTTCATATGACTTAGATTATACAGGCAAGTAGAAATTTCACAACCGGACTTCCGGCGTAAAATCTCGGTTTAATAGATTTCCCGCTTGTTATATCAAAAGTACAGACTTATAATTCTGTTTAATATGAAACAATCAGTAATATATTGCAGGAGACAGGTTTGAAAACCCGGTTTACCCCTTGGGGAATCTTTACCCTTCTGATTGTATTATCTTTGACTGGCTGTACAGAGCCGGAATGGAACTCAGTGGAATACCTGGCGAACGGAGCCGATTCGGGTAAGGCGCCTGAAAAACAGCAATCGGGAAAAAACAGCTATATTATTCTTTCGGACAACTACGGCGATCTCTCGAGAGATGACGGATACAGATTCGGGGGATGGGATACGGAACCGGACGGAACGGGAGTGAATTATTCACCGGGTGCGACTTATCACGAGCCCCGTCCGCTGACTCTTTACGCCTGGTGGATCCCTCCGGGGGTGCCTACCCGGGCAGACCTCGATGCGGCCCTTGAGAACGGCGACGATGTGACCGGTTTCAATACGTCCTATATTACTGATATGAGTTCCCTTTTTCAGAATGATTCCCATTTCAATCAGGACATATCCCGATGGAATACCGGTTCAGTAACAAATATGAGCCATATGTTCGCTTTTGCCCACTCATTCAATCAGGATATTTCCCGATGGGATACCGGCTCCGTGGCCGACATGGAACAAATGTTCCTCGATGCCCATTCCTTTAACCAGCCTCTGGGCGATTGGGACACGAGTCATGTAATCCGCATGACCGGCATGTTCTGGGGGGCTTCGAAATTCGATCAGGACATTTCCCATTGGGATGTCAGCCATGTGATCTGGATGGATACACTTTTTGCCCGGACCAAAGCTTTCAATTGCGATATTTCAACATGGGACACGGGCTCGGCGAAGACGATGGAAGGGATGTTCTGGGGAGCCACGGCTTTTAACAGAAATATTTCCCGATGGGATACAGGATCGGTCGAAGACATGAACCAGATGTTTCACGGTGCCCTGATTTACAATCAGGATATCTCCCCATGGGATACATCTTCTGTCACAGATATGAGCCGGATGTTCGAAGACACCAGGGCATTCAACAGGGATATCTCTGGTCTCGATACCAGCGCCGTAAGGACTATGTATGGAATGTTCTGGGCTGCAAAAGCCTTTAATCAGGATATATCGGAATGGGATACGGCCAATGTTACCGATATGAGTTACATGTTTGCCGAAACCGATCGATTCAATCAGCCGCTTTCCCGGTGGAATACTTCTTCTGTCATAGACATGACCCAGATGTTCTACAAAGCAGAAGCTTTCAATCAGGATCTGTCGGGGTGGGATACCTCTTCAGTCCGGAAAATGTATGGAATGTTTGAGGATGCTTCATCTTTTGACCGGGATCTTTCAAGCTGGGAAGTTGGGGCCGTTGAATACTACGGAAATTTTTCTGAAGGAGACTGCCCTTTATCTGCTTCACATCATCCCCGTTCCGATTGGTCCGAAACAGCAGACTGAAAATTAAAAATCAAAAGAAAATCCGGGTATAATCTCCTTTCTCAATGATTCGCAATTCCGGCAGGGGGTGAGATTTTCATCGCCTGCCAAAGAGTCGCAGAGCATGGGAGAATCGGGATTATATAAGGCGGATTTCCGGCGAATCGACGACTCCTCCCTGTTGGCATAACAATAGAGACAGCCGTGAAGACAGGTATTATAAGATCCGATATCACGGCTTTCAGCACAACCGCAAGCCTCTCTTTGCGATTTATCCGGCCTGCTGAAAATGGGATATCCGCAGACTTCCCCTATGAGGTCCGGATCGATGCATCGGTTGTGCCCGACACCGGACTCCCTGAAGTCTTCGCTCAGAGCACAGGATGCCAGCTTCATATTCGCCTGAAAAGCGATCTCCGCCATAGCGCCGACCAGAGAACGTCTCTCTTCCCGTCGCCCGTTTCCCGCTCCCCTCTTTTTCACAAACTCTGAAATCTTCCCGTATTCGGAAAGAAAGCTGAATACGCATTTATCTGTTATGCCCTCCAGCTGTTCCGCCATAACTGCGAAAGCCTTCAAATGAGATTTCACATCCATATCTTTAAAGAAGATGACAGGATCGTATCGCCAGATGATCCGTTTCGATCCGATTCGCCGGGACAGCGATTTTACAGATTCAATGACGGACTCAGGGCTTCTTAGCCTTGTCTCGATGTCCGGTCCGTAAGGTGTAATGGTTATGGAGAAATAATAGGGAATACCGTAACTGTCCAGTTCATCGAGAAAAGGAAGAAAGGGACCGGGATCCTTTGTCCAGAAGACGATGCAATCAACATTGTCTTTTGACAGTGGAATGACGCTGACCTGTTTTCTGTTTACGGGATTGCGGACGAAAACCTCACCGGCTTTCAGGCGATTGAGAAACCACCTTCCGTAAAATGAGGGGATATCGGTTCGGCGACTGGCACTGATGATCAAATGATTTTATCCTATTAAACGCTCATCCACGGCCTCGGCCATACTGAATTTGGCAATGGGATTGTGATTGATAAAATAGAGATTAAACCAGCGACCGGCGAAGCCTGCCGAAAAGACAAAAGCGAAGCCGACCAGCTTTAATCTACCGGAATTAATGTTCATGATTCCGTCCTTCCCGATTAGTTTATATGAGCCGTTACTCCCTGTCAAATCTGCCTGTCCTACTAATGTTCACAAGAAAACTATTGTTTTTTTCTTGACTTTAGTTCGGCGCCGAACTAATTTTAAAACATGTCTGAAAAAACGGAAAGTCCCGAAGGAATCCTCGATCTCATATCCAGAATCAGGGATACGAGCGGGGAAATCCTGAGCAGAGAGTTGGAAATGAACGGCATTGAGGGTGTTGTCCCCGCCCACGGCAAAATCATTTTTCATCTCTTTCAGAAGGAGAAACCTGTCCCTCTCAGCGAAGTGGTCAAAGCCAGCGGAAGAGTCAAATCCACCATAACCGGCATGGTCGCGACACTGGAAAAGCACGGCTATCTGATGCGGACCCACAGCCCTGAAGACAAGAGAAGCGTCCTTGTCGAACTGACACCCAAAGGCCGGGCCATGCGGGAGCTTTTCAATGACATATCAATCAGGATTCTCGATCGGATCTATATGGGAATCGATCGTCCGGAACAGGAAGCCCTGACGGACAGTCTCAGCCGGATCAACAGGAACCTGAAAGATGCTTTGGCATTATACATTGCAAAGGAGAACATAAAATGAAGAGATTATTTACATTAGCCTTATTGGCAGTTATTGTTTTTTCCGCATACAGCGGCGGCAAGGATGATCAGCAGAACGATAAGCTGATCGTGGCGATGGAACTGCAGTTTCCGCCTTTTGAAATGGCCGATGCCGACGGAACCCCCAGAGGGATCAGCGTGGATACGGCCTATGCTCTTGGAGAATACCTGGGACGCGAAGTGGTTATTGAAAACACGGCATGGACAGGGTTGATACCCTCCATTCAGTCGGGAAAAGCCGATATAATTATATCATCCATGAGCATAACCGATGAGAGAGAGAAAGTTGTGGACTTCTCTATTCCCTATGCCGCATCGGGACTGACTTTGCTCATTAACAGTGATTCTCCAGTCAAAAGCTACCGCGATATGAATAAAAGCAGCGTCACTGTAGCGGTGAAATCGGGAACGACCGGTGCAATCTGGGCCCAGGAAAATATTCCGAATGCAACAATTCAGATTTTTGACGAAGTAGCGGCCTGCGCACTGGAAGTTTCACAGGGCAAAGCCGATGCCTTTATTTACGACGGACTGACTACCTTTGAACTGCAGAAAAAATTCCCCGGAAAAACAAAAGTCAATCTGGAAAATCTTCCCGGAACTCTGGGCGGTTGGGGAATGGCCATGAAAGAAGGAAGCCCCATGAAGAAAGATGTCGATGCCTTTATTCTCGAGTTCAGAGCCTCCGGCGGATTTGAAGAGCTGGAGAAAAAATATCTTGGAGAGATTAAAGCTGTTTTCGATGAGGCGGGTCTCCCCTCTTTCTTCGATGTTCAATAGGAAGGATAGTTGAATCTTATAAAAGACACGGAAAATCTGAATAACCGGAAAGGCCATGCTTTCTCCATGGTTGTGGTTATTCTGCTTCTGGCAGCGGTATTCTGGTACGGTTTCAGCCGGCTGGGGTACCGTTTCGCCTGGGAGACAATCTACAATTACCGCATTAATTTTCTCAAGGGATATGGAACCACGCTGCTCCTCTCTCTTTTCGCCCTTATTCTCAGCCTTTTTCTGGGAACGCTCTTCGGGCTGGGGCAGAGCAGCCGCATACTGCCTCTTCGCTATCTCTCCCGCTTTTATGTGGAACTGATCAGGGGAACGCCACTGCTGGTACAGATCCTGATCTTCTTTTACGTGATCGCCAATGCCGCGGGACTGAACAACCGCTTTGTGGTCGGAGTTCTGATCATGGCGCTCTTCTCCGGAGCCTATATCGCGGAGATCATCCGGGGCGGCGTGGAGAGCATAGCGGCCAGCCAGCTGGAATCGGCCCGGTCGCTGGGATTCACGCCGGCACAGACCTATATCTACGTTATCTTCCCTCAGGTGATTACGAGGATTCTGCCTTCGCTGGCAGGCCAGCTGGCATCGCTGATCAAGGATTCCTCCCTGCTATCGGTTATCGCCATCAAGGAATTCACCATGGCGGCGAGAGAGATGAACGCCAACACCTTCAGCACAATGGAAGCTTATATTCCCCTGGCTATCGGATATCTACTTCTCACTCTCCCCATATCCCGGCTGACGCGATATCTGGAAAAGAGGTTCTCCTATGAAACTTGAGCTCGATAATCTGACAAAAACATATGGTCCTCTCACTGTTCTGGACAAAGTGTCATTAAAGCTGGAGGATGTCCACTCCCTCGTTTTTATCGGCCCTTCGGGAGGCGGAAAGACAACGCTTCTCCGTCTGATAGCCGGTCTGGAAAGACCCGACGGCGGAGAGATCCGCATTAACGGGCACAATGTGGATTTTCACAGCGAAGTGAGTCTGAGGGAATACCGCAAGAGAATCGGAATGGTTTTTCAGTCCTACAACCTCTTTCCCCATCTCAATGCCCTGAGAAACATTACCCTGCCTCTTGTCAAAGTACACGGGTACAATGAGGAAAAAGCAGAAGAGGAAGCGGTCAAACTTCTGGATCGGTTTCAGCTCACTGATCAGGCCCATAAAAAGCCAGCTCAATTGTCGGGAGGGCAGAAACAGCGAATCGCCATCTGCCGCGCCGTCGCCATCCATCCGGAGTTTCTTCTGCTCGACGAACCGACATCGGCCCTCGATCCGGAGTACACTTCGGAAGTTCTGGATCTGATCGGCGAACTGCGCGATGAGGATATGCGCCTGATTCTGGTTACCCATGAAATGGGATTCGCCCGGCACGCCGCCGATCACCTCCTCTTCATAGGAGAAGGGGGAATCATCGGACAGGGCGCTCCGGACGAACTTTTCGAAAGCGGTGATGAGAGAATCAGCCGCTTTTTCAATAAAATCCTGAAATATCATTAAGGGAGCCGGGGCTTTACAGCCTCGTCCCCATGCGGTTCCCCGAACTGTACCTCTTCAAACCCTCCCGGAACATAAACAGGGATAGCAGAACGATCACTCCGTCGGCCGCCAGCAGCATAAGAAACTTCAGGGGATCGAAGGAAGCGAAAAGCTGAGCCGGTATCCAGGCGACAAGCGCCGCCGGAATGATCGTATGGAGAATCCAGGTCGACGGCCCTGAGAAAATTGAACCGGGATAAATGGTAAACATAATAACCAGCTCTGAAATGGTCGCTGCAAACTGCTCGGCATTCCCCAGAAAGAAAGTCAGGCTGTGATAGAAAACCCTGACGGAAACGAAAACCAGAGCCATCATAAGGGCGAACAACAGAAACAGCACGATTCTGACAGGAGTCAGGGGCTGGGTTATGACGAAGAGAGCCACGCCGTAGATCAGATCTCCCCACCCGGAAATATTCATCCTCGAACAAACCAGATTGGGAAGGACTGCACGAGGCTGGAGAAGATACACATCGAGCTCCCCTTTATAGATGATGGAGGAAAGCTGCCGGGCATTGCCCATGAGGATCTCGCTGATGCTGAATCCGAAAGTGGCCAGAGCCCAGAGAAACATGACCTCGCGGAATCCGTAGCCATTGATATCGCCGCCCACCCGGTCAAAAAGCATTTTCCAGAAAATGATAAAGGCGCAGTTATTGAGAACCATCCCGAAAACCTGAATCAGGAAGGATGTACGGTACTCCATTCCCGCCGAGAGATTGAATAGAAAGTATTTTTTCATAAGTTTCAACATATGTTCACCCCCCCTGCACGTGTATCTTCTTCAATGCCGTCCGGAAAATTCCGTAAGCGACAAGACCGAGAACCGTAATATAAAAAACCTGACCGGTCAGAGCCGTCATGAAATTCTCCATAGAGAAGTTGACGATTGTAATGGCCGGCCAATAAGCGGAATAGGCAAAGGGAAGAACCTTGGCTGTGCCCTGAAGCCACTGGGGAAAAAAGTCGATGGGGAGAAACATCCCGCCGGCAATAAAGATCAGCTTCTGCAGAATCCAGTAGAAAGGCGTAACCTCTTCGGTCCAGAAAGCGAGCAGCCCTATGATTATGCCCCACATGAGATTGAGAATGATTCCCCCCGTAATCAGCACCAGCCCGAAAGGTATCGCCCGGAAATACCCCGGCAGAATCCCCGTAAACAGAGAGCAGACGATGAATCCCAGAATCAGAATGGGAATGGCTTTGACCAGACTCTCACCGAGAGAACGCGCCACTTTGAAACCGTTATAGGAATAGGGACGCCCCAGGGCATAGGCGATGGAACCCTCTTTCACCTCCTCCTGAATCTGGTTGTAAACCCTGGCTTTGGACAGCTCGATCGTTTCGGCGAAGGAGAGATACCAGAGAGTCTGGGTCATGGAGAGACCGGCGATCAGAGCCTTACCCGAATAGATGACCGACCAGAGAGAGAAGAAGACAAAGAGCACCACTACCAGAAAAATATTCCCGATCAGATAGGCGGGGATATAGGCGAACTGATCACGGACAGTGCAGCTGAAAATTTTGAAGTATTTTCTCCAGTGTATCATACGCCCCCCTCGTAAATGGCCGAAATAACTTCCTCCATGGGAATGGTGGAAATGCTGATATCGCTGATATTGTGGCGGTTCACCAGCTCGGACATGACATGCTTCATAGAAGTGACGGAAAGATCCACTTCGAGCTTGGCCGAATGGCCTTTTGCCTTCAGCAGATCGACCCCTTCCAGCCTCAAATCCAACGGCTCCTCCAGCCGGACATTGATGATCCTTTTATTGAGAAGCGTGTACTTCATATCCTTGACCGAACCGTCCCAGACCATCTGCCCCTCGTTGATGACGATAGCCCGCCGGCAGATCTTCTCGATATCCCCCGTATCGTGGGACGTGAGAAATACCGTCACGCCGCTGTCCCGGTTGATCCTGAGGATGAGATCGCGGATCTTCTGCTTGACCACCACATCGAGACCGATGGTCGGCTCGTCGAGAAAGAGGATTTCCGGGCTGTGAATCAGCGAAGCGGCGATCTCGCAGCGGATTCTCTGCCCCAGGGAGAGCTTTCTCACCGCCTGATTGACGAATTTGCCGATTTCGAAAACCTCGGTCAGATAATCGACACGCTTCTTCGTCTCCGACTCGCTCATATTGTAGATGCTGCCCAGAAGATCGAAGGAATCGGCCGGAGGGAGATGGTACCACAGCTGACTCTTCTGCCCGAAAACCGTCCCGATCCTGTAGGCCAGCTTTTTCCTGTCCCTGTGGGGATCCATCCCCAGAACGGAAATATGCCCCGAATCGGGATAGAGTATCCCCGTCATCAGCTTGATGGTCGTCGACTTCCCCGCCCCGTTGGGCCCGATGAAAGCGGTGATCTCCCCCTTCTCCACGGAAAAGGAAACATCATCCACCGCCCGAACGGTTTTGTAATCGGGACGGACAAGGTTCTTCAGCGACCCCTTGAAACCGCTGCTTTTCACCTTGCTCCTGAACTCTTTCTTCAAGCCCTCAATTTCCAGCACATTGTCCATAATCTCCTCCTCCATACCGTTACGCATACCAGCCCCTGGTACTAATGTTTTGCGAAGCTATTTTTCACAGATTCAAGAAGGGTGGCGAGTAGGCAGCACAGTGTACTTCTGTACACGAGCAGCCCACGGAGTCTCCCGACGCGGAAGCTGTGGAAAAGAGCGAGCAAAAGAAAAAAAAAGACCCGATGGAGTTAGATCCAACGGGTCTGAATTTCAGATATAATAATACCGCCGGTCAGGTTATCCTGTGAAAGACAGGTGCAAGCAGAAGCTGAAAATCAAAAGAAATGATAGATTTCATGCAGTTTCTCCTTTCCTGACGGTAATTTCTGTAATTTTTAAACTATCGGTTAATTAATTGCAAGACTTAGGGAAAATTATTATAGTGAATTTCTATTATGATTAAACACAAACCGGTCAACCACAGGATCTCCTACCTCCTCTCTTTAAGTATTATTATAAAGCTCATAGCTGAAACGGGCTCTCAGATATTCAATCCTTTTCTCACAATCATCGCCGCGGGAGCCGGGATATCCGCAGTAACTCTCGGTAGTCTGGTCGGCGCAAGAAGCCTTCTCGGTTTGGTGTCTCCGGCGTTGGGAATACTATCGGACAAAATCGGTTACAGAAAAGTAATGCAGCTGTCGCTGACAGTTTCAGGATCGGGTCTGCTTCTAACGGGGTTATCCCGCACACCGCTGCTCTTCGCCGCCGGCCTCATGCTGACAGGCTTGGGGCAGGCCGGTTTCATACCGAGCATACAAGCCCACACCAGTTCCAGACTCCCCTATGAAAAACGGGCTATGGGAATCGGGATGCTGGAATACTCATGGGCACTGGCAGGCATCTTCGGACTTATGACAGCCGGTTTGCTCATCGAAAGATTCAGCTGGAGGGTTCCCTTTATTCTAATAGGCGCGGCTTTACTCATTGCCGTTCTGGTCCTTTTTACCCTTCCTGAAAGCGAAAAACCTCATCATTCTCCAGGCGATATGAAAGAAGAGAGGAAACTGACAGCTCTTTTTCATTTGGGAGGAAACCGCCGGTCGGCCTGGGGCGCCATAGCCGTACACGGTCTGCTCATGTTTTCATCCATGCACCTGATGATCATTCACGGGGGATGGCTGATCGATGAATACTCTCTGACTCCGGCTCTGCTGGGAACCGTCGCCCTGATTATGGGATGCACCGATTTGTCGGCCAGCGTTTCGGTCAGCCTCTTCGTGGACAGGTTCGGAAAAAAACGGAGCGTAGCCATGGGACTGACCGGGATGATCGCCGGATTTCTCATTCTCCCCTATTTTAATATAGGAATAATAGCTGCCGTAATAGGCCTGGTCATTCCCAGGACATTTTTCGAATTTGCCCTGGTTAGCAATATCGCCCTGCTCAGCGAACAGGCTCCTGACAGAAGAGGCAAGATCCTCAGCCTGGGGTCGGCTTCCACTTTAATCGGAATGACCGCAGCGGCTTCTCTCGGACCTTTGAATTACTATGGAATGGGTTTAAGAGGACTGACACTGATCAGCATGGGGACTTCGGCAGTTGCCTTGCTGGTTCTGCTTCTCTTTGTGAAAGAGATTGAACCGGACCAGATTTCTTAAAAATTACTCTAAATACTTAAGGCTTTGAGATCCGGGAAGCATTTCTTCAATAATTTCTTTCAACCGCCCGCTTTCCCGGAGTTTTGCATATCCCCTTTCAAAAGCTTCGGCATTCTCCCTGTTTCCGGGAATGGCCCTGGATAAAAGCAGGCAGAGATCGCTGACCTGAACAGGTCGGGGATGATATGTTATCCTAGAACTCTGAAGGGGTGTCAGATACTTGTCAATAAGATACTGCCCTACATCTACCTCGCAGGGCCACAGATCAAAGCGTTTGCTTTCAAGCATGAGAATGCTCTGTTCTTCCGATCTGGTCTCTTCAACCCTGACTATATTGCTTTCAATAGCGCTGCTGAGGGCCGGTCCGTAATTGTATCCCTCAATCATTCCTACAGACAGACCTCGCAGATCATCCATACCGGTCCAGTCAAAATCCAAATCTCTGTTATGGAAAAAGACCACATCCTCAAGGATCAGAGGCGTGCTGATATAGAAGAGGCTTTCTCTTTCCCCGGTGCGGTTCCATCCGACGATTCCATGCCAGATGCCGTCTTTTACGTTATCGTAGCCTCTTTTCCACGGTGCCACGCGGAAAACGACATCGAGTCCTTCTTCGGCAAAAGCTTCTTTCGTAATCTGAGCCAGAACACCGTATGGTTCGGTTGTACTTTTAATTGGTTCCCAGGCATTCATGGCAATGATTATTTTACCTGTATCCTGAGACAATAGCGGCGAAGCATTTAAAAAAATGGACATGAGCAAAAAAGCAAAGAATCTACGCAATATGAACCTTCTAAATCAATTATGAACCGTTGGGAAGGAGATTTCAAATCAGCGGGAATTAAATCCCTCTTCATAACTGACAGATTCGGTTATCCTCTCAAAGGAGAGGAGTATCCATAGATATATCAGATTCTCTCAGTCGGAGAATGGATCAGAAGATGAGAACAACGACCGAAAAACGCTTCTGGAAAGAATCATACAGAAATATGTGAACTGGAAATCCAAACAGAAATAAGGTCATGTAGTATACTTATGTAAAACATAACTGCATGGAGTTGAAGATATGAACAAAAAAATCCGCTGGGGTATCCTCAGTACAGCCAATATCGGCATGAAACAGGTCATCCCGGCGATGATGAAAGGCTCAAACTGCGAAATGGCAGCTATAGCCTCCCGCAATAAAAAGAAAGCCGAAGAAGCGGCGGCGGAACTGGGCATTGCCAAAGCTTACGGCTCCTATGAAGAATTGCTCTCGGACAGTGATATCGATGCCATCTACAACCCTCTTCCCAACCATCTCCATGTGGAGTGGAGCATAAAATGCATGGAAGCGGGCAAGCACGTTCTCTGCGAGAAACCCATAGCCCTGACAGTTGAGGATGTGGTAAAACTGATGGAAGCCCGGGACAGAACGGGCATGAAAATCAGCGAAGCCTTTATGGTCCGCTCTCATCTCCAGTGGCTGAAAGCCAGGGAAATGGTCAGAAATGGAGACCTCGGACAGGTAGGGTCGATTCAGGGCTTCTTCAGCTATTACAATACCGACGGAGATAATATCAGAAATAAGCCGGAATACGGCGGAGGCAGCCTCTGGGACATCGGATGCTACCCTATAAATACCTCGCGATTTATCTACGGAGAGGAACCGGTCAGGGTCATGGCGCTGACCGAATTCGATCCCGCTTTCAAAACCGACAAACTGGCTTCAGCCATTCTGGATTATCCATCGGGGCAAGCTATTTTCACAAGCTCGACACAGTTGGCGGGTCGTCAGAGGATGACTATTACTGGTACGGAAAACACCCTTGATGTGGAAATACCCTTTAACGCTCCGGCCGATGAGAGCTGTTCCCTCTATCTGGGAAAAGGCCCGATCAGGGATAGCGAAAGAGAGGAAATCAAAATAAAAGCCTGTGACCACTACACCCTTCAGGGAGAGAATTTTTCCCGGGCTATCCTGGAAAACAGTGAGGTTCCGGTGACTCTGGAAGATTCTCTGGCCAATACGAAAGTGCTCATAGCCCTCTTCCAATCAGCGGAAACCGGCAACTGGGTAAAAATAGAATAATTCAGGGAAAAATAAGCTCGATACAGCTTCCCGTCTCTTCGTTTTTGATTGAAATATCGCCTCCATGAAGACGCATGATCTGTCTAATCAGGCTGAGTCCTATCCCGGACCCCTCCGGTTTGGTTGTATAGAAGGGGAGAAGAGCCCGTTCCAGGCTTTCATCGGTAAAGCCCGAACCATTGTCCGAAACAGAGAGAACGACAGCTCCGTCCGACCTTGTACCACATGACAGGACAACGGTCGAGGCGGAAGCTTCCATGCTGTTTTTGACCAGGTTGATCAGCATCTGTTCAACCTGGGACAGATCGCCATTGATGAAGATTTCCCCCTCCCCTTCTTCACAGTTTACCTTAAGGTCAAAGAGATTCTCCGGCACAGACATCAGGATGGCGATGCGGGATAAGAGAGAATGTACACCAATAAGCTCCATCCGGGGGGACGGGATCTGGGAGAGCGATTTATAATTGTCGATAAACTTCATCAGATTGCTGCTTCTACGGGCAATAATCTCGATCGCCTCGACCAGATCGCTCCGCGGATCGTTCTCTACCAGAGTCAGGACCGAAGCCGCAAGAGAGGAGATGGGTGTAATGGAATTCATTATCTCGTGGTTCAGCGAGCGAATCAGGACATTCCAGGAATCAAGTTCTTTATCGTCCAGAGCTCTTCTGATGTTCTGAATGGACAGTATTCTCAAAGGCTGTCCATTGAGAATAAAATCCGAACTCTCCATAAGAACAGGTCCTTTATCCTTCAGCTCCAGAGTTCTGCAGAAAGGCGTTTTGAAATTCAACAGATCGTCGATGAGTTCTGAATCCCCGGGAAAACACTCCCAGAGATGACTGACATATCCGACTGAGAGCAATAGTCTTGCCGGTTTATTGAGAAGGTCTATCTGCCCTTCCCTGTCGAATGAAAGAAGTCCCACATTGACGTGATTCTGGATCACATCGAGCAGACTGTCCTTTTCTTCAATTTCCCGAAGCGATTCTCTATACTTTTCCTCAAGGTCATAAAGGAGATTATCTATTTTACTGTAGAGACGGTTCCCGTGGGTTAAACGGCTGCCTTGATTCTCATCAAGCACGACTGATTCGATATGGGCCACGATTCTGTCTTTTTCCCGTTGCTCTTTCCTGTAAAGGAGAAAGACCTGAAGGGGAATCAGAAGAGAAACAAAATAAGGGGTAAGAAGAAGATGACCCCGGGAAAATAAAAAAACTGCCAGAAGAGTATTAGCGATGATGAAAACCACTCTATAGACCATATTTTTCCATCTTTCGGTACAGGGTGGCGCGGGAGATTCCCAATAGTTCGGCAGCGCGGGAGAGGTTGCCTTCGGAAGCATCAATGGCCTCAGCAATGCCTGACATTTCCCGGTTCTCGAGATTGAAGTTCGAAATATTTTTCTCAGATACACCGGATCTCAGCGAAAAATCTTCTGCTTTTAATGGGCTCCCTGCCGCCAGAATGACCGCCCGCTCCACAAGATGCTTCAACTCCCGAACATTTCCCGGCCAGGGAAATTCAGTCAGCCTTTCCATCAGAGAGGGGGTGATTTTCAAATCCGGCCGTTTATATTTCCGGCAAAAAAATTGCAGAAAATGGTCCAGAAGTTCGGGGATATCCTCTTTTCTCTCCCTCAGGGAAGGCAGGGGGATTTCCACGGTATTGATACGGTAGAGAAGATCCTGGCGGAAACGGTTGTCTTCGATGAGCTTTTGGATATCGCTGTTAGTCGCGCAGATCAGACGGATATCGAAAGCCCGTCGGGAGACACCGCCCAGGGAAACAAGTTCCCGGGTCTCCAGAACCCGAAGCAGTTTTGGCTGCTGAGCCAGAGGGATATTCCCTATTTCATCGAGAAAGAGAGTACCTCCCGATGCCGCTTCGATTCTCCCTATGCGGCTTTTATCGGCACCGGTAAAGGCCCCTCTCTCATAACCGAACATTTCGCTTTCAAAGAGAGACTCGGGAATAGCGCCCATATCCACAGGCAGAAAAGGCGCATCGGACCTCTCCGAGGAATCGTGAATCAGCCGGGCGATCAGATCTTTTCCCGTTCCATTTTCCCCTGTAATGAGGACATTGGCATCGGTTCGCGAAACCTTCTCAACCAGATCGAGAACTTTTCTCATAGCCGGTCCCGATCCAATGACCTGGGTGCCGTTACATTCCGAAAGAAATTGATTTTGTCTTTTGAGAAGGGAGACTTCTCTTTTGGAGCGTCCGAGCTCAACAGCCATGGAGACGGTAGAGACGAGTTTTTCATTATCCCAGGGCTTTTGAATAAAGTCATAGGCTCCGTTCTGCATAGCCCGGACAGCCAGCTCCACATCGCCGTAAGCCGTAATGAGAATGACAACAGCAGCAGGGTCGTTCTCCCGGATTTTCTGCAGCCATGTCAGGCCCTCCTCGCCGTGAACCACCCCGCGGGTGAAATTCATATCGAGAAGAATAACCTGGAAATCAGTCTTTGCCATAAGGGCGGGAATCTGTTCGGGATCGCTTCCCGTTGTTACGGAGAAACCGGTCTGCGCAAGAGCGATCCGGGCAGCGGCGAGAATATCTCTGTTGTCGTCTACGATTAAAACATTGGGACTCATCACATTATACTAATTCACATTTACTCATAGCGCAAAGCTTCCGCGGGATTGGCCCCGGCCGCCTTGAAAACAATCGTTCCGATAAACAGCATTCCCGCCATTACAATAAGAAGAGCAGAAAGGAGAGACAGCAGGAAAAGGTTATGGACAGGAAAGGGATATCCCAGGCTTCCTACCAGCGGATTAATAGACACCATTCCCAGAACTATGCCTATGGAGACTCCCGAGGCGATGAGAATCAGAATCTCTCTCAAAACCTGAGTTATCACAGTCCAGAACCCCGCGCCGAGAACTTTTCTGATGCCGATCTCCTTCGTCTTCTGTTTCAGTGTCTGGAGTATGAGACCGAAAAGCCCCAGAGCCGAGAGAAAAAGCGTAATGGCCACTGTCAGATTCATAACCCTTTCCAGAGTCCGGACAACGGGAAGAACAATCCCCGCTTCAATGCTTTCGTCCATGTAATGATACTCGAAAATCCTGTCGGGAAAATACTCTCTCCACACTTGCCGGATTTCCCCGATATCGACATTATGACTGAGCTTAATCAATTGAAAATAAAAAGGACCGTTTTTCGAAATCACATGAAATTTCGGCATATCCCCATACGGCCCGTCGATGAAATAGTCCTCAATCACAGCCGACACCCTGTAGTTTACCGAATCAAGTTCAATAAGATCTCCCGGTTTCAGTTTTCTGTATTCATTGGCGCTCTTCATGATAACCGCGCCTTCTCTCTGAGAATCTCCTTCCAGAGTTTCCACCCCTATAGCTTTGAGGTAATCGGGATCGATAAATGTTACGATCTCGTAATGGGAAACGCCTTCCTCATCAGTAAAGAGATTCACATCACCCATACCGCCTGTAAACGGCGCGTATCCCGTATAGGAGACCTCTTCCACACCGGGAATTCGCTTCAGATCGCCTTTAAGACCTTCCAGTTTTTCAACCGGCTCCATGTCGAGGTCCCATCCGGGGAAAATGGAGATGAGGTTTTCGCTGTCGAATCCCGGATCGAGATTTTGAATGCGGCGGATTTCGTTATTGAATACGAGAGACCAGAGGAGAACAATGGAAGCGAAGAGAAACTGGGAGACCAGAAGGATTTTCTTTGATTTCCCCAATTTCAGAAGCTTTTTCCCCTTCAGGCTCTCAACAGGATCGAGAGAGGAAAGAAACAGAACAGGATAGGCTCCGGCCGCCGCACCGACAATGAGAACCAGCAACAGACAGAAAAGAAAAAAAGCCGGGGTGTAGGAAACAGCCAGATCAACTGAAACGAGATTGGAGAACGACGGCAGCAGCAGCTCCAGAAGAACGAGGGAAACAATCAGGGAAAAAAGAGTCAGAATAAACGATTCGGAAAAGAACTGTACGGCAAGATCCATTCTCCGGCTTCCCATGACCAGCCTGATCCCGACTTCCCTTGTCCGGGCCAGAGACTGAGCCGTGAGAATCGAAACCGTATTAATAATGGATATAATGAGCAGTAGCGAAGTGAGAAGACCGAGAAAAAGAATCATATAGAGAGGATTGAGAACATCGCCGGAATTCTCCCGGGAATAAAGATGGATATCCTTAAAATCTTCGAAGGAGAGCTCCATTGATGTAATATTTTCGTTTACCGGAATCTGATTGACTATTCCATTGATCTCTTTTTGAAGAATAGATTCGCTAAAACCGGCAACCGGTTTGAAATAGAGAGATAGTTTAACAGGGCTGTCAGGGCTATCGAACCCGATGTCAGATGATTTGTTTATAATATTTCTAAAAAAATCCAAAGGGACAAAAACCTGGGATCTGGCATTATACAGATGACTATTCGATGGAACACGGACGATTCCCGTAACCCTGAAGGGATTTCCCTGCCCGTCGATAAGATTGACCATTTTCCCCAGAGCATTACCGCCGGGAAAATACTTTTCTGCCAGCGTCTCTTCAAGAACTATGGAATCGGGTTCTGAGAAAAAAAGATCTCTGCTTCCGGCTACTACTTCGAAAGGAATCAGATTGAAAAAGCCGGGATCGACGCAATAAGCCATTTCAAAAAAGATATCTTCTCCATCCCTGATTCTGACTCCTTCATTCACAGCGAGCCGGACAGATTCACCAATCCCCGGAACATTCTCCCTTATCACTTCCGATACGTAATAATTGACCGAACGCAATCCTCCGACTAGTTCCCTTCCGTAAACATCCGTCGTCCGGCAGACCAGTCTTTTAATCTGGCTGTCCTCTGGTATAAATTCATCAAAATGACGATGATAATCGATAAAGGCGAAGAGAAGAAGCACCGAGGTAATCCCCAGAGCCAAACCGGCAATGGCAATAAAAGATGAAACTTTCTGCCGCGAAAGGGTCCTGAAAGTCAGAAGCAGATAATTCTTAAACATTAAGCGCCTCTTTAACCGATTCGGAGATAATTTTTCCATCAAAAAGGCGTATTCGCCTGTCGGCGTATTCGGCGTACTGCCTGGAATGGGTCACCATGATAATGGTGGCTCCGGCTTTATGAAGCCGGACAAGATAGTTCATAACCGTTTTCCCCCGCCGGGAATCGAGGTTGCCTGTAGGCTCATCGGCGAGAATGATATTCGGTCTGGTTATAATAGCTCTCGCCACAGCCACCCTCTGCTGCTGGCCTCCCGAAAGCTGCTGGGGAAAATGATTCCGGCGGTTTGCAATGGAAAAAGTCTTCATCATCTTTTCCACTCTCTCCCTGCGCTCTTTTTTTCCGACTTTGAGATATATGAGAGGCAGCTCGATATTCTCGTATACAGTCAGTTCGTCTATGAGATTGAAGCTCTGAAATATAAAGCCGATCTGCCCCTTTCTTTTGATTGTCCGTTTTTTTTCACTGAAGCCCGATACCTCTTCGCCATCAAAAAAGTACAATCCGCTTGTCGGCGAATCGAGCATTCCCAGAATATTGAGAAGGGTTGATTTGCCGCAGCCCGACGGCCCCATGATCGAAAGGAATTCACCTTTTTCCACAGTGAGATTAAGATGATCCAATACAGTGCTTTCCACCTCGTCGGTTCTGTAGATTTTTGTCAGCCCTTCGATTTTAATCATTTATATTTCTCCGCTTAATATAATTTTATCGCATTCGAGAAAGTCCGAATAACTTGAGACGATGACTCTGTCCCCTTTTTCCAGGCCCGAGAGAATTTCAACCCGGTTCCCGTTTTTCAGACCAGTGTCGACCGCGGTTTTCATAGCCGTATGATCATCAACAAGCTTGAAAACCCATGAGCCTGCCGTGTCCCGGTAAAAGCCTTCATCGGAAACAATCATTTTCATTTGAGAAACTCCGTGCTTTATGGAAAGGGTAAAAGTCTGGCCGCTGATAAGATTTCCCGGAAGCGGGGGGAGCAGAAAAAAATCGAGTCTGATTCTCCCGTCCCGTACGACGGGAGATATGGATGACAATTCGGCATCCCCATCGGAAAAAGAAGCCTTATCCCCGATGCTGATCAGCGGGAGATAAAACTCGTCGACATAAGCAGTCATTTTGAAATCCCCCTCTTTATCGATTGCGCCGATTGCCTCCCCCGTATTGATGTTCCGGCCGACGAACAAATCTTCAAGATTGAGAATCCCGGATACGGGCGAACATACAGTCAACCGCTCTATCCTGCGGCGGATTTGTGTCAAACTGTTTTCTATGCTTTGCAGCTTTCTTTTCTGCAGCTCTTCCTTAAGGGCCGCAATAGTCTTTTCACTCTCCCATACAGAAATAAATAACTCCTTTTTTCTATTTCTGAAATCCAGTTCCACCCGGCTGGCCGACAGCTTTTCTCTGGCAATCCCCCCCGACTCATAGAGCCGGGTATCTATTTCGACTTGCGTCACCAGACCGGCCAGAATGAAATCAATTTCCAGAAGCCGTTGCCGGAATTCCAGTTCCCGTCTTTTGAATTCCTCACTGCTCAGCGCCAGAATCAGTTTCTCCTCTTCACGGGACTGGATAAGCTTTTCCAGCTCCTGCTCCAGAACTTCATTTTTCAGACGGAGAATCGGGGTGCCTTTGCTGACTGAGACTCCGGAAGCCTGAAATATGGCATCAACTTTTCCTCCCTCATCAGCTTCTATAACCACCCGGGATTCCGGTTCGACTGTGCCGAGACTCCGGATTTCACGGGATATATTTTCCTCGCTCACCGTAGAAATCGTAATGCGCGATAACTTAGCACGTCCGGTCCGGTAAAACTCTCTCGAAAAGAGGAACTTCCCCAGAAAAACGGTTAAGACAAGAGCAAGGAACAGAAGGAAAATCTTTCCGGCAGTGAATTTCTTTTTTCTGATTGCACGATCCATCGTTCCTCCCCTGAAACAATTGCAACAATCGTGCCATAGTGAGGCAAGGTGTTATATCGATGTTTTAGAGAGCAGGAGCTGTATAATTGTGAAACATATGTCTCAGAATGAAACAGTCATAGACATTTCAGTTTTGTGCGGATTTGATAGAGAGAAGCCCTTCTTCCCCGTCAAAAGGCAGGGTTATGATAAAGTGGGCGCCTCTACCCGGATAGGAATCGACGCTGATTGTCCCTTTATGCCCTTCGTTGATAATGAAATAACTGACACTTAAACCGAGACCTGTACCGGCTCCGACTTCCCTGGTTGTATAGAAAGGCTCAAATATCATTCTCTTGACTTCATATGCCATACCGGGACCATTGTCGCCGATTGAAAGGATTAGATGTCTTTTATCCTTTGATGATTTCATATTTATATCGAAGACCGGATCCTCTGTAATATTCTCTGTCATAGCCTGTGTTCCGTTCCGGAAAATATTGAGGAGGACCTGCTGAATCCTGTCCCGGACACAGAACAGATCCGGCAGATTGTCCTCTATTTGAATATTCTTTCGTATCTTCTGGAAATCAGGATCCGTATCGGCAATCCTGATAGCATTTTCCAGCAATTCATGAGGTTCTTCCCAGGATCGATCACCTTTTTCATCTCTGGCAAAATAATGCAGATTCTCCACAATGTTGGAAATGCGCAGTCCCCCTGACGTAATATTATCTATCAGACTGGAAATGCCTCTTTTTTCCATGTACTGTCTGATGACTGTGCAGTCTGTACCCGATTCCTCTGCAGCTTTGTGATTTGACACATTATCGGTATAGCACATCAGCCTGCTGTTCAGAACATAAATGCTCTGCATCATCCCGGCAAGGGGATTGTTGATTTCATGGGCCGTTCCTGCTGCCAGGCGTCCCAAAGCCATCATTTTGTCATTCTTGACATAAATATCACTTAAAGCTCTGCGCTCCTGTTCCAGCCTTTTTCTATCTGTAATGTCGTGAAAGATGCTCAGGGAATAGCTGCCCAGAAAAACGATATAGAAATTACAGTGATGGATTACGCCGTTTTTCCCGGTCATAAGAAGTTCCCGGACCGGAGTATCGCGACCGTCCTCCCTGGCAAGAGCGGCTTCTTCAAGTATGGCTTCTCTCACTCTCTCCCGGTATTCCCGATCGGGGCAGAGAGCTTCCCACCATTGATCAAGGGTCACCAGATCCTTTTCTGAATATCCGAAAATCTCGGTGAATTTTCTGTTCAGCACTTCGACGTTCTTATCTTCTGCACTGACAACCAACATGGGAACAGGTGAAAGTTCAATAAGCTCTCTGAAGTTTTTCTCCCTTTTATGGATTTCCGCAAAAAGAGTCTCAAGAGGATCGGTCAGGGTCATCACGATCATGGCCTTGTACAGGAAATAGACGGAAATAAGTTTGAATATGTGTCCGATAAGATTGGAAATGTCGTAAACACCAATATAGAAGGTAAACATGATTTCACTGAGAATAGAAAGGAGCAATGACATGACAATGGAGACATACACCTCTTTTTTCAGGAGATGCCTTTTCAAAGAGAGAGATAGGACAGCCAGAACAAGAATCAGCGAAATAACATATTCGCTGACTTTTTTAAAATACGTCAGCCCCACCCCTTCTATATAACAGGCAGGAAAAAGATCCCACCGAAATAGAGACAGAAGCACGAAGATAAAGAATAGCGAAAAGGCAAATAGCACAGGATATTCACGATTCTTTCTGCTTATAAACAAAGGGGAAATCAGCATGGACAGGCTCTCCGTATACCGGGCGGCAATCCACAACTGCGTCGGGAGATCCGAATCATATCCGGGGAACACATTCATGCCTTTGTAGGCAAGAGTGTGAAGCAGATCCAGCGAACCGATAAAAAGATAGGCGATCCCCAGAAACACCAGGTACCCCGAATAAGCTATACCTCTCGTGTTCCAGGCGATAATAAAAATAGAAAAAGCAATAAGTATACTGATAAATTCGACAACGGAATGAAAGAGTAGAAAACTATAAAATCTCAGCAAACCGGTCAGACCAAGCAAAACAAGAATATAAACAAGAGAGGCATACCCGGTGTGCCTTTTAACCGCACTTCTCATATTTCTTTAATTCCATTATCCGACACTGAAACAGGAATAACAACAATCGAGTGAAGAACCTTACCGGGCCTGGCCCCCGGAGCTCAAGATTTTGTGAAGAATGAAAACATCAACAGAAAAAGGTCCCTGAGCATACTCCTGTATGTAAAGAAAACTTTTTCTGTTGAAGACGGAGAATCTGTTCCTAAATCAGCTCCTGTAGGATTTGAAGAGTTCGGTAAGGAACAGCCAGACCAACTCCAGACTGGGGATCCTCAGCTTCTCATCGGGAGAATGGCAATCCTGAATATCGGGACCGAAGGAAATCATATCCATCCCTTCGTAAATTGACCCGATGACGCCGCATTCTAGACCCGCATGAATAGCTTCGATAACCGGTTCTTTCCCAAAGGTTTTGATATATACCTCGCGGCATTTCTGCAGGAGAGGCGAATCCATATCCGGCATCCAGGCGGGATATTTTTCCTCGATCTCCACCCTGGCTCCGGCCAGTCCGGCAATAGCTTCAATTTTCCGGGACGTATACATCAGGTCTGACATAACGGAGCTTCTCTGGCTCTGCAGCACATAGAGGTTATCCCCTTCCAGCTTCATGATAGCCAGATTGTTTGAAGTCTGAACGAGCCCCTCTATGGCGGCGGACATTCTCTGAACGCCGTGAGGCATGGAAAGGAGAAGATTTACGGTTTTTGCCTGAGACTCAGCGGTGAGCATTCTGCTGTATGTTACGGACGGCGTGGCTGTTTTGATTTCCAGCCCTTTATCGACAAGGGAGTTTTCCACTTTGAACCGGGCTTCCACTTCACGGACAACTGTTTCCAGCTTATCCAGATCAGCAACTTTTACGGCCAGAACCGCATCAGATGTGCGGGCTATCGAGTTATGGGCTGTCCCTCCGTAAATATCGACCAGGCCGGCATCAACTTGCGAGAGGACCTGAGAGACAAGACGGGAAATAAGGACATTGGAACTCTCCCGGTTCGTATTGATATCCACGCCGGAATGCCCTCCCAGGAGTCCCGTTACAGTCATTTGAACCGTCTTGTGCCCTTCGGGAATATTCCTGTACTCCACCGGCAAGTGTATGATCGTGTTATTTCCCCCTGCGCAGCCGACCGTGAAAATGCCTTCATCTTCCGAATCCAGGTTAAGAAGGATTTTACCTTCCACGAATCCCGGCTTCAAGGCATTGGCCCCGTAGAGTCCCGTCTCCTCAGCAGTGGTAATGAGAATTTCAAAAGCGGGATGTTCCAGGTCTTTATCCAGTGCGGCCGCGAAGGCCATGGCGATGGCGATGCCGTTATCCGCCCCCAGGCTGGTGTCTTCCGCGGTCAGCCACTCACCGTCTATGACGTGCTTGATGGGATCCTTTGAAAAGTCGTGGTCCGAACCGTCAACTTTTTCGCAGACCATATCCATATGTCCCTGTATGACCAGTCCCGGAGCTTTTTCAAAACCGGGCGTGGCGGGAACTTTGATATTGATGTTCAAGGCTTCATCGGTGGAGCAGGCGAAACCGTTGTCCTCGGCCCATTCCATAAGCCATTTATGGATTTTTTCTTCCTGTTCCGATTGGCGGGGAACTTTGTTCAGTTCTTCAAATATATCGAGTATTCTCTGTACAGCTTCAGTCATATTGACACTCCTTTTAAATCCTTTTTAAATACCTGAAAAATATTATACAATTCTTTGGCAGTCCGGTCGACCGTCCATTTTCGCGATATATTGTCAGCTCGTATAGAACTGAAGAAAGGATGATTACTTGAATAAACGCTCGATTTATCTGATAGCATTATTTTTTATAGCCTCAGTTGCCGCGGTTTTCTATGTAACCGTCAGGGACAAGAACATCCCGGAAACGGTAAGGGAGCAACCGGTCGCGGAGAAGCCGGCGGACGCTCCCGAAAAGGTTGCGCCGGAAGCACCGGCGGAAACGCCGGCTGAGAAACCAGCTGACATTCCACAAGAGAAAGCTCCTGCGGAAACCATCACAGATAAGGGACCGAAAACTCTCTTCAATATACCCTCAGAGACCCTGAATTCCTTTACGCTTGTCGACAAGGGACGGACTTTCAGCTTTCTTAAAGAGAATGGAATATGGACCGCGGCAAAGGGATCTCTCAGCCGCTTCGACCCCGAAAAGATTCTGCCGGTTATAAAGGAACTGAGCCGCATTGATTCACTTAAGACCGTCAGCGACTCTCTTGAGACCGGTGATGAGAAAGGTATCGATCCCGGTTCCAGGTCCATAACCATCAGCGACGGGAAGCAAATTCAAACCATCTACCCGGGTTCCTACAGCACGGAAGAAGAGGGGTATTTTCTTTCTGTTGACGGATCGGAGGAAATCTATCTCGTGAAAAGATCACTCGGTTCTTCTCTAAAAATAGAAGCCGACGACCTGAGAGACAGAAAACTGCCCATGCCTGATTTGAGAAACATATCGACTCTTACCATTGAAGGCCCCTCTCACCTCTCCCTTATCCCCTATAAACGATTTGATCAGTTCGCACCGGATGATTTTGATCATATGCTGGACGCCCCCTACAGCAGGCTAATTCCTGTCGATGAGGACAGCTTCACCCTATTTCTGAACAGCCTGGGCCGGCCTCTCATGATTTCCGGTTTTATTGATCAGGGCCGACCGTCCGATTATGGAATAAATACGGAGAAAGCGGATTTCTCGCTTACCGACAGAACCGGCGAAGCTCTGATTCTTCATTTGGGTAAACCGGCAGGAGAAAAGAGAGTTTATGCGAAACTGGGAACAGAAGATCAGCTTTTCACTCTAAATACCGGAGATCTGGATTTCATGGATATATCTCCCTTCTCTCTGGCGGACAGACAGGTGAGGCCAATCGATCTTGAGAAGATAGATACGATCAATATTATCACTCCTGAACTGGCGCTTATGGTCGGCATCGATAAAAGCGGAGGAGCAAAAGCTTACACTCTCAACGGAATGGAGATCAGCGAAAGGGATTTTCTGGAAATTTATCAGACCGTAAGATCTCTGCACCTGACAGGAGAAATAGAGGCTCCGGTATCAAAGGCCGCCGCCGATCTGACGATTTCCTGGAAACTGAAAGACGGCGGTTCCCTATGGGCCGAAACGACGTTTCATCCCTATGACGCAAAGAATTATGCCGTCACTCAATACGGAGATTATCCGCCTCTGTTCCTCATTGACCGGGATCAGGTAGCGGCCATGGTGGACAAAGTTACCGCTGCGGCAGACCGGATCTACGGTTTCTAGACAACAAAGGGTATGACAAAAAGCGTCCAGCTCAGGATGAAAACCAGGGTCGGAACAATCAGTTTCGTCCCCGGAGAGACCTTTGCACTGTCTGTTTCGAGGGAAAGGTTCTCCACAGAGATGTTCTGAACGGCCATCAGCTTTTCATCGATCTTTTCTATGAAATTTCCCCGGGTCACTCTCTCCCCTTCAATGATTCTGTCAAAATAGAAAAAGACAAGGGAGAGAAGACTGCCTGTGCGGCCGGGGATCTGGAGATTTTTCCTCACCGAAAACCTTGATAGATAAATCATGCCGATCAGAAGTCCGGCCCGGGAGATTCCGTTTATAAGAGCCCCCTGAGTGACGGACAAACCGGAGATGGACAGCAGGACTTTCCCGTTGGGCGTGATCAGATTGGCGAAGATGATTCCGGCGGACATGAGAAGATTGGGAAGCAGCCTGAACTTCTTTCCGGAAATGATAGACGCCGAGATAAAAAGAAAGACCTGTATCCACCGGAAAAGCGGATCGCTTTGAAAGAGAAACGCCGGCGCCGCCGCCATACCCGCCCATAAAAAGAATTTCGGCTTATTCATCCAGAGCTCCCATCTGGTCGGCAAACCATCTTGACCGGTCTTTAAACCGTTCGGCGAAAATACCCAGAATAAGGGCACTGACGGTTCCGATTATCAGGAAAGGAGGGCCGATAATAAAAGCCGACCGACCGAAAATAAAAAAGCGGGCCAGAACCAGCTGAACCATATTGCTGACAAGTGCTCCCGCCAGACAGATTCCTATAAGAGAAATTCTTTTACCGCCGGCTTTGTATACCAGAAGCATAACGAGACCGCTGCTGAAAGATCCCGCTGCGGAAAAGAGAAAAATATAGGAGAAAAGGGTTCCGTTCACCAATCCCTGACCCAGAACTTTCAGAAAAATCAGAAGGAGGATTTTTCTGTCCGGAAGAAGAAAAAGAGCTATCAGGATCGGTAGATTGGCCAGCCCGAGTCGCATAAAGGGAAGAGGCTTGGGAATCAGGTACTCGATCATGGAAAAAAACATACAGAAAGCCGCCAGCATGGCGACCATATGAGATTCTTTACTGACTGATTGCATCGATTTCACTATCGCTTTCTCCCTGTAAGGTTACAAATACGCCGTTGGGAAGGCAGGCTGCCCAGTCATTAGGATTCTCAAGCCAACCCATTTGCACGCACAGTTTGTCGGGACAGGGAGAATCGGCGATATGGGCTTTCCCGTCTTTGATTTCGATGACCGTATCTCCCTGATTTCCGTGAATGTGTACGATTCTGTCTTCATCGAGTGAATAGATCCACTGATCTTCACCAGCTTCGATAAGAACATTGGAAGGCTCTCCGGCCTTTCCGTATACACTTAGGGAAAAAACAACTATGGCCGCTATATTAAGTATAAAAATGAGATAGTCGGCAGGTCTGAACAATTTTATAAACTTCATTTAAAACGCCTATTCTGGGCGCAGCATATACTCATTTACCAGATTCTTGAATCCCTCTTTGTCGAGAAAATCAAAGAAGATCGACGGTTTGCCTTTTAACAGGAGCTGTATAACCGATTTGAAAAACAGACCGGTCAATCCGCCGGGAGCATTCAGAATTTCATCCTCCGGCAGCATTCCGGACACGCACTCGCTTGCATGCTTTTCCCGGATTTCCTTAAGGACTGAAATATCATCAAGCTCAAGAGAAAATTCCGTCTTGCTGTACTTTTTATTCTGGCCCATCAGGGACATCAGAGCGTTCTGGCTCTCAAAATCCTCGAAGTGGATTGTATCATTTATGACAAAGAGGAGACCTCCGATATTCAATGGTCTCGCCCCTCCGGCTTCGCCGATATAACGGGCATAAGACATAAACCGGATTTTACCGCCGAACATCTCTTCCCGCTCTTTTTTAAACTCTGCTGCTTCATCCATAAATCCAGTCTATAGGATTTTAACTTTTTTGTAGATGATTTTTTTCACACTTTCTTCTAAAATCAATCTATGGATAATCCCGCTTTTAAAGATCAGGTCTCCTTAATCAGAGAAGTTTTCGCCTACACGCACCGGTTTAAAAAATCGACATTCGTTATAAAACTGGACAGCGCCATCATCGACGAACCGGCTTTTCCCGTTCTGGCCAGGGATATTTCTCTTCTCAAAGGAAACGGAATCCGTATTATTCTCATCGCCGGAGCCAAAGAGAGGATAAATGAAATCCTTCACAGATACGGAATAGAATGCGAGTTCCATAAGGGAATACGAATAACACCTCCCGAAGCCGTTCCTTTTATAAAAATGGCAGCCTTCGATACGGCGAACAAAGTCATGACCGCTCTTTCAGCCTATGGAGAAAACGCAGTCATCGGGAACTGGGTGAAAGCCCGGGCGCTCGGCGTTCAGGACGGTCTGGATTATCTCAACACGGGAAAAGTGGAAAAAGTCGATACAGTGACAATCAAGAAGCTTCTCGATGAAGCCCTGATCCCCATTATCCCCTCTATCGGCTGGAATTCGACAGGTATACCTTACAACGTCAACTCCGACAATCTGGCCGTCACCCTGGCGTCGGAAATGGAAGCGAGAAAGCTCTTTTATATTACCGGAAACGATATACTCATGACCCCTCCCTATAAAACAGCGGGATCGACCAATGTGTCCCGGGAAGGGCGCATCTCGAAAATGGATGTGCGGGCTGCTAAGGATTTTCTCGATCTTAACGAAGGTGTTCCCAATAGAAATATTATCAGCTGCTCCGTAGAAGCCTGTGAAAAAGGGGTCGACAGAGTTCATATCCTGGACGGAAGAATCGAAGGAGTCGTTCTGAAAGAGATTTTCTCATCCCTCGGAAGCGGAACGATGATCCACACCAACATTTACGAATCCATTAGGCCCATGAAGAGCGACGACGTTCCGGCTATTCTCAGCCTGATGCAGCCGCTGATTGAAAAAGGGCTACTGGTGAAAAGGACAAAGGAAGATCTTCTGACCTGGAAAAAGCATTATGCCGTGTACTCCATGGACAACATCATACACGGATGTGCCGCTCTCATCCCCTATGGAAAAGAATATGGAGAAATTGCCGCCATCACTGTCGACTCTACCTACAGCCACCTAGGTATAGGGAGAAGGCTGGTTTCTTTTTTTCTGGAAAGGGCCAGAGAGCAGGGGATCAGGCATATCTTCGTGCTGACAACCGAAGCGGCTGACTGGTTCCTCTCTCTGGGTTTCAGAACCGTATCCAGGGAAGAGCTGCCGCCGGAAAAACAGAAAAACTACAACAATAAAAGAAATTCAAGAATATTAATGATGGATTTAACAATCTGATGTCTTGAATTCATTTGTAAATTTGACTCAAATATCCTTTATTATTAATAGTGAAGGATTTAATGAACAAGAGAACGAAAATACTCAATATTTCATTATTCGTATTTTCTCTGGCTTTTTTTGCCCAAAACCTCTTCGGAGAAGGGGATCAATCAGTAAATTTCGCATTTATCACCGATACACCTCCCATATCCTTTATCAACGATTCGGGTGAACCCGATGGTTTTCTCGTAGAACTTTTCTCACGAATTCTCAATGAATTTCATGTCGAATATCAATTTGTCCCGACAGATTACGGCGATCTTTTCAGCAAACTGGAAAGTGGTGAAATCGATATATACGGGGCCTTATTTAAAACAGAATCCCGTCAGAAAATCTTTTATTTCGGCAAGGAGAGTATCTCCGGAGGCTGGGGACAGCTGTTTATTAATCGTCAGGAACAGTACGAAAGCATTCAATCTCTGACAAATAAAAAAATCGGAATGGTTGTCGGCGATGAAATCGGAAAGAATTTCAAGTCATTTATGGACGCACTGGAAATCCCTTTCACTGTTGTCGAGTACACCAGTTTCAGCTCTCTGATAAATGATGTCAAAAGCAATGAGATATACGGCGGCGTCATCTACAATTCCTACCTCCTCGGAGCGGAGGACATTAAAATCACACCGACGGTCTTCTCCCCGGAACCGGCATATCCCGTAACATCGATAACAGGACCCCATAAACTTCTTCTCGACAGGATTTCCCTGCGCCTATCCGATTTGAAAGACGATCAGAATTCCTACTATTACAGTCTGTACAGCAAATGGATCGGTCCTCATGAAAACCCCATGGAGAAGTACATACCTTCAATAATTGCTGTTATTCTTACTGTTTTAATAGCCACAGCCTTTCTCCTCATCAACAGAAGGATTCTCAAAAAAACAATACTGAAAAGAACGAGCGAACTGGAACAGGCTTCCACCATTCTGGAAAACAGCCTTGAGGGAATCGTCATCACCGATAAAGACCTGATTATAACAAAGGTGAACAGAGCTTTCGAGAAGATATCCGGTTACAGCGGAAAAGAGGTCTTAGGAAAATCCATTGTTGAATTGAGTTCTCCCGATGGGCGGATAGAAATTTTTGAAGAGATGCGGAAGACCATCGACAAAACCGGTAAATGGGTAGGAGAAACCTGGGATAGAAGGAAAAACGGCGTCATATTCCCCCAGCATAAATCCGTTGTGCTCATCCGCGACAAAAACGGAGAACCTCTCAATTACTCATTCGTCTGCCAGGACCTGACTCAGAACCGGGACCTGGAGAACAGATTGCATTATATGTCCAATTACGACAGACAAACCGATCTGCCCAACAAAAATCTCTTTTACGACAGACTTCTCATTGCGGGAATGAATGCCGACAGAGAGGGGAATATAGTCTGCGTCGTCAGCCTCGGTCTGGACAATTTTAAAAAGATCAACCGCTCTTATGGTCACCAGGTCGGTGATGAGCTGTTAAAAATGGTGGGGGACAGACTGAAAACCCTGTGCCGCCGTTCTGATACAGTCTCACGCTATGAAGGAGATGAGTTTACCCTGCTGCTAACGGATATCAACACCCAGGAAGACATCATACGAATCATAGAAAAGATCAGACTGGAAATGGAAAAACCATTCTTTATAGCCGGGAGAAAAGTGTACACGTCCTGCTCCCAGGGCATATCCCTATACCCATCGGACAGTCGCAGGATCGAGGATATCCCCAGAAATGCAAACCAGGCCCAGCATATGGCCAAAAAGGCCAGAAAAGGATCTTACTCCTTTTATAGAGAGGAAGATGACCGCGCACTGAAACTCCGCCATAAAAATGAAACGATGCTGAGATCCGCTCTTGAAAATGAGGAAATCCTCGTCTATTACCAGCCCAAATTTCACATCCATGAAAGCAGGATAACAGGCGTGGAAGCGCTGGTTCGCTGGAACAGGAATAAATCGGAAATCGTGTACCCCGATGAGTTTATTTCCATCCTCGAAGAGTCGGGCCTGATTATATCCGTGGGAGAATTCATTCTGAGAAAAGCCTGCAGCGATATAGCAGAGCTGAATGCTTCACTGGAAAGACCATTGAAACTGGCGGTCAATCTTTCGGCTGTACAGTTTACCGATCCCGGTCTGGTCGGGAAAATAAGGACAATACTGGAAGAGACATCATTCCCCTCGGAATTGCTGGAAGTTGAAATCACTGAGAGCATAGCCATGAATGATATTGCCAGTACCATGAAGATTCTCAACGAGTTAACCGCCATGAAAATCAGTATCGCCGTAGATGATTTCGGAACTGGCTATTCCTCCCTTTCCTACCTGCAGAAATTTCCCCTTTCCACTTTAAAAATCGACAAATCATTTATCGATCAGATGCAGAACAAAGAGGAAGATCAGGGTATTGTCAGGACGATAATCTCCCTGGCGGACATTATGAACCTCAACGTTGTAGCGGAAGGAGTCGAAACAGGCGACCAGATCGAGATTCTGAAAAACAACCGATGTGCAGAAGCTCAAGGTTATTTTATCAGCCGTCCCACTGATATCGGGAGTCTCAGGCTGATTATGGTGTCAAAGGATCCTAAACAGTCAGACAATTGACATAATTGGCAAAACATTGGAAATTATCAGATAAAATGAAACATCAAACTACCAGTTTTCAAAGCAGGATGATCAATAAATCTCTGAAGAAAATGATTCACGGGCTTTTCAGCGACGGGCTGAAACTGGAGAAACTGCGGAAAGATGATTTTCCCGAACCGGGACCGCTGGCCCGGAAGAGATGCCATATTGAAAAGATAGAGACCGAAGAGTTCTCGGGCCACTGGATATACCCCAAAAAGAAAGACTACGGGAAAACCATTCTCTATTGTCACGGCGGCGCTTATGTGAGCGGCCCCTCGCTGCTGCACTGGAGAGTTCTCAGTCATATAGCCTTATCGGGAAACTACAGGATTCTTATGATCAACTATCCGAAGGCACCGGAACACCCCTACCCGGCGGCTCTGAACGCTGTTTATTCTGCGTATCGGCATCTTCTGGAAAATACCGTTTCAGATGACATTATCCTGATGGGAGACTCGGCCGGCGGCGGTCTGGCCCTGGCGCTCTCAATGAAGCTTCGCGATGACAATCAGTCATTGCCGTCCAGGCAGATTCTCCTCAGCCCCTGGCTCAACTTAGCTATGGATAATGAAGACACACCTAAGCAGAGTGAGCTGGACAACATGCTGGCCCTCCCAGGACTCGCTGACGCGGCAGGATTCTACAGAGGGAAAGAAGACCCCAGGCATCCCTATATATCCCCTCTGTTCGGCAGTCTTGAGGGACTTCCCCCGACGCTGCTGATGATCGGGACTCTGGATCTTCTTCTCCCCGACTGTCGCGATTTCCGATCAAAAGCTGAAGCGGCCTCACTGGATCTCACCTATGAGGAATGGGACGACATGTTCCATGTCTGGATGCTCAACATCCCCTACATCCCCGAAGCCAGCGAAGCGGTCTCCCGCATTCTGGACTGGTTGAATTAATCGATCATCTCATCGGCCCGGCCGATGAGCATCTCCCCTTCCTCCTCCATCTGCCGGATGACCGAGACAATCCGCTGCTGGGCTTTATCGACTTCCGTAATCAGAACCCGTCCTTTTTCCTCAAGACATTTTTTCAGTTCATCAGCTTCAGCCGGGGGTATAGAGGTGAAAATATGCTCCCTGACAGAATCTTCGGCAACCATTTTCATTGCCAGGCAGAGATCCTTCAGGTCGACCCGCTGAGCCAGTCTGGCGACGGCCCGGGAATCAAGCAGAACAATATCTTCAAAAACAAACATCCGCTTCTTAATCTCTTCGGAAAAATGGCTGTCACTCTTATCCAGGCTCCCGATGATGTGTGATTCAACCGAACGGGGTGATAAACTGAGAATCTGAGTAACTTTTTCCACCCCTTTAACATCCGGTTCGGAGCTTTCGGCAATCTTGTTAAAACTGCCGAGCAGAACCTTTTCCACTTTATTAATGATTTCCGGTGACACCCTGTCCATCGTACCGATTCTTTTTATAATATCCGGTTGCAGCTCTTTTGGAAAATGACCGAGCAGCTCCGCTCCAAGGCCGGAATCGAGCCGGGAGAGAATCAGAGCGACCGCCTGTTTGTTCTCTCCGGAGAGAAGCTCATACAACAAGGGGATATCGGGTAATCCGATAAACCCGAAAGGTTCCCTTTTCTGAAGAGCCGCCGGCTGATCGCCTTCGGTGCTGAAGAAGACCTGATCGCTCAGCTGTTCCTGATTCAGCGAGAGGCGATCAATCTTTTCGGTCAGCGTTCTCGAAAGCTTTTTCATCTCTTCTGCGAGGCTTTTAATGCTGTCCTCATTGAAACTGTCCGCCTTCTGGTTCACATTTAGAAAGCCCGGAACCACGCCGCTGTCTCTCAGCCGGCTTTCAGCAACCTGGAATTTCATGGCGCTGCGAATTTTCTTATGGGTAAGGTCCATGACAGTTTCCCCGCCGGCTCTCAGATAAGAATGACCTTCTCCGAAAAGCGGAAGCCTGACAAGGCTTCCCTTTCTGAGCTGTCCGATCTGCCTCAGGCTCAAATCTTCTGCTTCAGTCAGGACTTCGCAATCGAGTTTCAGGGAAATGATATTTTCCGATGGAACGCAATCCTCTCTCTCATTTCTCACTCTGGAAAACCAATATTGTGCGCTCAGTTTTTCAATGAGAGGTTCAATTGTCAGAAAGGGGATGCAGAAATTGATACGGCCCTCATGTCCTTCCAGCACGACTTTAAGGCTGACCAGAACGACCATCTCCGTAGGAGGGACAATCATAGCCATTTGGGGATTGGTCTCTATCTGCCCCACTTCTGGTTCTAAATGAATCAACGGCTCCCAGGAAACGGCCAGATCCTTCAATAAGACATCTGCTATACTGCTGCTGACTGAACGCTCCATGGGAGACAGCTCTCTGTTTTCCACAGATTCCATTCCCGATCCACCAAAAAGCAGATCACAGAGGGGAAAAGAGATATCCGGATCAATCTGAATTATGGCGCTGCCTCTCAGAGGATGCATATTGACAACGGCTATGGCCGTCGGATCGGGAATGGAGTCTATAAACTCAAAATAAGCCAGCTGATCGACCTGCGCGACCGACAGGTCGATTTTCTTCCTGATTTTTCCTGAAAGGGAGACCGTAACCAACCGGCAGAATGATTCATGAACGATCGAAAGGGTCCGTATCTGCTCCAATGAGAACTTATCAGGTCTTTTAAAATCATATTTCTTGACACGGTACTCCCGGTTTTCCTTGCGAGCCGAAGCCATTATGGCGCTTCCGTGAACGTTTTCCACTTTGAATTCTTCTTCCATAGCCTTAACCCTTCTTCAAGATCTCTGTTACGCGGATTCCGAAGCACTCATCGATTACGACAACTTCGCCTTTAGCTATTTTTGTACCGGAAGCAACGAGATCCACAGGTTCTCCGGCAATTGAATGAAGTTCGATAATTGTTCCCGGCCCCATAGAGGCAAAATCCTCAAGCTTCAGTTCGGTATCTCCTAAAACAACCTCGACAGGTACTTTGACATCATTAATTCTTCCCTCTTTCATTTATTTCTCCTCCCCGTACATCTCTTTTACTTTAAAAAAGTAACCGCCCTGTTTTTTTACAATGGTTCCATGGGCAATAGAACAGCCGTTCACTTCAAGCTCGTATTCTTCATCCCCTCTTTCCTCGACAGAAAAGACGCCCTTCGATTCAAGAGAAAGAAGCTCCTCGGCGCTCATTTTCTTCCGATGGAGCACAACATTGGCCGGAAGCCTCACTTCTCCGGCTATTGGCGATGTTTTTAAAAAATCTCTCATTTCCTCATCTCCTTCTCATTTTGACTTAATTATGCGCCCATAGGGATTTACGGTCTGACACTATTCATCCGAACCGGGGCTTTTGTTCTTTCACAATTTTTACTCCAGTATTTTCTTTCTGAACTCTCCCGGAGAACAGCCTTTGAGTTTTCTGAAATACCGGTTGAAAAAAGATACATTGTTGTACCCTACGGTCATGGCTATTTCCAGAATAGCCAGATTGGTGTTTTTGAGGAGCTGTACGGCGCGGCCGATCCTCATCCTGTTTATGTATTCAAAAAGAGGCAGGCCCATCTTTTCCCTGAAGGCCCGGGAAAAATAGGAGGGGTTCAAATTGCACCTGACGGCCAATTCCTCCAAAGTGAACGGGATATCGTAGTTAGAGTCTATAAACTCCGCGACATCTTCTATCTGCCAGACTCTCTGACTGACCGACCATGTCTCGATGTCCGCCTGCGATAGAGCCCCTTCTCTTCTCAACAGAATGAGTATCTCGAAAATCTGGAAATGTATCATATCCAGATAATCGCTCCGCTTCAGACCCGTTTCTTCACTGATAATGTCAAGAAGAGGTTCCAGACGGAGAACCGAATGGCCGGAAAGGCAGTAAGCCCGGAACGGTCCCGTTTTTACCGAAGGCAACAGACTCGACAGAGCCGATCCGATAGAACTTTTCAGTAGTGAGTTGATATAGGATATGCGGCAGTCGAGTAATCGGGCCCGTCCCCGTCCACGGACACGGAAAGACAGCGCTGAAGGCATAATAAAGGCACAGCTGTCCTGTACATCGAGAACTGTCCCGCCCAGATGCACAGACGCGCTACCCTCAAGCTGAAAAAAGAAAAGAAGCCTTCCCTCTTCCGGCGTGGAGACATGATGATATGAGTCATGATAAATCTGACAGATTACGGGACCGGAGTGAATCATCTCCTTTTATTGTAAGGGAGATATACATTCCGGTCTCACACTATTTTTACATGAGCCCCGATGCCGGGGCGAACAAAGACCCCGATCATCTGAGGGGTCGACAATCCCCGATGCCGGGGCGAACAAAGACCCCGATCATTTGAGGGGTCGACATTGCCCGATGCCGGGGCGAACAAAGACCCCGATCATTTGAGGTGTCGTCAATTTATTTCTGCGATTAGAGTTCCCTTATCGGCCAGGGATTTGTAATAACCGCCCT